>NZ_CP076103.1:1503682-1804419 GCF_018732085.1 Lysobacter capsici | reverse complement strand
CGCGCTGCGTCAGTTGCTCGATCTCAGCCATGTCCTGGGGTTTCCTTCACTGTGCTGTGCGTTATGTGTTCCGCGATCGAACCGGACGGATTTCGTTTGCCCAGTCCCTCGCCTGTTCGCTGGCCGCCTCGACGGCCTGCCGGGTCGCTTCGTCGCAGCCCGCGGCCTGCTCCGGCGCGGCGGTCGCGACCGAAGCGTTGATGACCACCCCGAGCAGCTTCTCGCCGGACACCTGGCGCTCGAGCTTGCGGGTGATCGTGGCCACGTCGTCGGAATACTGCTTGCTGCGCGCTTCGTCCAGCACCTTGCACTGTTCGTTGCGCGCCATCCCACCCATCACCTCACCGAACCGCTTGAGCGCATCGGCTTCGCGCTGCTGGCGCGCGCTCGGTTCCTGCGCCGATACCGACATCGAGGCCAGCGCCAGACCCAGCAGCGCCAGCCGACCATGGTTCGAGAGTCCCTTCATCGCACATTCCCTGGAGTTGATGCCGTGCCGGGCAGCTTGTTTGCCTGGCCCAGAAACGACAATGGGGAAGGACTCGCGCCCTTCCCCATGCCTAAGCTCCTCATTGAAAACCCGCACACGACGGTGCGGGCTCTCGCGGAGGGATCCGCATTAAGCCGCGAGCGCGCTCTTCGCCTTTTCGGCCAGCGCCGCAAAACCCACCGCGTCATGCACGGCGATGTCCGCCAGCACCTTGCGGTCGAGGGTGATGCCGGACTTCAGCAGGCCGTTCATGAAACGGCTGTAGCTCAGACCGTTGATGCGGGCCGCCGCGTTGATACGCGTGATCCACAGCGAACGGAAATTGCGCTTCTTCTGCTTGCGGCCGATGTAGGCGTACTGCAGCGCCTTCGTGACCGCCTGCTTGGCGACGCGGAAGACCTTGCGACGGGCGTTGTAGTAGCCCTTGGCCTGCTTCAGGATTTTCTTGTGACGGGCGCGTGCCGTTACACCACGTTTAACTCGTGCCATTGTTCAGTCTCCTCACAAATACGGAAGCATGCGGTCCAGACGGCCAGCGTCCTCGGCACGAACATGGTTCGTCTGCCGCAGGTTGCGCTTCCGCTTGGTCGCTTTCTTGGTGAGGATGTGGCTCTTGTTGGCGTGGCCGCACTTGTACTTGCCGGAAGCGGTCTTCCGGAAGCGTTTGGCTGCCGCCCGATTGGTCTTGATCTTGGGCATTGCGATGTCCTTTCGGAGGTTTATGTCACTGGCCTGGGCGGTGGCACTGGTGCGCGGTGAAGCGCGGCCACTCTTTCCGTCCTGCCCTTGCCGGCTTGTAAGTCGTTGATTCGAAAAGAATCTACAACAGGTCCGTGATGCAACTAACAACAAACCCGGAGAACCGGGCCGCACATTATGCCTACCGGGCTATCCCCTTGCAAATCAGGGGCTTGATGCGCGGGTGAATCGCGCAAGGCCGGCGGTGACGGCGCCCGCCGCGCCCGGCCGTCCGGGTCGGCCGGCAGCGAAAGTGCGCGAAAGATTCGGCCGGCCGGCCGGCCGGTCGGGTCGGGTCGGGCGGTGCCGGTGCCAGTGCCGTGCGCGAGCTTGCGCGGTTGCGACGGTCGTCGGCGCAACCGGTCCGCGCGCCGGCGAGGCTGCATCGGCCGCCCACAACGAAACAGCCCCCGGGGTTGCCGGGGGCTGTCGTAGTCGAACTTCAGATCTTCTTCTTCGGCGCGATCATCATGACCATCTGCCGCCCTTCCAGGCGCGGACGCGATTCGACCACGATGTCCTCGCCGAGGTCGGCTTCGATCCGGGCCGCCATCTCGCGACCGAGTTCCTGGTGGCTCATCTCGCGGCCACGGAAACGGATGTTGACCTTGACCTTGTCGCCTTCTTCCAGGAAGCGGCGCATGTTGCGCAGCTTGATCTGGTAGTCGCCCTCGTCGGTGACCGGACGGAACTTGAGTTCCTTGATCTCGACCTGTTTCTGCTTCTTTTTGGCCTCGTTGGCCTTCTTCTGCTGCTCGAAGCGGAACTTGCCGAAGTCCATGATCTTGCAGACCGGCGGATCGGCGTTGGGCTGAATTTCGACCAGATCCAGTTCTTCCTCTTCGGCCATGCGCAGCGCTTCGTCGCGCGTGAGCACGCCGATCATTTCGCCATCGCTGCCGATCACGCGCACGCGCGGTACACGGATTTCCTGGTTCTTACGATTCGGCTTCTCGGGGGTACTGATTGTTGAATCTCCAAAGTGGTTCACGCCGTCCCGGACTGCCGCCGGGACGGGATCTTTTGCACGCTGTGCGCGGTTAGAAGGCTGACTCAGCGTTCAAACGCGAGGCGAACTCGGCGACGGTCATCGTCCCCAGGTCTTCCCCTGCCCGCGTACGCACTGCAATCATGCCATTGTCCTTCTCGCGGTCGCCGGCCACAAGCAGGTACGGCACGCGATCGAGCGTGTGCTCGCGGATCTTACGGCCGATCTTTTCGTTGCGCAAATCGGCCTCGACCCGGAACCCTTGATTTGCAAGGATTTTCCGGACATCCGCCACATAATCGGCCTGGGCGTCGGTGATATTCATGACCGTGGCCTGGACCGGGGCCAGCCAGGCCGGGAACTGGCCGGCGTGGTGCTCGATCAGGATGCCGATGAAGCGCTCCATCGAGCCGACGATGGCCCGGTGCAGCATGACCGGGGTCTGGCGCTGGCTGTTTTCGTCGACGTATTCCGCGCCCAGGCGGCCGGGCATCATGAAATCGACCTGCATCGTGCCCAACTGCCAGGTGCGGCCGATCGCGTCCTTGAGGTGGTATTCGATCTTCGGACCGTAGAACGCGCCCTCGCCCGGCAGCTCCTGCCACTCCACCCCGCAGGCCGACAGCGCGCTGCGCAGGGCGCCTTCGGCCTTGTCCCAGGTGGCATCGTCGCCCAGGCGCGAGTCCGGGCGCAGCGCGATCTTGATCTGGATCTCGTCGAAGCCGAAGTGCTGGTAGACCGCCAGCGCCTGCTGGTGGAACGCGGTCACCTCGGACTCGATCTGGTTTTCCAGGCAGAAGATGTGGCCGTCGTCCTGGGTGAAGCCGCGCACGCGCAGGATGCCGTGCAGCGCGCCGGACGGCTCGTTGCGATGGCACGAACCGAACTCGCCGTAGCGG
Organism: Lysobacter capsici; assembly: GCF_018732085.1. NCBI lineage: Bacteria > Pseudomonadati > Pseudomonadota > Gammaproteobacteria > Lysobacterales > Lysobacteraceae > Lysobacter > Lysobacter capsici. The sequence goes on along the minus strand of NZ_CP076103.1, from coordinate 1,801,304 downwards.
ATCGGCAGGTCGCGGTAGCTGTGCAGGCCCTGGTTGAACACCTGGATGTGGCCCGGGCAGTTCATCGGCTTGAGCGCGTAGGTGCGCTTTTCCGACTCGGTGAAGAACATGTTCTCCTTGTAGTTGTCCCAGTGGCCGGACTTCTGCCACAGCGACACGTCGAGGATCTGCGGGCAGCGCACTTCGCCGTAGCCGCTGTCGCGGTAGACCTTGCGCATGTACTGCTCGACCACCTGCCACACCGACCAGCCCTTGGGATGCCAGAAGATCAGGCCCGGGGCTTCTTCCTGCAGGTGGAACAGGTCCTGCTGCTTGGCGATCTTGCGGTGGTCGCGCTTCTCGGCTTCCTCGACCCGCTCGATGTACGCCGCGAGCTGCTTCTTGTCGGCCCAGGCGGTGCCGTAGATGCGCTGCAGCTGCTCGTTCTTGGAGTCGCCGCGCCAGTACGCGCCGGAAATGCGCGTGAGCTTGAACGCCTTGAGGAAGCGCGTGTTCGGCACGTGCGGGCCGCGGCACATGTCGACGTATTCCTCGTGGTAGTACAGGCCCATCGACTTTTCTTCGGGCATGTCCTCGACCAGGCGCAGCTTGTAGTCCTCGCCGCGCGAGGCGAACACCTCGATGACCTCGGCGCGCGGCGTGACCTTCTTGATCACGTCGTAGTCCTTGTCGATCAGCTGGGTCATGCGCGCTTCGATCGCGGCCATGTCCTCGGGCGTGAACGGGCGCTCGAACCAGATGTCGTAGTAGAAGCCTTCCTCGATGACCGGGCCGATCACCATCTTCGCGGTCGGGTACAGCTGCTTGACCGCGTGGCCGACCAGGTGGGCGCAGGAGTGGCGGATGATCTCGACGCCCTCCGGGTCCTTGGGCGTGATGATGCGCAGCTTGGCGTCGTGGTCGATGCGGTCGCTGGCGTCGACCAGCTTGCCGTCGACTTCGCCGGCGACGGTGGCCTTGGCCAGGCCGGCGCCGATCGAGGCGGCGACGTCCATCACGGACACGGGGTTTTCGAATTCGCGGCGGCTGCCGTCGGGAAGGGTAATGGCGATCATGGCGTTGAGGTCTTGATTGGGCAGGCGTGGCGATAAGGTGGCCGCATCGGCCGGCGGCGGCCTTAGACGGCTGCGCGGCGGGTGCGACGACCCGGGATCGGGCAGTCGAAACGGTGGCACGAGGATGGAGCAGGCCGTTTACGGACCGGCCGACGGATAGAGTCGGACGAAGGCTCGCAAACGAATCGGCGGACAAGAAAAAAGCGCCGCGAGGGCGCCTGCGCTTGCGGGAGCCTGCGGCGGTTCAACAATGGGCGCGGGTAGTGTCCATGTCGCACGCTCGGCCGGCGATCGGTCGCGGGCCACCTCGATTCGGGACGCGGCCGGATGCCGTGTCGCAGACGTCAATAGTTGGGGACGCCGCCGGGCAAGTCAACCGCCGGCGCGATCACGGGCAGTGTGATGCCCGTGCAGTTTCGGCCCAGGCCGGTGATACGCAGCCAATAGGCAATAACCACGCCTTCCGGTACCGTAAACCGCACAGGGAAGCCATCTGCTTGGGGTGTGATGGGACATAGGGAAGCCAGCCGCGGCGGACGCGGCCATTGCCACGACACGCGCGCGACGCCCATGCAGCCGGGCCAGGGATGAGCGCGGACGACATTCCTCCCCACTCAGCGCCGGACCCCGCAGCGCCCTCCCCGGCCCTGGCCCCGTCCGGCGGTCGCGCCGGCACGATGACGCTGATTCGCCGGCTGTGGCCGACGATCTGGTTCTACCGCGGCCGGGTCCTGCTCGGCCTGGGCCTGGTGCTGGCGACCAAGCTGGCGATCACCGGCGTGCCGCTGCTGCTCAAGCAGTTGATCGACGCGCTGGACCACAAACCCACCCCGCTGACCGTGCCGATGCTGCTGCTATGCACCTACGGCGCGCTGCGGCTGGCGTCCTCGGTGTTCCAGGAACTGCGCGGGATCGTGTTCGCGCGCGTGCTCGCGCGCACCTCGCGCGAGGTCGCGCTGCGGGTGTTCGCGCACGTCCACATGCTGAGCCTGCGCTTCCACATGGACCGGCGCACCGGCGCGGTCATCCGCGACCTCGAACGCGGCATGTCGTCGGTGTCGGAACTGCTCGACACCGCGCTGTACACCGTGGTGCCGACGCTGATCGAGATCGCGCTGGTCACCGCGATCCTGGTCGGCCGCTACGACATGAGCTTCGCCGCGATCACCCTGGGCACGCTGGCGGCCTATCTGCTGTTCACCGTGCGCATGACCGAGTGGCGCCAGCGCTACTACAAGGCCATGAACGAGGCCGACACCGAGGCCAACGCCAGCGCGGTGGATTCGCTGCTGAACTACGAAACGGTCAAGTACTTCAACAACGAAGGCTTCGAAGCCCGGCGCTTCGACCAACGCCTGCGCAACCTGGAGGACACCGGGGTCAAGAGCCTCAAGGCCGCGTCGCTGCTCGGCATCGGCCAGGCCGCGATCATCACCGTCGGCCTGACCTTGCTGCTGTGGCGCGCGACCGAAGGCGTGGTCGCCGGGCGCATGAGCCTGGGCGACCTGGTGCTGGTCAACGCGTTCCTGCTGCAACTGGCCGCGCCGCTGAGTTACCTGGGCATGATCTACCGCGAGACCAAGCAGACCCTGGCCAATCTGGAGCGGATGTTCGCCCTGCTCGACGAACCGGTCGAGGTGCGCGATCGCGACAACGCGCCGGAACTGGCCGTGTCCGGCGGCGAAGTGCGCTTCGAGCAGGTGTCGTTCAACTACGGCGAACGCGAAGTGCTGGCGGCGATCGATTTCGTCGTTCCGGCCGGCCGCACCGTGGCCGTGGTCGGCAGCACCGGCGCCGGCAAATCGACCCTGGCGCGGCTGCTGTACCGCTCCTACGACGTCGCCGGCGGCCGCATCACCGTAGACGGCCAGGACCTGCGCGAGGTCACCCAGGATTCGCTGCGACGACAGATCGGCGTGGTGCCGCAGGACACGGTGCTGTTCAACGATTCGCTGTACTACAACATCGCCTACGGACGTCCCGACGCCCGCCGCGAGGAAGTGTTCGACGCCGCCCGCGCCGCGCACATCCACGAGTTCATCCAGACCCTGCCGCAAGGCTACGACACCAACGTCGGCGAACGCGGGCTGAAACTGTCGGGCGGCGAGAAACAACGCATCGCGATCGCGCGCACCTTGCTCAAGCGGCCGGCGATCCTGATCTTCGACGAAGCGACCTCGGCGCTGGACACGCATACCGAGCACGGCATCCAGCGCGAACTCGATCAGGCCGCGCGGGGCCGCACCACCCTGGTGATCGCGCACCGGTTGTCGACCGTGGTCGGCGCCGACGAAATCCTGGTGCTCGAACGCGGCCGCATCGTCGAACGCGGCAACCACGCCTTCCTGCTGGCCGCGCAAGGCCGCTACGCCGCGTTGTGGGCGATGCAGCAACGCGGACACGACACCGCCGCGCCGTCGCAAACCAGCCCAACGGCCGCTCCCGGCGAATCCGAATCACACACCCCTGCATCCTCCACCGTTACGACACAGGACCTGTCATGACGACATTGATAGTCAGCGATCCCTGGGACATCCACGCGCGCGCCGTGGCCTGGGCACTGGAACACGAAGGCGAGAACGTCCACCTGTGGTACACCCACGATTTCCCGCAGAAACACGGCGCCAGCCTGCGCGTGGACAGCGCCGGCGCGGGCGCTGATCCGGCCCAGGTGACGCTGCATTGCGCTCGCCACCATCGCGACTTCGGCTCGCACGACATCGACACCGTGTGGCTGCGCCGCTGGTATCAGCCGCAGGCGTCGCCCGACCTGCATCCGGCCGACACCCGTTTCGCCCAGACCGAGGCCAACGAGTTCATCCGCGCGACCATCGGCCTGCTCGACGAAAGCCCGCGTTTCTGGATCAACCCGGTCGCGGCCAAGGCGCGCGCCGACCGCAAGGCGGCGCAGTTGAAAGTCGCCGCCGCCGTCGGCCTGACGGTGCCGAGCACCTTGATCTCCAACGACCCGGCCACGATCCGCGCGTTTTTCCACGAGCACGGCGGCAAGCTGATCTACAAGCCGATGACCGGCGCATCGTGGGTGTCGGACGAAAAGGCGCTGGCCACCTACACCGCGGCGATCGGCGAAGAACTGCTCGGCAACGACGCCTCGCTGTCCAATGCGCCGGGCATCTACCAGCCCTTGCTCGACAAGAGCTACGAGCTGCGGGTCACGGTCATGGGCCGCACGGTCGTCACCGCGCAGATCAAGTCGCAGAATTCAGGCGGTTACCTGGTCGACTGGCGCGCGAACGATTTCGACGAGGCCATGGGCTATGCGCGTTATGCGTTGCCCGAGGCGATCGAGCAACGCTGCCTGGCGTTGATGGAACGCATGGGCCTGGTGTTCGGCTGCATCGACTTCGTGGTCACGACCCAGGGCGAGTACATGTTCCTGGAAGTCAACGAAATGGGCCAGTTCCTGTGGCTGGAAGGGGTGAACCCCGAACTGCAGTTGCTCGACTGCTTCGTGCAGTTCAGCCAAAGCCGCGACCGGAACTTCGTCTACGACTGGCGCCGGCCGGTGTACCGCTATCGCGAGTACTGGGACTCGATGGAACAACGCGGCGATGTCGATCCGCCCGCGCATCTGCACCTCGCACTGCCGCGCACGTTCGAAATGCGCGAGTGAGCGCGCCTGAGGCGGCGTTGTTCGCGCCGCCCGCACCGCCCCGCATCGGCCGCGACCTCGCGACGGGGCGAGCGCTTCGGCGAACGCTACGCCGGATCCGGTGGCGCCTGCGGCTCCAACGATGCCGCAAGCAAATAGAGCCGGGAGGCGTGCCTCCCGGCTCTATCGTCTTGATAATCCGGGGTGCGCGGATTACGGGATCTGGTCACCGTTGTCGGTGCGATCGATCTCGTTGAACGGCTTGGTGCGGACAAACGTCGAAGCGGCGGCGAAGGAAACTTCGTTACCAGCGTCTTCGGACATCGAAACCTCGATGGCGACCATGCGGCCGATCAAGCGGGTCTGTTCGTTCTGCGACATTGCCTACTCCTTAGCTATGCGCGGCGGGATGGCCGCACCTTGAGCATAGAAAGCACAGCCACGGCTTAACAAGACATCGCGTGCGGTTTCGGCACCTGATCTGTGTGACCGCACTCAAAAAACTCACAAACAATCCGTGTCTTAGCGAATACTTGACCACAATTTGCGCACATCGAATTCGGCAAACGAGGCCAGTTAAGCGCTGCTATCGGGTCATGGCGGGCAACGCGTCGGTCACCTCGACCAGCGGCGTCAGTGAGGGAACACAACGTTCCGCGCGATCGGCCGCGGCGTCTCAATTGCCGAGAATATGAGGGAAATCGCGCTTGCCGGCCGGTTTCGCGCCGATCCGGCATCGCCCCGTCCCGCCGATTCCACGACGCCTCGCAGCGGTCGCTCTCGCCGCCCGGCGCAAGCTCGGACGATCCACGACGGACCACGCACGAAGCGTCCGCACGCCCGCACAAGCCGAGCCGCCGCATCCTTCGACGCAGCATTGCGATGCTAGGCCCGCGGCCGCCCGGATCGCATCGACTCATCGAGCAGCGCCGCGGTTTTCTTCAGCGCATCGCTCCTTGCGCTCGAATCGGTCAGCACGTATCCGAGCAATCGCGGCGCAGCCGCCGTCGCGAGCGGCTGCAGATCCGAACCGAACGCGCCGTCGAGCGCGCGCAAATGACGGGCGAACTCGGCGGCGGCCAGCGGCGGCACGGCGTTGCCGATCTGCCGCGCGACGTCGGCGGCGCCGCCATGAAATCGATAGCGGTCCGGGAAGGTCTGGATGCGGGCGCATTCGCGACGAGTGAGAGGACGATCGGCCTGGGGATGGATCAGCTCGCGCGCGGACGCGCCGGTGATGGTCAGGCTTTGCAGGTCGCCGTGCAGCCGCTTGAGACCCGATGGCGCGCCGCCGCGCCGTTCGGTCGGGGTGCCGTCCATGACCCGGCGGAACGCGCGCCGCTTGAAGCTGGCATGCCACAGCGCTTCGGGCAGGTCCTTCATGCTCTGCCCGGCCGCGAGCAGGCGGTAGCGATCGGCGTCGGCGGCAAGCGTGGCGTCGACATGATCGGACACCGTGCCGCCGACATTGCCGCTGCGCATCGAGGCGTCGTAGTCGTTGCTCGGCTGCGCCGCGGCGTACGCCACGGCCTGCTCGCGGGTTCTCGCCGGCGCGCCCAGGCCGGCGATCGCCTGCATCAGGCTGGGCGCGAACGGCCGACCGTTGGATTTTTTCGCCTTGCCCGAGTCGTAGGAGAAACGCTCGGCGGGAAAACGAAAATCCGCGCCCATCCGATTGCCGACGATCAACACCCGCTTTCGCGTCTGCGGAACGCCGTAACCGGCGAGATTCACTTTTTCCAAGCGGACGCTGTAGCCGATGCGCAGGAATTCGCCGACCAGCGCGGTCACGTCGCGCCCTTCGCCGCAGGTCAGCAGGCCCTCGACGTTTTCGAAAACGAACCAGCGCGGCTTGAGCGCTTCGACGATGCGCAGGTAGTTGAGGACGAGGCGATTGCGCGGGTCGCCGGCGTTGCGCGGGCCGGCGGTGCTGAAACCCTGGCACGGCGGCCCGCCGATGAGCGCGAACGGTCGCGCGCCGCCGAGCAATCGGGTGAAGAAGTCCGGCGAAGCCACGCTCAGATCGAGGCGGTGGCAGGGGCTGGCGACGTTGTCTTCGTAGGTCCGGCAGGCCGCTTCGCTCAACTCCGCGCCGAACGCGGGCTTGAGCCCCACCGAGGAAAATCCGTGGGAAAACCCGCCAGCTCCCGAGAACACAGAGACCACGTGGTCGGATTGCTTGCTCATGCCGGCATCGTAGCGCGCGAGGCTCGCGCGGGTGCCGGCTCGGCGGACGCGTCGCGAGCGATCGGGGCTGGGAACCCAAACGAAAAACCGCCGCTTCTGGGCGACGGTTTTCTGGATGCTTCGTCTTGTTCCAACCTTTCCCGGCGCGAACGGCCCGGAGATCGGTTGGTGGGCGGTACAGGGTTCGAACCTGTGACCCCTACCATGTCAAGGTAGTGCTCTACCGCTGAGCTAACCGCCCGCATCGCCGTATTGCTGCAATTCCCCGGCGAAGGGGGCGCAGTTTAGCCCAGCGCGCGGCGAGCGACAAGCCTTTTTGTCGTCGCCTTCCGGGCCATGCCTGGCCGGGCCGCTCGGCTCAGGCGCTCAGTCCGGCGTCCTTGAGTTTGCGCAGTTGATCGCGCACCGCCGCGGCCTGTTCGAATTCCAGATCGCGGGCGTGCTGGTACATCTGCTGCTCCAGCGCCTTGATCCGGGCGGCGAACTGGGCCGGGCTGAGGCTCGCAACGTCGGTCGCGTCCTCGGCCGCGCGACGGCCCTTGCCGCGCGCCTTGAGCGCTTCGGGATCGACCCGGGCGCCTTCCATGATGTCGACCACCGCCTTGTCGACCGACTTGGGTGTAATGCCGTGGGCTTCGTTGTACTCGACCTGCTTCTGCCGGCGACGGTCGGTTTCCTCGATCGCGCGCTGCATCGAGTTGGTGATGCGGTCGGCGTACAGGATCGCCTTGCCGCGCAGGTTGCGCGCGGCGCGGCCGATGGTCTGGATCAACGAGCCGGTCGAACGCAGGAAGCCTTCCTTGTCGGCATCGAGGATCGCCACCAGCGACACCTCGGGCATGTCCAGGCCCTCGCGCAGCAGGTTGATGCCAACCAGCACGTCGAACTTGCCCAGGCGCAGGTCGCGGATGATCTCGACCCGTTCCACCGTCTCGATGTCCGAGTGCAGGTAGCGCACCTTGACCCCGTGTTCGCCGAGGTATTCGGTGAGGTTTTCCGACATGCGCTTAGTCAACGTCGTGATCAGCACGCGATCGCCCATCGCCACGCGCTCGCGGATTTCGCCGAGCACGTCGTCGACCTGGGTCGCGACCGGGCGGATCTCCACCACCGGATCGATCAGGCCGGTCGGGCGCACCACCAGTTCGGTGATCTGCCCTTCGGATTTCTTCAGCTCATACGGACCCGGCGTGGCCGAGACATAGATCGCACGCGGCGAACGCCCTTCCCACTCCTCGAACCGCAACGGCCGGTTGTCCAGCGCCGAGGGCATGCGGAAACCGAATTCGACCAGGGTTTCCTTGCGCGAACGGTCGCCTTTGTACATCGCGCCGATCTGCGGAATGGTGACGTGCGATTCGTCGACCACCAGCAACGCGTCGGGCGGCAGGTAGTCGAACAGGCACGGCGGCGGCTCGCCGGGCATGTGCCCGCTCAGGTGCCGCGAGTAGTTCTCGATGCCGTTGCAGTAGCCGACCTCGGCCAGCATCTCCAGGTCGAACTGGGTGCGCTGGGCCAGGCGCTGCGCCTCGACCAATTTATTGTTGGCGTACAGATACTCCAGGCGCTCGCGCAGCTCTTCCTTGATCGTCTCGATCGCGTCGAGCACGGTGCGCCGGGTGGTGACGTAGTGCGAACCGGGGTAGATGGTGAAACGCGGCACCCGCTCCAGGGTTTCGCCGGTCAGCGGATCGAACAGAGTCAGGTTCTCGATCTCGCCGTCGAACAGCTCCACGCGCAGCGCCTGCGAATCGCTTTCGGCCGGATGCACGTCGATGACTTCGCCGCGCACGCGATAGGTCGCGCGGCGCAGTTCGGTGTCGTTGCGGGTGTACTGCATCTCGGTCAGGCGGCGGATCAGCTCGCGCTGGTCGATGCGCTCGCCGCGGACCATGTGCAGGACCATGCGGAAGTATTCGTTCGGATCGCCCAGGCCGTAGATCGCCGAGACCGTGCAGACGATCAGCGCGTCGCGACGCTCGAGCAGGGCCTTGGTCGCCGACAGCCGCATCTGCTCGATGTGCTCGTTGACCGAGCTGTCCTTCTCGATGAAGGTGTCGCTCGACGGCACGTAGGCCTCGGGCTGGTAGTAGTCGTAGTAGCTGACGAAGTATTCGACCGCGTTGTGCGGGAAGAACGCCTTGAACTCGCCGTACAGCTGCGCGGCCAGGGTTTTGTTCGGCGCCATCACCAGGGTCGGCTTCTGCACCGCCTGGACCACGTTGGCGATGGTGTAGGTCTTGCCCGAACCGGTCACGCCGAGCAGGGTCTGCTGGGCCAAGCCGCCTTCGAAACCGGCGACCAGCTTGTCGATCGCCTGCGGCTGATCGCCGGCCGGCGAATACGGCGAAACCAGCTGGAAACCGGCGGACTGCTGACTGTCGTCCATCGTGCTACCCGAGCGATGCGAATCGGGCAGTTTAGCCAACTCGGTCTCAGGCGGTGAGAACGGCGGCTGTCTGGCGGCGTGGCGGACGCGCTTGCCGGGCCTTGCAAATGCAACGGCCCGCCCCAGTGAAGGAGCGGGCCGCCGCAGGCTGAATCGGTCAGGTTACTGGAGGTTCCAGCATTCGGGCATGGTCGCCCTGTCCGGCGTTTTCGCGCCGGTATTGCTCAGGGTCAAGGTGCCGCATTTGTCGCCGACCTGCCCGCCCGTCGGCTGCGCCCGCAGCACGAAGGTGCTCGCGGTCGTGGCGCCGGAGAAGGAGATCGTGTATCGCGGATCGCCGACCTTCGGTGACTGAGTCATGGCGATGTCTGCAAGATTGGCGCCGACATAAGTGTTGTTGACCGTGTAGTAGCGCTCCATCGCCTGCGCGACCTCGGCCAGATCGGCCTTGGCCTGACCGCGGCGGCTCTTGCGCACGCTGTCCTGATAGGTCGGCACCGCGATGCCGACCAGGATGCCGATGATGGCCACCACGACCATGAGTTCGATCAGGGTGAAACCCCGGATCGATCGTGCGCCCCTGTAGTGAAACTGCTTCATGTCGCTTCCTCGTTATCGGATCTGGCGCCAGGACTGGCGACCGCAGGGACGTGGCAGGTAAAGCGGTTGCGAACCGGAGGTCTGGACCATGATCGAGCACTTCGACGCCACCGCCTGCGCGATCTGCTCCTCGGTCGCGGTCGCCGGCAGGATGTCGCTCTTGGGCGTCGCCACCACGACCACGTCCTTGACCGGCGCCGAACCGCCGTTGAGCTTGGCCGCGCCGACGCCGGCGCCGAGATTGTTGCCGAGCGCCGAATTGACCTTGGCGTTGGCCAGCGCCGAACCGCCGCTGAGCGCATCCAGGCCGTACAGCCAGTTGTTGCCGTCGGTCGAACAGCCGTCGGTGCTGGTCGGGTCGTAGGTCGGGAAGAACAGGATGCCGTTCTGCAACCGCAGGTTGCCGACCGAGCGCTCGCCGGTGCTGACCGGATTGCCGGTGCGTCCGGCGTCCACGCCCAGATCGAGGTACCAGCCCTTCTTGGTCGCATCCAGGCGCTCGCCGGTGATCATGCGCACCTGCAGGCCCTGCGAGGTGGTCTGCTCGAGGATGTACTGGCGCTGCAGTTCGCTGCGACCGACCACCTGCGAACCGCGGTCCATCACGCCGTAGATGGTCTGCATGGTGCGATCGCTGGGATCGCCGGTGAACGAGAACGCGCCGGTGCCGAAGAACACCATCACGTTGTCGCCGGCCATGGTGGCTTCCAGGCCGCCGATGATGGGCTGGCGCTCGTTGAAGTTGTCCTTGTTGCGGGCGATGAACAAAGGCTTGTTGCCGTTGGCCACGGTGTTGTTGCGCAGATCGAACTTCCACACCGCGCCGTTGAGATCGGCCGCGTAGGCCGTGTCGGCGTAGCCGTCGCGGCCGACGACCGTGCCGGTGCCGTCGAAACGGTCGATCACCACCAGGTTGCCCAAACCGTTCTTGGTACGGGTCGGCAGCGGCGCATCGGTTTCCTGCGCCTGGATCCGGTCCACCGCGCCGGTGGCGATATCGACCAGGAACAGCACGGCCTTGCCGTTCACGCTCTCGTAGCCGTTGCCGAACACCGCTTTCCACTTGACCACGCCGCTGCTGAGCTTGACCGGCACGATCGCGATCTTGCCCAGCACGCTGCCGATGTCCTTGCCGCCGTTGGCGTCGGACACCTTGTCGTTGATTTCCCAAAGCACCTGCAAGTTGTTCTGGTTGGTCACGTCGAGCGCGAATACGCCGCGGCCGCCCGCGCCGACGCTGGCCGCGACGACGGTCTTCCAGGTGCTGCCGTCGTGCGCATCGGACACCGTGGCCAGGCCATCGACGTAATAGCGGTGCTGGAACACCTGGTCGTTACGATCCTCGGCGCGGTACGGGAACAGCAGATTGCCCATGTGGCCGACCGAGGTCGCCGGGATGTAGGCGAACGCTTCGCGGCCGGTGTCGCCGTTGAAGGCGTGGAACATGCCGTCGTTGGCGCCGACATAGACGAACGCGCTGCGGGTGTTCTGCTTGGTCCGCAGGTAGTTGCCGTAGTTGAGCGCGTCGGCGGTGCCCGAACTGGTGCGCAGACCGCGATAGCCGTAGTCGTCGCCCTTGGCCGAAACCAGCGGGGTCGAGTTGACGATGTCGCCGAGCAGCGTGGTGCGCTTGCGCAGCTTGCCGCCGTTGTTGCCGTCGTTGGCGCGCGAACCGCGCAGGTAACCGACCGCTTCTGCCGCGGTGACGCCACCGGGGATGCGGTTGAACTTGCCGGCGCAATTCTGCAAGGCGTCGCTGCACAAAGCGGCGAGCACGGCCGTATCGTTGCCGCCGAGCGCGGCGACGGTGAAGTCGCTCACCAGAGGCACCACGTTGCCCGACAGGGTCTTGCCGAAGTTGATCGTACGGCCGCCCGCTTCCAGGCCCGAAGACGCTTCCCACAAATTGGTGAAGGTGATCGTGCCGGTAACCGGGTTGTTGGTGGCCTTGGATGCGTTGAGGCGGCTGAACCAGTCGGTGCCGTTGTTGGCCGACTGGTACGTCGGCTCGACCGACAAGGTGTTGCTGCCGATGCGCGAACCGGTCAGGCCGATCGTGCCCGACGGCGTGTTCGCCGCGCCCACCGAAGCCAGGATCTCGCGCATCGCCGAGGTGATGTCGGCCGGCGTGGTGGCGTTGATGAACTTGCCGCGCGCGTTCATGGTCGCGTGCCAGATTTCATCGACCGTGCTCGGCGCATCGTTCTGATAGGCGCGCCACGCCGGCGCGTTACCGGCGGTGTAGGGATCGGGCGTGTTGGTGAACGGATCGTAGGTGCGGCCGTAGATGTCGCCCTTGGCGCCGAGGGTCACGCCATAGAAGTTCATGTGCGGATCGGCGCGGCAATCGAGCTTGGGATCGTTCGGCGTGGTCTTGCACTGCTCCGGTACCGGCACCTTGCCCAGACCCAGGTCGGTACGCAGCGTGTCCTTGTAGTAGAGCGCCGCGGTATCGGCCATGGTGTTCGGGAACCCGTCGGCCAACGGCGGCGGCATATCGGCGTCCTGCGAGCCGACCGCGGGACCGTCGGTATTGCTGTAGCCGTCGGTGAACAGCATGCCGGCGTTGATTTGGCAGGCGAACTTGACCGGCGCGCCGGCGTCGGTGCGCTTGAACTGGCGACCGATGTGCTGCACCGCCCAACGATTGGGCGTGCCGCCGCTGGCGCCGATCTGCAGCAACTGGTTGTTGTACAACGCCGCCTTGTCGGTGGCGACCGACATGTCGCGCATCGTCACGTTGGCGTAGTTGTAGCTGCCGCCGCCGCTGTTGATGGTGAACATGCCCACGCGCATCTTCTCGGTCTTTTCCAGCGACAGCGTCAGCGCGGCGCGCATCGCGCGCACGCGGTTGCCGTAGAAGCTGAACCAGTTGGCGAAATTCTGGATCGCCTTGTTGTACTGGTCCGAGCTGCTGAAATTGCCGGGACGGATTTCGTAGCGGTACAGATTGCAGCCGTCGCCGCAGGCGTTGGTGGCGGTGACCGGCGTGGCGGAATAGCCGAACAGGTCGGCGGCCGGCGTTCCCGCCGGCTGCACCACGGTCGCCGTCTTGAGATAGAACGTGGCCGGGTAGTAACGAATGGCCACGTTGCAATTCGCGTTCAGAGTCACCGCGTTGGCGAGCGTGCGCCAATTGTTCGAAGCGCTCAGCCCGCCGCAGTTCTGATCGGTCCAGTACACGGTGTTGCGCGGCAAGGTCGCGCCGTTGGGCACGTAGAAGCGTTCATCGCCGTTGTTGGCCGACCAGTCCGAAGCCAGGCCGATGGTGGGCGTGGCCGAATCGGGATTGACCCGGGTCGCGCCGATATCGGCTTGCGGGTAGTCGACGATCTCGTTCGCCGCGTTGGGCCGCTTCCACGGCGAGTACGTCACCAGCGGACTGAAGTAGGCCGGGTTGTAATCGGGCGAACGGGCGAAGCCGAAGTTGTCGATCGGCGCGATCGCCACGCGGCCGGTATCGATGCGGTAGCCGACCGAGGGAATGGTGTGGTGATAGTTGCGCGAATCGAAGCTGTCGGCCTGGGTGCGCAGGCGCGCATTTGCGCCGCTGCCAGTGAAGTAGCCGTTGGTCGCGCGCGCGTCGTACTCCCAGAACGCGGCGCCGTCGGCGCCCGGGAACAGGGTCTGGAAGGTCATCGAGCCCGAGTCGTCGACCGCCATGACGAAGGCCGGCGGGATGGTGACGCTCGAATTCAAAGGCGCCTGCGCCAAGGTGCCGTCGGCTTGCAGGGCGTTGGCGTTGTACAGCCAGTACCCGGCGCCGGCGGCGGCCAGCATCAGCGGGATCGCGAGATAAACGCGGGGGGATGCCATGGCGGAACCCTCAGGGTACGAAGATGGTGTCGATGACGGCGTCCGAACCGGGGTTCGTGCCGCGGTCCACGGCATAGGCCGTGACCTGGAAGATCAGATTGGTGTTCTCGCTGATCGGAACGGTGCCCATGCCGATGCCGGTGCCGCCGGAAACGCATTCGTCGATGCGGCGGGTATGGCTCAGCTTCGCCGGCAACGGATCGGAGTACTTCATCGTGTGCGCCCAGCCGCTGGGATCGAAGCCGGCCACGCAGAAAGGCTCGTCGATGTCGATCACTTCGGTGCCGCCGCTTTGCACCTGACGCTGCAGATCGGCTTCGTTGCCGCGCGCGCGGCCTTCGGCGTTCTGGAAGGCGTTGTTGGTCGAGCGATAACTCGAGGTCATGCGTTCCTGCAGACCGGTGACCTGCAGCGCGGTGATGCCGATCAGGGCCAGCAGCACCAGCATCATCAAGGCGACGTAGAGCACCGCGCCGCGCTGCCTGCGCGGCGGATTGTTGAACGCGGAACGACGGCTACGGACGATAGTCATGGCGGGCCTCAATTTCCGTACAGCCGGTTACGCAGGGCGATATTGGTTTCGTAGACGCTGCGATAGCGTCCGTCCGCGGGCAGTTGCAGCTGGGTTCCCAGCGAGCGGGTCGGCGCGGTCTTCTGGTCCGCCGCCGCGCGGTCGTTGCCGCGCACCAGCAAACCCACCTGGACGCCGCCGACGCGCTGCCAGCCGGCTTGGCTGTTGCTGTCGGGCAACAAACCGGCCGCGGTGCGGATGCCGTTGATCACGCCGGTGGGCGGCTGCGCCGGGTTGGTGACGATGTCCTGGGCGAACAACAACTGCATGTTCTCCACGCCTTCGACCACTTCCTCGGCCAGACCGGTGTCGAGCACGACGCCGGCCGAACCGGGCGGCACGTTGAATCGCGCGCGGTACAGCGAGGGTTCGCCCGCCGGGTTGAGCGCGATGTAGTAGACGAAGCTTTCGGCGCGGTACAGGCGCGCCTGGCCCGAAGCGAAGGTATCGGAACCGTCGAACGCGATCTGATTGACGCCGGTGTTGCGCGCGGTGATCTGCACCGTGCCCGACCCGACCGTGACCGCGCTGGCCTGGAACATCACCACCGAACGGCAGTCGGCGATGCCGAATATGCCCGGCGTGGGCATGGCGGCGGTCAACACCGGCCACTGCGCGGCGTTGACCGAGATGGTGGCGGGATTGCCGGTCGCAAAGCCGGTGACCTCGGCGCTTTCCGGCGACAGGAACCGCAGCATCAGGATGTCGCTGCCGCGAATCGGCGCGGGTTGCAGACGCTGGGTCCCGGTCAGGAACGCATCAGGCAACGCAGGCACCCAGTCGGCCGCGGCACCCGTGGTCGGCGTGGCGCTGATGGTCACGCTGTCGTTGGGCGCGGTGGCGCGCGCTTCGTAGCCGCGGATCGAATAATCGAAACGCAGGGCCTCGCGCGCGGCCGGGATGGTGGTGAAGTCGGCGCGGTTGGACAGGAACAGTTCGCCGAATGCGCCGTTGCCGGCGTAGAAGTGCGCCTGATCGGACACGCAACCGAAGTGGCCGCTCATGCGCACGTCGCGCTGCAGCGAATCGATCGCGAAACGCGAACTTTCCTGCGCGCGCGACAGGCCCTGCGCCATCAGGTACGAGGCGCGCGAGGCCGAGAAGATTTCGATCAACCCCAGCACCAGCACGGTGCTCAGCAGCAACGCCACCATGAGCTCGATCAAGGACAAGCCTGCTTGCAGACGACGGTTCATAGCGCGCTGTCCATTTGGAACTCGGTGACTGGCTTGGTCGGATCCCAGCGTTGGGCATCGCCCCATCGGATTCTGATGTTGACCGTCTTGTCGGCGCGCACCAGCACCGTCGCCACCCCGGTTTCACCCAATGCCTCGCGCATGCGGCAGGTGAACGCCGTCTTGCGCTGATCCGGGGTGACCGTGTTCAACATCGCGCACGAGGTATTCGCCGCGACCGACGAAGCGTTGTAGGTGCCGGTGTACTGCGCCGCGAGCAAGCGGTTGGAACGAATGTCGTCGAGCAGGTCGCTCGACAGATTGGTCGCGATCGTGCGCTGGTTCGAACTCTGCGCCAGGCGCAGATTGGTCGCCTGCAACATGGCCAGGCCGAGCAGGCCCAGGCCGAGCACGAGCACGGCCACCAGCACTTCGATCAGGCTCAAGCCGCGCATCCGGCCGGAGGTTCGCGGCGCGCGCCGCCGCACGGCCCAGGCATTCACTGGCAAGTCTCCTTGGTCACCGCGACCCGGCCGATCCGGTTGATCGCGAACGAGCGCCGGTTGAACACGCCGGGCTTGCACTCATGCGCCTGCAGCGCGAAGGAATACGTGGCCCGGTCCAGGGTGCGGCCGCGCTCGTCGAAACTGATCTGGGTCACGCCGGTCGGCGCGGTGAAATCGATGCTGTCCTGCGGGTCGATCACCCGCTTGATCTCGTTCGCGGTCAACGCGCCGTCGCCGTTCTCGTCGGTCCAGATCAACAGCCCGGCGTTCCAGTTGCTGCCGCAGCCGGTTCCGTTGTTGTTCGGGCAGATCCGCGCGCTGCTCTTGCTGCGCACCGCTTCGGAGCGGGCGAAGTTTAGCGTCGCCAGCATCTGGTTGGTCGCCGTGGAAACGCGGTTGGCGCGGATGGACTCGGTGAAGGTAGGAAGTGCCAGGGCGAGCAGGATCGCGGCAATCGCGATCGTCACCAGCAGTTCGATCAGTGTGAAGCCGGCGGACCGACGCAGAGCCATGAGCGCTTCTCTTCCCCAGAGGACGGTCTGGATGCTAACAGTCGGAATTACCTAGAAAAGGTGCCACACCGACGAGCGGTCGGGCGGAGTTGGTCAAAGGTTTTGTGCCTAGGAATAGTCCGACACCCGTCACGCCTGAGCCCCTACCCAAGACTGCGGCGGCGCCTGCTTTCGATCACAGTCTGCGCCGGCGATCCTGAAAACCCCGCAATTGCCAAGGAATGGCCATGCGAATCAAAGGCTTCGCCCTGCTCGAGTTCGTCTTCGCAATAGTCTGCACCGGCTTGTTGACGCTGGTCGCCAGCTCCGTTTTCGGCGCGCTGGCGGGCACCTCCCGCGTCGCCGCGGTGCGCAGCGGCCTGGTCAGCAGCGTCGAGCAGGCCAGCCGCTATGCCGCCGAGCACGCGAGCACGGTCTGGCTGTGCCCTTCCGGCGATGGCTTATATTGCGAAGACGGCAACGACTGGAGCCATGGCTGGCTGGGCTTCGCCGATCGCAACGGCAACGCCCGCTTCGACGAGGGCGACGAACTGCTGTACAAGTCCCCGCCCCTGCACGACGGCCTGCGCCTGTGCAGCGCCCGCCGCCAGACCCGGATCCGGTTCCGGCCTCATGACGGCCGGCCGGACTCGGCGGTCGGCTTCACCTTGTGCGACCTGCGCTGCCCGCAGGAGGCGGTCGCCCTGGCGTTGACCGACGACGGCCGGATCAGTGAGCGCTCCGCGAGCCTGCGCGCGGCGCAGGATTGCCAGCTCGAATGATGCCGCCGGGCCGCAGGCTCGGGCCGGGCGGAAATCGCTCGCGAACGATCGGCGGGAGTCGGATTTGGCGTGTCCAGCGCACTGCGCGCCAGCGGCTCGAAGCGGTCGCCGCCGCGAGCGCCGCGGCAAGGACGCAAGCAATCGACAAGCGTCGCGGCCAATAAAAAAGGCCGCGATTGCTCGCGGCCTTTCTCGTATTTGGCGCCCGAAGTTGGACTCGAACCAACGACCCCCTGATTAACAGTCAAGTGCTCTAACCGGCTGAGCTATTCGGGCGGGGCTGCATATGATGCTTACTGAGTCGGCCGACGTCAACACTCTTGTGCAAAAAAGTGAAAAACCCCGGCTTTTCAGCGGCCGCGGCTCAGGTCACCACGCGGTAGCACGGGCGGTATTCGCCGGCGATCTTCATCCGGCGCTGCTCGACGAAGGCGCGCAGCAGTTCGTCCAGCGACTGCATCATGTCCGGGTCGCCGTGGATCTCGAACGGGCCGAATTCCTCGATCCGACGCATGCCGTCTTCCTTGACGTTGCCGGCGACGATGCCCGAGAACGCGCGGCGCAGGTCGGCGGCCAGTTCGTGCGGCTTGCGGCCGTGGTGCAGGTCCAGCGCGGCCATCGCCTCGTGGGTCGGGACGAACGGGCGCTGGAAGGTCAGCGGGATGTCGATCGACCAGTTGAAGAAGAACGAATCCTTCTGCTCGATGCGGTACTCGCGCACCTTGCGGATGCCGTGGCTCATGCGCTTGGCGACCTGCTCGGGGTCGCCGACGATGATCTCGTAGCGCGAGGTCGCCGCGTCGCCCAGGGTCAGGCGGATGAACTTGTCGATCTGCTCGAAATACGGCGCCGACGCGGTCGGGCCGGTCAGGATCAGCGGGAACGGCAGGCCGGCGTTCTCTTCGCGCAGCAGGATGCCGAGCAGGTACAAGATCTCCTCGGCGGTGCCGACGCCGCCGGGGAACACGATGATGCCGTGGCCCATGCGGACGAAGGCCTCCAGGCGCTTCTCGATGTCCGGCATGATCACCAGGTGGTTGACGATCGGGTTCGGCGATTCGGCGGCGATGATGCCCGGCTCGGTGATGCCGATGTAGCGCATGTTGCGCTTGCGCTGCTTGGCGTGGGCGATGGTCGCGCCCTTCATCGGGCCCTTCATCGCGCCCGGGCCGCAGCCGGTGCAGATGTCCAGCCCGCGCAGGCCCAGCTCGTAGCCGACCTGCTTGGTGTAGATGTATTCGTCGCGCGAGATCGAGTGGCCGCCCCAGCACACCACCAGGTTCGGGTCGGCCGGATGCAGGATGCGCGCGTTGCGCAGCAGTCCGAACACCGAGTCGGTCAGGCCGTCGCTGCTGTCGAGATCGCGGCCGCCGCCCTTGCCCAGTTCGATCGCGGTATAGGCCAGGTCGCGGACCACCGCGAACAGCAGTTCGGCGACGCCGCGGATGATGTCGCCGTCGACGAAGGCCATCGCCGGCGCCTTGACCAGGTCGATGCGCATGCCGCGGTCTTGCTGATGCACTTCGATATCGAAATCGGGATACAGCTCACGCGCCGCGCGCGGGTCGTCGGAGGCGCTGCCGCTGGTCAGCACCGCCAGGGCGCAGCGACGCAGCAGGTCGTGCATGCCGGTGGACGCGTCGCGCAGGCGCGCGACCTCGTCGCGGGACAGAACGTCGAGCCCGCCCTTGGGGTAGATGCGGGCGTTGACCGTCGGCAGGACGGCCGGAATGGAAGGTGCGGTCATTGCGTTTTTCTCTGTTTTCTTCATCGATTAGTGGGAAGGACTCTAGCAGTTTGCTATGCGACTGCGGCGGCCCTGGCGCCCGCCGGACCGGTCCGCGGCCGTGCCGCCCCACCCTGTCCGGCCGCGAAACCCATGGCCCCGTAAAAAGAAAAACGGCCGGGGTTGCCCCCGGCCGTTTCTCGTTTTCAACGATAGCGCAAAATCAGAAGCGGTAGTGGAAGCTCAGCTGAGCCGCCCAGCGCGAGATGCCCTTTTCGTCGTAGATCTGCTCGGCATCCGGGGTGTTGAAGCGATAGATGTACTTGCCGGTGCCCGGATCGATACCGCCGTACTCAACCACGCCGCGCATGCCCGGGAACGGGGTTTCTTCGATCTGCCCCCAGTCCTTGTTGATCATGTTGCCGATGTTGAGGATGTCCAGCGACAGCTCGGCCTTGTGGCCTTCCATGAAGCCCGGCAGTTCCTGCGAGATATGCACGTCGAACTGGTTGACCCACTTGCCGCGCACGGCGTTGCGCTGGGCGACCTGGCCGGCATGGCTCTGCAGGTAGGCGTTGCTGTTGAAGTAAGCCCAGAACGCAGCTTCTTCGGCGGCGCTGCCGAACTTGACGTCGCCCGGACCCTTCGGGATGTACAGCAGGTCGTTCAGACGGCCGTCGCCATTGGCGTCGTTGTCGAACGCATAGCTGTACGGACGGCCCGAGCGGCCTTCGTAGAACAGCGACACGCTGGTGTTGTTGTCGCCGAAGAAGGCGTGCTTCCAGTTCACCGCGGCGGTGAAACGGTCGCGGATCTCGTAGCTGGAGCGCGCGCTGACTTCTTCGTTGGCCTGGAACACGCCGACGTTGCCGAGGTTCGAGCTCGAGGTCGAGCTGGTCAGCGGGCTGACTTCGGTGGCGTGGGTGTAGGTGTAGGCCAGATTCCAGGACCAGTCGCTGTTGTTGAACGGCTTGCTCAGCGACAGGGTCATCTGCTCGCTGCCGCCCTTGCTGGTGCTACGCGCGATGATGGCATCGTTGTAGCGGCCGTCGCGACGGAAGCGCGCGTCGTTGGTGCCGCTCAGCGTGCCCTGCTGATTCCACGCGGAACCACGCTGGCCGTTGGGACCCCAGTAAATGGAGCGGCCATCCTGACCGACCCTCTGCACCGCGCCGAGGTTGAGCTGCTGGTAGTAGATCGCGTCGTTGACCTGGGTGACCACGCCCTCGACCGCGGCAACCATGCCGTACCACGGCAACTCGGTATCGAACGCCAGGTTGGCCTTCCACACCGACGGAAGCTGCAGGTCCTTCTCGATGAAATCGATCGACTGGGTCGCGCCGGTGCCCGGGGTGAATTGGGCGAGCTGGTTGTCGGGATTCGGGCTGAAGCGGGTGATGCCGCTGTTGAACACGTAGTCGGTGTAGGACGTGCCGTTGTTCGAATACGGGTTGGCCAGCCACACCGTCGGGCTGCTGCCGCGGAACAGGCCGACGCCGCCGCGCAACTGGGTCGGACGCTCGCTGTCGAAGGTGTAGTTGAAGCCGAAGCGCGGCGCCAGCAGGTCGGTGCCGTCGATCGTGTTGTCGTTGCGGACGCCGAACGCGTTGGACGCGGTCGGGTTGTAAACCGGGTCTTCATCGACGATGGCGCGGTCGTAGCGCAGACCGAAGGTCAGGCTCAACTTGTCATTGACCGCCCAGGTGTCCTGCAGGAACACGCCCACGTTCTTCTGGGTGAAGCCCGCCGCCATGTTGTCCAGGTTGCCGCCGGCCGGGTAGAACAGCTGGTAACGGCTGGAACGGCCGGCGCGGTAATCGGCGATCGAGTTGAAGGTGTAGACGCCGTTGATACGACGGCCGAACAGGTTGTAGACCTCGTTGGACTCGTAGTCGGCGCCGAACTTGACGGTGTGATCGCCCAGGAACAGGTTGCCGGCGAAGAAGCCGTTCCAGGTCTTGGTCTCGAGGATGTTGGCCTGGGTGTTTTCTTCAGTACCGAAGTTCAGGGTGTTGTTGCCCACGCGCACGCCGATCGCCGGCAGGTCGAACTGCGGGTTGCGGACGGCCGAGTAATCGCGGTACGAGACCTTGGCTTCGGTGGAGAAGTTGTCGGTCCAGTCGCTGAACAACTGACCGGTGTAGGTCTTGAACTCGAAGTCCTGGACGTAGTGGTACGAGCTCAGCGCCAGCGAGCTGGTGCCGAAGCCCTGCAGGAACGCGGTGCTCTGCTTGCTCTGCGCGTAGCGGAAGTTGGCGCGGTGCTGGTCGTTGATGTTCCAGTCCAGCTTGATGCCGTATTCCTCGCTCTTGGTGTCGAGCGACGGCAGCGCCAGCGTGCCCGGATCAAAGCCCCAAACGTTCTTGGAGATGTCGATGATCTGGTTGATGTCGTTCTGGCTGATGTTGACGATGTTGTTGGCGCCCGAGCCCGGAGGACCGAAGCTGGAGTTGCCGGTGAACACCTCCTTGCCGGTGTACTTCTCGTAGTTCACGAAGAAGAACAGCTTGTCCTTGACCAGCGGGCCGCCGAAGGTGGCGCCGTAGGTGCTTTCGTTGTCGAACAGCTGCGGACGCACGTCGGCGGAGTTCTTGCCCGACCAGTCGTTGTCGCGGTACACGCCGTACAGCGAACCGTGGAAATCGTTGGTGCCCGACTTGGTGACCGCGTTGATCACGCCGCCGGTGCCGCCGGAGATGGTGACGTCGTAGTTGGCGACGTCGATCGAGACTTCGTCGATCACGTCCATCGAGAACGGCTGCTTCGGGGTCGGCAGGCCGTTGCCGCCCAGGCCGAAGGAGTCGTTGGTGCTGATGCCGTCGACGCGGATCACGTTGTAGCGCGGGTTCTGGCCGCCGACCGAGATCTCGTTGCGGGCCTTGTCGGTCTGGACCACGCGCGGGTCGAGGCGGACGAAGTCCTGCAGGTTGCGGTTGATCGTCGGCATCGACTCCAACTGCTCGCGGGTCACGATCGAGCCGGCGCCCATCTTGTTGGACGAGAACACTTCCGAGCCGACCGACGCGACGGCCTGCACCGCGCCCAGGGTGGTGACCTGGTTGTTGAGCGAGACGTCGACTTCGTTGACCTTGTCCAGGTTCAGGTACACGCCGTCCTGACTCGCGGTGCCTGCGCCTTCCTTATTGATCACGACGGTGTACGGACCACCGACGCGCAGACCGCGCGCGTTGTAGCGGCCGTCGGCACCGGTGCTGGCGCGGCTGACCGTGCCCGACTCGGTGTGGGTGATCGTCACTTCGGCGTTCGCGACCGGCTGGCCATCGGCGCCGACGACGCGGCCGGCGATGCCGGCGGAGGTGGACTGCGCGAAGACAGGAGCGGTGGCGAGTACGGCGAGCAGACCAAGCGTGAGCTTGGACATGCGGACGCGGTTCGGATGGGTCATTACGGTGGCCTCAGGACGTGAAATGCGTGGCGGATTATCGGCAGGCGCAGCTTTGCGCCGCGGCCTTGCACGAAGATTTGGATTGGCTAGCCCCTACCCGCGCGACCAGTGGCCCGCCGGGTTAACAGCAGTTTAACAGGCTAGGGACGCTGTGTGACAGAGACGTGACCGGCATCAAGCCTTGTCACACGGTGATGGCGGCCACAACTGAACCGGCACGCACGGCAAAGTTGTATAAGGCGGCGCCCTCGGGGTGCCTGGTTATGTGCCGGGGCGTATGGGGCGCCGCCCGGGAATCGGGAATCGGGAATCGGGAATCGGGAATCGGGAATCGGGAATCGGGAATCGGGAATCGGGAATCGTATGAAAGCCTGAGCCTTCGGCTTGGCAAATAAAACAAGGCCCACCTTGCGGCGGGCCTTCGGCTGTTGCTCTTACGATTCCCGACTCCCCATTCCCGATTCCCGGGCCGCCGCCTTACGGCGGCCCCGGCAAGAACGCCGCGAACCCGTCCAGGATCATCTGCACCGAAATCGCCACCAGCAGCATGCCCATCAGCCGCTCGATCGCGATCAGCGCGCGGCGGCCGAGCAGCTTGTACAACAAGGTCGCCGAGAACAGGATCGCCGCGGTCGCGCCCCAGGCGATCATCAGCGCCAGGCTCCAGTCGCCCAGGCGCGCGGGGTCGTTGCTGCCCATCAGCATCACCGCGGCCATGCCCGAGGGGCCGGCGACCAGCGGGATCGCCATCGGCACGATGAACGGCTCGCCGTCCGGGATCTCGCCCATCAGGCCTTCCGGCGGCGGGAAGATCATGCGGATGCCGATCAGGAACAGCACGATGCCGCCGGCGATCGAGACCGACTCCTGGCGCAGGTGCATCAGCTCCAGGGCGTACTTGCCGCCCCACAGGAACAACATCAGCACGCCCAGCGCAATCAATAGCTCGCGCGCGAGCACGATGCGCTGGCGCTTGGGCGGCAGCCCGCGCAGCAGGCTCAGGAACACCGGGATGTTCCCGAGCGGATCGAGAATGATGAACAGCAGCAGCGCCGCCGAGGCGATGGTCATGGCGGCGCAGCCATCACGGAACCGGCGACCAGACCTGGCCGCGATGCACCGCGCCGTCGGCCGACAACAGGCTCACGCAGGCCAGCGCGTACGCGGACGGGTCGCGCGCGGCGCGGTCGCTGTCTTCCACGTAGGCGCGCGCGCGCAGCGGGGTGCGCATCGGGCCCGGCCGCAGTCCGGCCACGCGGATGCTGGAATTGGCCAGTTCGGCGTGCAGCATGCCGACCAGCGCGGCAAGCCCATGCTGGGCGGCGCCATAGCCGCCCCAGTACGCTTGACCGACCCGTTGCGGGTCGTCCAGCGCGAACACCAGCGCCGCATCGGGCGCCTTCGCCAGCAACGGCAGGCAGGCCTGCGACAGCCACCACGGCGCGGTCAGGTTGACGTGGACGGCGCGCGCGAACGCGGCCGGGTCGGTCTGCGCCAGCGGCGTCAGGCCGGGAAAGTCGGCGGCGCAGTGCAGCACGCCGTCGAGCCGGCCCAGTTCGCTGTCGATGCGCGCGACCATTTCGGCGTAGTCGTCGGGCTGCGCGCCTTCCAGGTCGAGCGGGTACAGCAGCGGCTCCGGGCCGCGCTTGGCCACCGCGTCGTAGACCTTGTTCAACTTGGGCAGCTTGCGGCCGAGCAGCACCACCGTCGCGCCCGCATCCGCGCAGGCGCCGGCCGCGGCCGAGCCCAGCCCGCCGTTGGCGCCGGTGACCAGCACCACCCGCCCGGCCAGGGTCTGCGGCGCGCGCTCGTCGCCCGCGGCGTTGGCGGCGGTCGAACTCACTGCGTCTGGGTCTCGCTGATCATGCGCGCCAGTTCGCCGGACTCGAACAACTCCAGGGTGATGTCGCAACCGCCGATCAGCTCGCCGTGGATGAACAACTGCGGGAAGGTCGGCCAATTGGAGTAACGCGGCAGATTGGCGCGCACTTCGGCGTCTTCGAGCACGTTGACCGTGTGCAGCTTGGTCGCGCCAGCGGACTTGAGCGCCTGCACAGCGCGGCTGGAAAAGCCGCACATCGGGAACTGCGCGGTGCCCTTCATGAAAAGGACGATCGGATGGGCTTCGACTTCGGCCTGGATCCGTTCCATAACGGACATGGGTATTGCTCCTGACGAGGTTTGTTGCCGGCCTTGACGGTCAGGCAACGAAACGTGGGGATAGAATATGAATTGTAAGCCTTCATGGCGTCGCCGACGCGTCGGCCCCGGAACTCCATCGTCCCGGCGGCGGAACAGCGGCCGCGGCGCCCCTCCGCTAGCCAGCCCCCTCTCGAATCTAGGAGCCCGCCAATGGCCATCGAATTGCCTGCCCTGCCCTACGACCGCACTGCGCTCGAACCCACCATCTCCGGCGAGACTATCGACTACCACTACGGCAAGCACCACAAGGCCTACGTCGACAATCTCAACAAGATGATCGAAGGCACCGAGTTCGCCTCGCTGTCGCTGGAAGAGATCATCAAGAAGTCGCAGGGCGGCATGTTCAACAACGCCGCGCAGATCTGGAACCACACCTTCTACTGGAACTGCCTGTCGCCCAAGGGCGGCGGCGAGCCGACCGGCAAGCTGGCCGAGCTGATCAACAAGGCCTTCGGCGACTTCGCCAAGTTCAAGGAAGAGTTCACCAAGACCGCGGTGGGCACCTTCGGCTCGGGCTGGGGCTGGCTGGTGCAGCGCCCGGACGGCTCGCTGGCCCTGGTCAGCACCCCGAACGCGGCCACCCCGCTGACCGGCGAAGACACCGCGCTGCTGACCTGCGACGTGTGGGAACACGCTTATTACATCGACTACCGCAACGCCCGTCCGAAGTACGTCGAGGCGTTCTGGAATCTGGTCAACTGGGATTTCGTGGCTGCGAACCTGAAGTAAACGGCCCGCGTCATTGCAACACCGAAACGGCCGGGGCAACCCGGCCGTTTTTGTTTTGGGCGGCCCCACTCGGCCACATGGGCTCCCTGTAGGAGCGGCGCAAGCCGCGACCGCGAACCCTCGATAACGACGCCCGCCTCCGGCCTGCGACGCAACCGGCAGCCCCGCGGTCGCGGCTCGCGCCGCTCCTACAGGGGGCGATCGAAGATGCGTGAGCATTCGGGGGCGCTTCCATCGAAGAGGCGTGAGCGATCGGGCCGCGGGATAATGCAGGAACGCACTTGCGGCCTTGGCCCGCCGCGCTCAAGCTCGCTCGCACTTTTGGCAGCTCTAACCTCGCTCATGGCCTCCGCATTCGCTTCCACCGCTCCGTACTGGGTCCCGGCGCTGTCGGCGCTGATGGTCTACCGTCGCATCCGCCGCACCTTCGGCGTACAGCCCTGGCGACCGGTGCGCAGCGGCATCCGGCTCGGGATCCTGGCGCTGGTCGCCTGCATGCTGACCGTCCTGGCGGCGGTGCAACCGCAGCTTGCGCCGGCGATGGCCGTCGGCGCCGTGCTCGGCGTCGGGATCGGCCTGCTCGCGCTCAAGCACACCCATGTCGCCTTGCGCGACGGACGCCGCGTCTACACGCCCAATCCCTGGATCGGCGGCGCGCTGACCGTGCTGCTGCTCGGCCGCCTCGCCTGGCGCTGGACCCACGACGGCATCGCCGCCGCGCAAACGCCCAGCGCGCTGACCCTGGGGATGGCCGCGGTGCTGATCGTGTATTCGCTGGTGTATCTGATCGGCTTGATGCGGCAGATGCGCAAGCTCGCCTCAGCGCAGGCATCACAGCCGCAAGCGACGGTCGATCAGACCCGTTTTTGAGGCTCGACGACGCAAGCCTGGCGATCCACCGCTCCGGTCCCACGTCTCGGTCAGGCGCTCACGACTCCACCCTTTCGCAGGCCGGGCCGGAATCGGCGCGGCGCCAGCGAAACCCGATCCGCAACATGCCGATGCGATAACGGCACTGCATGATCTGGCCGATGCGGGCGCGCTCGTAATCCGCCGGCGCCAGCGCGACCGACAGTTCGCCGCGTCCGCCGGTATCGCGAACCGTCACGACCGACGCGCGCGAACGCCCGCCGGTGATGTGTTTGTCGATCACCGGCCCGCGATAGACCGCCCAGCCATGGTCGGCGAACGAATTGATCAGCAGCAGATACGGCGCCGATGCCAGCATCAACATCGGCCACATGACCACGGCCAGCAGCGGGCCTCTCCAACCCGGCCGGCTCGAGCGCAACCACGCCCAGTAGCGGGCGGTGAACGCCGCCACGACGAGCAGACACGGCGCCCACAGCCAAGCCAACGCCTCGTGGTAACCGGCGTTCATCGGCGTGTCGTACACGAACAACACGCCGATGCCGCCGATCAGCAGGGTCGCGAACAACGCCGCCCCGTATTTCGCCAGCCACCACGGCCTGCGCGGCGGACGGTGAAACCAACCCGCGGCCGTCATCCCAGCCGTGCGATGACCGGCGCGACCTGTTCCCGGCGATCGAGCGAATCGCCAACGCGTTGCAGCGCCTGGGCGAGTTCCACCGTCGAGTCCGCGCGCACGGTCGCATGCCCGACCTTGCGCCCTTCGCGCGGCTGCTTGCCGTAATCGTGCCAATGCCCGCCGGCCTCGCTCAGCACCGCGTTCGCCTCGGGCATCGCGCCGATCCAGTTGAGCATGCAGGCCTGACCGAGCACGCGGGTGTCGCCCAGCGGCAGGCCGAGCACGGCGCGCAAGTGGTTCTGGAACTGCGAAGTCTCGCTGCCTTCGATCGTCCAGTGGCCGGAGTTGTGCACGCGCGGCGCGAGTTCGTTGGCCAGCAGCACGCCGTCGCGGCAAAACAGTTCCAGCGCGAACACGCCGACGTAGTCCAGCGCTTCGGCGAGTTTGCTCGCGTAGCCGATCGCGGTCGCGCTGAGCGCGTCGTCGACGCGCGCCGGGGCCAGGCTCGCCGACAGCACGCCGTCGACATGCCAGTTCTCGGTGATCGGCCAGGCGCGGAATTCGCCGTCGCGGCCGCGCACGGCGACCACCGACAGTTCGCGTTCGAACGCGACGAAACCTTCCAGGATCAGCCCGACCTTGTCGGCCTGCGGGCCCAACGCGGCCCAGGCCGCGTCGGCGTCGGCCGGGGTCTTGATCCGGAACTGGCCCTTGCCGTCGTAACCCAGGCGACGGGTCTTGAGGATGCACGGCGTGCCGATCTTGAGCAGCGCGGCGTCGAGCGACTCGCGCGTGCCGATCGCGGAGAAATCCGGCACCGGGATGCCCAGGTCGAGGAACAGGGTCTTCTCGGCCAGCCGGTCCTGCGCCACCGCCAGCGCGCGCGGGCTCGGGAACACCGGCCGGCGTTCGGCCAGCCAGTGCGCGGATTCGGCCGGCACGTTTTCGAAATCGAAGGTGGCCACGTCGATGTTCGAGGCGAACTGGTCGAGCGCGGCCTGATCGGTGTAATCGCCGACCACCATCGGCGCGAACTGGCCGGCGCAGGCGTCTTGCGCGCTGTCGAGCACCAGGAAACGCAAGCCCAGCGGCGCGCCGGACAGCGCGAGCATGCGGGCCAGCTGCCCGCCTCCGAGAATGCCGACGGTGGTCATTGGCGCGGGTCGTCGTGGGCGAGCACGTCGTCGGTCTGGCGCGCGCGGAACGCGCTCAGCGCCGCGCCGATCGCGGGGTGTTCCGGCGCCAGCAGCGCCGCGGCGAACAAGGCCGCGTTGGCCGCGCCGGCATTGCCGATGGCGAAGGTCGCGACCGGGATGCCGGCCGGCATCTGCACGATCGACAGCAGCGAGTCCATGCCGTTGAGCGCCTTGGACTGCACCGGCACGCCGAGCACCGGCACCGCGGTCTTGGCCGCGAGCATGCCCGGCAGATGCGCCGCGCCGCCGGCGCCGGCGATGATCGCGCGCAGGCCGCGCGCGGCCGCCGTATCGGCGTATTCGAACAACACGTCCGGGGTGCGATGCGCCGAAACCACCCGCACTTCGTGCGGCACGCCCAGCGCCTCGAGCTTGGCCGCGGCGTGCTGCATGGTGTCCCAGTCCGAGCGCGAGCCCATGACGATGCCGACCAGCGGCGGCGGCGCGTTGGACGAAGCGTCTGACGAAGAAGCGGAAGACTGGGCTGGGGACATGGGGCGTGCCTTGGCGCAAAGACGTATTCTAACGCCCTGTCCCGTCGTACCGGCACCGCACCGTATGGATCGCAAACTGCTCGACCTGCTCGTCTGCCCCACCACCCGCCAACCGCTGTTCCCGCTGGAAAGCCGCGGTCTGCAGGCGCTCAACGCCGCGATCGCGGCCGGCGGCCTGGTCCGCGGCAGCGGCGAGGCCCAATCCGAGGCGCTGCGCGAAGCGCTGGTCACCCGCGACCGCAAGATCGTCTACATCGTCGACGACGGCATCCCGCTGCTGGATTCGGAAAACGCCATCGCCACCGCCCAAGTCAGCGACTTCCCGAGCGCATGAGCGCCCCCGCCCGCGACCTGACCCCGCCGCCTTCGGCCGAAATCGAGGCCGACGTGGCCGACGCGCTGGCCGAAGACCTCGGCGGCGGCGACGTCACCGCCGACCTGCTGCCCGATTCGCCCGACATCGCCTACCTGTTGTGCAAGGAAGACGCGGTGGTGTGCGGGCGGCCGTGGTTCGACGCCTGCCATCGCGCGCTCGATCCGAACGTGCGGATCGACTGGCGGGTCGAGGAAGGCGACCGGGTCGCCAAGGGCACGGTGCTGGCGACCCTGCAGGGGCGCTCGCGCGCCCTGGTCAGCGCCGAACGCGCCTCGCTGAATTTCCTGCAGACCCTGTCGGGCACCGCCACGACCACCGCGGCCCATGTCGCGGCCGTGGAAGGCACCGGCACCCGCATCCTCGACACCCGCAAGACCCTGCCCGGCCTGCGCCTGGCGCAGAAGTACGCGGTCCGGGTCGGCGGCGGGGTCAACCATCGCATCGGCTTGTATGACGCGGTGATGCTCAAGGAAAACCACGTGCGCGCGGCCGGCTCGCTGACCGCGGCGATCCGCGGCGCGCGCGCGAAGCATCCGCAGCTGCCGCTGATCGTCGAAGTCGAATCGCTGGATCAGCTACGCGAAGCATTGACCGAGGGCTGCGATCGCATCCTGATCGACGACTTCGATGCGCCGACCCGGCGCGAGGCGGTGCGGATCGCGCGCGCCGCGCCGTTCGACGGTCGGATTCCGCTGGAAGTCTCCGGCGGCGTGGACCTGGCCGGGCTGCGCGCCATCGCCGAAGACGGGGTCGACTGCATTTCGATCGGCGGCCTGACCAAACATGTGCGGGCGATCGATCTTTCGTTGAAACTCGGTCCACCGCCGGGCTGAAGCCCCTTGGCTTTGCCCCTCGCCGCCGCCAGACATTCGCCATGCCCAGCCTGATCTTCCTGATGATATTCGGCGCCGCCGCGTTCTCGTTCTGGAGCGCGGGCCGCGCCGCCGCCGAGCGCGCCGAAGCGGTCGGCCGCGACGCCTGCCGCGCCGCCGGGGTGCAGTGGCTCGATCAGAGCGTGCATGCGATCGGGCTGAAGGTGATCCGGCGCGAGAGCGGCTGGCTCGGGTTCGAGCGCACGTTCCGCTTCGACTATTCGATCGACGGCGAAGACCGGCATGTCGGCCGGCTGGTGTTGCGTGGGGATCGGCTGATCGCGTTCAGTGGACCGATCGCGCGGGCGCCGTCGCAGTTGCACTAGGCGCTCGCTTGCCCTCATCCGCCCTTCGGGCACCTTCTCCCGCAAAGCGGGAGAAGGGAAAGCCGGGACGATTCGCTTATTTCCCTCCTACCTCACTCCCTCTCCCGCTTGCGGCAGAGCGCTGGGGTGAGGGCGCGCGGAATCGATCAAGCAAGACAGCCCGGCTCTCGGCCGCAACGCCGCGCTCCCGCCGTCGTGGCGAAAGATCCCAGAAGCACCTTTGCGGCTCCGCGTTTCCTTCAGTCATTCGCCATAAGCGAGGGAAGGAAACCGCGCGGCCTACTTCACGATCCGCAGATGCCCGCCGCGACGCGGCGACGGCGAAGGCGGCTGCGGGCCGTCGTCGTCGCCCTCGGGCGCCGGATCGTTCGGCACCGCGCTCAACACCGGCGGCGAACCCGACTCGGCTTCGTCCTGCCCTTCGTCCAGCCCCGACTCGTCCAGGCTGCTGTCTTCCGGCAGGGCCATGCCCTGCCCGGTTTCGCGCGCATAGATCGCCAGCACCGCGCCCACCGGCACCGAGACCGCATGGCTGACGCCGCCGAAGCGGGCGCTGAAGCGGATCAGGTCGTTGCCCATTTCCAGGTGCGAGACCGCGCGCGCGGCGACGTTGAGGACGATCTTGCCGTCCTTGACCGCATGCGCCGGCACCTGCACCGCCGGGCGCGTGGCGTCGACCAGCAGGTGCGGGGTCATGCCGTTGTCGGCGATCCATTCGTACAGTGCCCGCAACAGGTAGGGGCGGTGGCTGGTCATCGGCGTGCTGCTTTCGGTCATGGACGCATTTTAAGCTAAAGCGCCGGCCGGCAGGCGGCCGCGCCTGGATTCGGGCGATGCCGCGCGTCGTTGCAAGGCCCGTGAATACCGGCAGCGCCGTCGACCCACGGCGATCTTTTGTGGGAGGGGCTTCAGCCCCGACGCTCTTCGCTCAGGCGATGACGGAACTGCACGGCGATCGGGACGAAAAGCGTCGGGGCTGAAGCCCTCCCACAAAAGAACTCGCCGCTACGACGCCGCCGTGAGCCTGCTGTGTCTTGCCTTGCGCGCTACTCGCTTCGCCAATCCCCAATCCCGGCTTCACCCCGGCAAATCGCGCAGCTTGCGCTCCTGCTCGGTCAGGCTGCGGGTGAAACCGGGGTTGCGGAAGATCCGGTTGCCGTAGTCCTCGATCGCCTTGCCGTCCTTCGGCAGCGGCACGTCCAACGACGGCAGGCGCCAGATGATCGGCGCCATGGCGCAGTCGGCCAGGCTCATTTCCGGATTCAGGAAGAACTTGCTGGCCTTGAACAGCGGCACCGACGCGGTCAGCAGTTCCTTGAGCCGCTTGCGCGCGGCCTCGGCCTGGGCCTTGTTGCCCATCTGGATGGCCTGCACCTGCGGCACCCAGTCGTGTTCGAGGCGCAGCATCGCCAGGCGCAAACGCGCGCGCGACAGCGGATCGACCGGCATCAACGGCGGATGCGGGTAGCGCTCGTCCAGGTATTCGCAGACCACGCTGGCCGCGTACAGCACCAGATCGCGCTCGACCAGGGTCGGCACCGAGTGATAGGGATTGAGGTCGACCAGGTCTTCGGGCGGATTCTGCGGGTCGACCGGGATCAGGTCGTAGGTGACGCCCTTGGCCGCCAGTACCAGCCGGACGCGATGACACAGCACGCAATCGGTGGACGAAAACAGAGTCAGTGCATTACGCATACGGGGGCTCGCCGCCATCATCGACCTCTCCAACGACCGGAATCCGCCAGTCGCAAGACGCCCCCCACCCGCTGTGGGAGGTCATCACGGCCTCGAGCCTGCATTGGACTTTGCCAAGGCTGTCGACTCGGTGGAGCCGACACCCTAGCGGAAAACCCACGCGTGTGGCGTGGGTTTTCCAGTCGAACGACGTCAGTGCTCCACGTCGCGCCAGTACTCGGTCTTCAACAGATACGCGATGAAGGTGAACAACGCCAGGAACAGGATCACCCAAACGCCGAGACTCTGGCGCTTCAGGGCGGCCGGTTCGCCGGCGTACTCGAGGAATGTGGTGATGTCGCGCGTGGCCGTCTTGAAGCCTTCGGCGTCGAGCTTGCCGGGCTGGGTCACCTTGAGCGCATGGACCGGGCGTTCGCCCGTGGCCTTGTCGACTTCGCCGTACTCCGCGTGCTGCAGGCCCTGCAGTTCCCACAGCGGGTTGGGCATCGAGGCGTTCGGGAACAGCTTGTTGTTCCAGCCCAGCGGACGGGTCTCGTCGAGATAGAACTCGTTGAGGTAGGTGTAGATCCAGTCGCTGCCGCGCACGCGCGCGATCACGCTCAGGTCCGGCGGCATCTTGCCGAACCACTGGCTGGCGTGCTCGGCGGTCATGTTGACCTGGACCTGCTCGCCGAACTTGGCGCCGGTGAAGTTGAGGTTGTTCATCACCTCGTCTTCGGTCAGCCCCAGGTCCTCGGCCATGCGCGAGTAACGCAGGTACTTGAGCGAGTGGCAGCCCGAGCAGTAGTTCATGTACAGCTGCGCGCCGCGCTGCAGCGAGGCGCGGTTGCTCAGGTCGGTCTCCGACTGCATCAGGTTGCCGCCGCCGGAAGCGAAGGCGGTGGCCGACACGAGCAGTCCGGCGACGAAGGTGGCGAGCTTCTTCACGATGCGATTCTTCTGCAGAGGCTGGCTGTTTGGAAAGTCGGCGGCGACCGCCGCGGACTCTTGCAGACGGACCTGGGTGCTGGTGTTAGTCATGCATCGTCACCCGTTCCGGCACCGGCTTGGTCTTGTCGAGCTTGGTCCACAGCGGCATGGTGATGAAGAAGGCGAAGTACAGGAAGGTCAGCACGCGACCAACGATGGTCTCGACCGGGTCGGTACCCGGGCCGGCGCCGATCTTGCCCAGCCAGATGAAGCACACCGCCAGCAGCATCAGCATGAACTTGCTGATCCAGCCGCGGTAACGCACCGACTTGACCTTGCAACGGTCCAGCCACGGTACGAAGAACAGCACCGCGATCGCCGCGAACATGACCAGCACGCCCGACAGCTTGTGCGGAATCACCCGCAACATCGCGTAGTACGGGGTGTAGTACCACACCGGCTTGATGTGCTCCGGCGTCACCAGGCGGTTGGCCTCGGTGAAGTTGTCGTGCTCGAGGAACCAGCCGCCCATCGCCGGCGCGAAGAAGATGATGAACGCGGCGATGATCAGGAAGAAGCCGACGCCGACCAGGTCCTTGACCGTGTAGTACGGGTGGAACGGAATGCCGTCGAGCGGCTTGTTCGCGTCCCAGCGGTTGCCCTTCGGGCCCTTCTTGATGTCGACGCCGTCGGGGTTGTTGGAACCCACTTCGTGCAGCGCGCCCAGGTGCAGCACCACCAGCAGCAACAGCACCAGCGGCAGCGCGATCACGTGCAGGGCGAAGAAGCGGTTGAGGGTGGCGTCGCCGGGCAGGTAGTCGCCCATGATCCACTCGGTCAGGCCGTTGCCGATCACCGGGATCGCGCCGAACAGCGAGATGATGACCTTCGCGCCCCAGAACGACATCTGGCCCCACGGCAGCACGTAGCCCATGAAGGCTTCGGCCATCAGCACCAGGTAGATCAGCATGCCCAGGATCCACACCAGCTCGCGCGGCTTCTGGTACGAGCCGTACAGCAGGCCGCGGAACATGTGCAGGTAGACGACGATGAAGAACAGCGATGCGCCGGTGGAGTGCATGTAGCGGATCAGCCAGCCCCACTCCACG
Source organism: Lysobacter capsici (assembly GCF_018732085.1). NCBI lineage: Bacteria > Pseudomonadati > Pseudomonadota > Gammaproteobacteria > Lysobacterales > Lysobacteraceae > Lysobacter > Lysobacter capsici. Next base: position 1,767,590 of record NZ_CP076103.1, on the reverse strand, counting down.
TCGCGCATGATGTATTCGACCGACGAGAACGCATCGGCCGCGGACGGCTTGAAGTGCATCGTCAGGAAGATGCCGGTGACGATCTGGTTGACCAGCACCAGCAGCGCGAGCGAACCGAAGTAGTACCAGACGTTGAAGTTCTTCGGCGCGTAGTACTCGGTCATGTGCTTGCGATAGACCGGCATCATGCCGGGCGCGCGAGCGGTGACCCAATCGAAGACGTTGTTGGCGGTTCGGGTAAGGATGTTGGACATGACTTACGCCGCTCCCTTCGGATCAACGCCGATGATGATGGTGTTGTCGTCTGCGTAGTAGTGCGGAGGCACCAGCAGGTTGATCGGCGCCGGCACGCCCTGGAACACCCGGCCGGCCATGTCGAAGCGCGACTTGTGGCAGGGGCAGAAGTAGCCGCCCTTCCACTCGGGGTCGAAGGCTTCGGGCCGGATCTCGGCCTTCATTTCCGGCGAACAGCCCAGGTGGGTGCACAGGCCGACCAGCACCGAGATGCTGGGCTTGATCGAACGCAGCTCCGGATTGGCGGCGCGCACGTAGGCCGGCTGCTGATCCAGGTTTTCGGACTTCGGATCGCGCAGATGCCCGTCCAGGGTCGGCAGCGCCTTGAGGATCGCCTCGGAGCGCTTGACGATCCAGATCGGCTGGCCGCGCCATTCCAGGACCAGGCGCTGGCCTTCGGCCAGGGCGCTGATGTCCGCGGTCACCGGCGCACCGGCGAGCTTGGCGCGCGCGCTGGGGTTCCAGGACTTGATGAAGGGTACCGCCGCAAAACCGGCCCCGACCGCACCGACCACTGCCGTGGTCGCCGTCAGGAACCGACGTCGGCCCGTGTTAATAGGATCGTGGACCCCTTGGTTGGCCATCCGGCACTCCGCGAAAGCTGCAATTCGAAGTTACGCCGCACCGACCGGGCACCATGGGGAACTACTTAACCACTGGCGAAAGGCTGGCGGCACAAAAGACGGGGAAGTGTAGCGGAAGCGTTAAGGGCGCGACAATCGGCGGTATTGCAAAACCACGACGCGGTGGCTCGCGGCGGCGGCGATATCCCAGGTCGAGCCCGCAAAAGGCGGCTTATTCGCGCTTAATCGGTCAGCGACGGGGAACCGCAGCGGGCGAACGGCATCGCGCCCGGCATGGGGTGCATGGGCATCGCGCCCCCGCGGGGTGCGCGATCGGCCGTATCGCCGGGATTTCAGCGTCGAAGAGACGGCCTTGCGCTCGATCGCGACCGTATCGGCCGGAGCGCGACAGCCTGGATCAGCCGAGCCGAAACCGCATTCAGCGCGCGACCACCGCCGAACGATAGCGCTGCGCCAGTACCGCCACCCGCTGCACGTAGCGCTGGGTCTCGGCATACGGCGGCACGCCGCGGTACTTGTCGACCGCGCCCTCGCCGGCGTTGTAGCCGGCCGCGGCCAGGGTCAGGTCGCCGTTGAAGCGCTTGAGCAGCCAGGCCAGGTACTGCACCCCGCCCTGGATGTTCTGGTTGGCGTCGAAGGCATTGCCGACACCGAACCGGCGCGCGGTGGCCGGCATCAGCTGCATCAGCCCCTGCGCGCCGACCCGCGACATCGCATTGGGGTTGTAGGCCGATTCGGCGTGGATGATCGCGCGCACGATCGCTTCCTCGACCCCGTGCTGGCGCGCGGCCGCGGCGATCTCGGCCGAGAACGCCGCCGTGTTCAGGCGCAGCGTGCCGAAGTTGACCCCGGGCTGGCTGGCACAGGCGAAGCAGGTCTCGATGAAGCTGTAGCGGATGGTCCGCACCGCGCTGGCGTTGGCCAGCCCCTGCGGCCGCTTGCTGGTGTAGTGGCGCACGCCGTCCTTGATAAAGGAATAGACCTGGCCCTGGACCAGCCGGGTCGGCGCTTGCTGCGGCTTCGGGATCTGCACCGGTGCGCTGACCGGGGCGATCGCGGCGGCATTGGAAGCGGCGTCCGCGGTCGTCGGGGCCATCGCGCCGGGCCGCAGCCCGGCCGCGGCCATGGTCGCGGCCGCGCCGTTGAAGGTGGCCGGCGGATTGTTGTGCGCCGACACCGGCACCCCGCCCGTCCCCGCGCTGGCGGTGACCGCGCCCATCGCCGGCGCCGGCGGCGCGTACGACACCGGGGTCGGATTGCGCGGCCGGCTGGCGCGTTCGGTGTAGGAACTGGCGACCGTGCAGGTCGTGCCCTTGACCTTCTTGCTGACGTAGCTGCGCTCGCCGGCGGCGGTCTCGCAACGCCAAATGGTGCCCGCCCCCGCCGGCGCGAACGCCAGCAGGCAGACCAGTCCCAACAGCAGCGAGCTCCCCCTCATTCGGCGGAGTGTCCCCTGCCCGGCCGAACCTGCCAAGCCCTTGATCCGAAAACGTGACCGCCGGCGCGTCCTGGACCCACCCGCGCCGGCGAGCGGCTACACTGACGCCCCGCTGCACCCAGCCACTCCGGCGCGGATTAACCGCCGCCCTTCCCGGACCCGGACCGCCATGACCGACCTGCATCCCCTGCCCACGGCGCCCGCCGCGGGCACCGCCCGCCCTTCCGTGCCGGGCGCGAAAAAACTCTTCATCGAAACCCACGGCTGCCAGATGAACGAGTACGACTCGGCCAAGATGGCCGACGTGCTCGCCGCCAGCGACGGCCTGGAGCTCACCACCGACGCCAGCGAAGCCGACGTCATCCTGATCAACACCTGCTCGATCCGCGAGAAGGCCCAGGAAAAGGTGTTCAGCCAGCTCGGCCGCTGGAAGCAGCACAAGCAGGGCGAGCGCCAGGTCATCATCGGCGTCGGCGGCTGCGTCGCCTCGCAGGAAGGCGCGGCCATCGTCAAGCGCGCGCCGTATGTGGACCTGGTGTTCGGCCCGCAGACCCTGCACCGCCTGCCCGAGCTGATCCGCGCCAAGCGCGAAACCGGCCTGCCGCAGGTCGACATCAGCTTCCCGGAGATCGAAAAGTTCGACCGCCTGCCTGAGCCGCGCGCCGAAGGCCCGAGCGCGTTCGTCTCGATCATGGAAGGCTGCAGCAAGTACTGCTCGTTCTGCGTGGTGCCCTACACCCGCGGCGAAGAGGTCAGCCGTCCGTTCGAGGACGTGCTGGTCGAGGTCGCGCAACTGGCCGCGCAAGGCGTGCGTGAGATCAATCTGCTCGGCCAGAACGTCAATGCGTATCGCGGGCCGTACGGCGAAGACGGCGAGATCGCCGACCTGGGCTTGTTGATCCGCACCATCGCCGAAATCGACGGCGTCGACCGCATCCGTTTCACCACCTCGCATCCGCTGGAATTCAGCGACTCGCTGGTCGAGGCCTACCGCGACGTACCGCAACTGGCCAACTACCTGCATCTGCCGGTCCAGGCCGGCAGCGACCGCATCCTGTCGGCGATGAAGCGCGGCTACACCGCGCTGGAGTTCAAGCAGAAGATCCGCAAGCTGCGCGCGGTGCGCCCGGACATCTCGATCAGCTCGGATTTCATCGTCGGCTTCCCCGGCGAGACCGACGCGGATTTCGAAAAGACCATGAAGCTGATCGAGGACGTGGGCTTCGACCAATCGTTCTCCTTCATCTACTCGCGCCGCCCCGGCACCCCGGCCGCGGACCTGGAAGACAGCGTGACCGACGCCGAAAAGCACGCGCGCCTGTCGCGCCTGCAGGCGACGATCAACGCCAATTCGTTGCGCATCTCGCAAAGTATGGTCGGCAGCGTCCAGCGCGTACTGATCGAAGGCCCCTCGCGCAAGGACCCGAACGAACTCACCGGCAAGACCGAAAACATGCGTTCGGTGAATTTCCCGGCCCCGCCGCGTTTGATCGGCCAGTTCGTGGATGTGCTGATCACGCAGGCGCTGTCGAATTCGCTGCGTGGGCGGATCCAGTTGAGCGGCGATCAATCCGCGGATTGAGGCGCAGGTGGGTGCGGGCGCCGTCATTCACGGGACGGGGGCGCGCGCCCTCATTCCCGCCAACGCAGCAATCCTGCGACTTTACGCGTCTCTACACGAAGGTCCGTAAAGCCTCACCTTGTGGACCGACGCGGCACGCGAATCGTCGAGCTGAAGCCACTGGATTCCCGCATTCGCGGGAATGACGGCTTGGAGTGCAACCTGGCGCGATCCAATGCCGCAGGTGCAAGCACCTAAACCATTGGCCATTCGCCATCCGCCAAGATCTTCCGAAACCCACCTACCGTCATTCCCGCGAAGGCGGGAATCCAGTGACTTTAGCTTGCACATCCGTCTACTGCTTCAGCTAACGAAGCGAGGATGCGCAAACCTTCGTGAGAAACGTTCGAAGTCTCTGGATTCCCACCTTCGCGGGAATGCCGGCCTGGAGTCCAACCAGGAATGCGGCCGAGTGACGCGATCCACTCAAGCCATAAACCCAATATCGCGCATCGCGAAATTCTCGAGGTTCGGAAAGATCAAATCCAGATCCGCATCCGCCACCCCGAACCACTTCGCCAGCGTCGCCGCGTACTGATCCACCGCGGTGGTCGGAATGATCTGCCCCCAGCCCGCATCGTCGTCGCCGCCGTTGACCAGGGTCGGCATCGTGCCGAAGAACCGCCCCCCGCGCACCGCGCCGCCGACGGCGAAGTGATGCCCGCCCCAACCATGATCGGAGCCGTCGCCGTTCGACGACAAGGTGCGGCCGAAATCCGAAGCGGTGAACGCGGTGACCTGGTCGGCCACGCCCAGTTCGACGGTCGCGGCGTGAAACGCCGTCAGCGCCTGCGAGAGCCGCGACAGCAACGCCGGTTGCTCGCTGAGCAGCCGGTCGTGATGATCGAAGCCGCCCATCGAGACGAAGTACACCTGCCGCTTCAAGCCCAGCACCTCGCGCACCTTGATCATGCGCGCGACCAGCTTGAGCTGCTCGGCCAGATCGTTGTTCGGAAACACGGTCTGCAGGTCCGAGGAGGAATCCAGCGCCGTGCCGACCGCATCGGCGTTTTCCCGCGCGCGCCGGAACGAGTTGGCGTAACTGCGACCGAACGCATGCGGCTGCGCGTTCGGCGCCATCAGCGCCAGGAACGCGCGCCGGCTGTCGCCGTCCCATTCGAACCGGCTGAAATAGCGCGGCCCGCCGTTGCCGATCACATACTGGCTGCCGTTGCCGGCGCGTTGCAGGATGCTTTCGAAATTCAGCGACACCGACATTGGAATGAACGCATCGGGATTGGCGTCGTGGAGCAGATCGGCGATGCGACCGCCCCAACCCAGGTTGCGCCCGTCGCCGGTGCGCGACACCTGCCAGTACTGCTGCTGATCGTTGTGCGAGAACAACTGCGGCGGCAACTCGACCGCATGATTGAGGTAATCGATCTTGCGGGTCGGCCGGATCAGCGTACCGACATTGCCCAGCACCGCCGCATGGCCGCTGTTGAACAGGCCCTGCAGGCCGCTCATGCCGACCGTATCTTCGCCGCCGATCGACGCTTGCAGGCCGTAGTCGGCTCCGTCGGACGCACCACCTCCGGTTTGCGGCAGCAACGGCAGCAATTGATCCTGTTCGACCGCCAAGGTCGCGCGAGCGCTGCGGTACTGCGCGTAGTGGCTGCTGTCGCGCGGGATCACCATGTTCAACGAATCGTTGCCGCCGAACAGGAACACGCACACCAGCGCCTTGTAGTCGTCGAAGCTGGCCGGCCCGTAGGCGCGCGTCGCCGCCTCGACCAGGCGCAGATTGCCGAGCGCCGAGTACAGGCCGGCGCCGCCGAGCGAGGTCACGATCGCATTGCGCAGGAATTCACGACGTTTCATCACGATGTTCTCCAGGGACGCGTCACTTCTGCACCACGTATTCGGGCGAGTTGACGATCAGGTACAAGGCTTCCTGCACCCGCTCGCGCTTGGCCGCGGCGGTGTTGGCCGGCATGCCGTTGAGCCGCTCCAGCAGCACCTGGCGCATCGACGCGCTCATCTGCCCGGACAGAAACAAAATGTTGTAGCGATCGATCAACGCACCCGGGTTGCTTGCCAGCGCCACGTCGCGACTGAGATTGATCGCGATCTCGTCGTCGCCGATGCCGCCGGGATTGCCGACATAGGCGTCGAAGATCTTGCGCATCAAATAGCCCTCGTTCGCCGGCAGCATGTAGTCGGTGGCCAGCTGCAATTCCGGCGCGGCCAACTGCAGTTGCGAAAGCTCGCCGATCGGGCTGTAGCGCGGGCTGAAGAAATTGAACACCGAGGAGGCGTACATCGGCGATTGGCCGAGGTTGCCGTCCAGGGTCCAGAACTCGTCGAGAAAGCCCGACTTCGATTTCGCATTCAGCGCGCGCCACAGATGGGTCAGGCGCAGGATCGGCTCGCGCACCTTGCCGAAATGCTCGGGTTGCGAGGCCGGATCGCGCGCCTCCACGTCCATCAGCACCGCGGTCACTACCGCGCGCAGATCGCCGCGCACGCCCTGGCCGTTGTCGTTGAACGCGGCGGCGACACGGCCAACGTAGGCCGGGCTCGGATTGCTGGTGACCAGACGCTGGATCAACTGCCGCCCGATGAACGGCCCGACATTCGGATGCTGGAAGATATTGTCGAGCGCCGCGTCCAGATCGCTGCGCCCGCTGCCGCCGGCCGCGAGCACGCCGCCGGGCAGCGATACGCCGGTGTAGTTCAACAATTGCTTCGCCTGCGTCGAGGCGTGGTACGCGGCCTGGTTTTCCATCGGCGTGACCCAGGCCGGCGCGCTGGAGTCGTAGTAATAGCAATCGAAATACCCCTGCGCCTGGCAGCCGTTGAAGGTCCAGCCGGTGAACACGTGAGCGAAACCCTTGACCGTGTCCTGGTCGTAGGCGGGGATCGGTTGCTGATTCGCGTCCAGCAGCGGCGTGCCGTCGGCATTGAGCCGCACCAGTCCGACACTGAACAACTGCAACACTTCGCGCGCGTAGTTTTCGTCGGGGCGGATGTTGTTGACCGGGTCGGGTTTCTGGTTCTGCATCATCGACAGGTAGATGCCCATCACCGGATGCAAGGTCACGTCTTCCAGAAGGGTGCGGAAATTGCCGAAGGCGTCGCGCGACAGCGTGTCGTAGTAATGGGTCATGCCGTGCGGCGTGTTGCCGAGCAGGTCCGAGGTCGCATCCGACACCACGAAGATTTCGCTGAGCGCGAACGCCACCCGCTGACGCAATTGATCGCGATGCAGCACGGTCGGCTTGATCGGGTCCTTGCCGCCGAGCGCGTTGACGAACCACGCGTCCAGCCGCCAGTCGCGGCGCACGCTGTCGCCGGTGCCGGCGCGCTGCGCGGCGTTCTTCATGAAGGTCAGCTGCGACGACACCGGGAAACCGACCTGCTCGTTGATCCAGGCCGAATAACCGATCTGCCGCAGTCGCGCGATGTCTTCCAGGGTCGGGCCGAAGGTCGCCTGCGACAAGAAGCGCGCCGCTTCGGCGTCGCTGGCTACCGTGTCCGATACCGCGCGCGGCGCGGGCGCCACGCCGAACGCGCCTGCCGAATCGTTCGCGTTGGCTCGGTCCAATGCGCCCGGATAAGGACCGACGTAATCCGGTGTCGGCGTCACCGTGCGCAACGCGAGGACGAGGCCCAGCACCAGCAGCACGCGCGGCATGCCCATCCACGCCGAGCGCAGAAGTATCGAGTTCATTGCGGGCCCCCAAAGGCTGGCAGTTCGCGCTCGATGCTAGGCGTGCGCGCGCGGCCGAAGCTTGATAGTCGACACACTCGCTGTCATGCCGCAGCCGGTAATCCGGATCGGAAATCACGGATTCCGCTGCCGGTGACAATCGTCATCGCCGGCGAGTGATCGCTACGGCCGGCTCACAGCACTTCGCGTTTCGCGCCGGGATAGCGATCGGGATTTAGCACCACATCGCCGACACCCAGATAGTCGTTCACTTCGACCGCTTTTCCGTTGCGGATCAGTTCGATCTCGGTCTCAGCCACGCAGTAACGCCAATCCGGAAAGTACATCGGATGCGGGGTCTTGAAACAGTACAAGCCGTGGTCGCGATGGTAGATCAGCCAGTACCCATAGGAATTACCGACGGACGGTTTGAGCACGCGCCTGAACTCATCGCCGCTGAGGTGGTACTCGCGCAGCATCGACCATGCGATCAGCGCGACCACGGCCACGAATGCCAGCACCACAGGCAATGCGCGCTTCGACGCGCGCATCGGGTTCGCATTGAAACGCGAGCCCGCAACCTTGGGTGAATTCGTTTCCATCGCGCTGTCCTGTGCTTTCGATGCAATCCGTTTTAGGCCGCCGCACCGCCGCGTTCGGCGCTGCGTGAACGCGGCCTGTCCGCGCAATTAACTTCAAGTTAACAATTTATTTCGGTAGGTCTTGCTGCACCGGTCGCGGGTGATAGAACACGTCCACCCCACCCACTGCAGTTTTAAGGAAAAAACGCCATGAGCAAGAACGCACTGCTTTGCATCGGTTTGTTGTTGGCGATCGCCACCGGTCCGGCCTGGGCGAAGGAAGGCACCGCGGTTCACAACCCCGATGGCAGCTGGGGTTGCGTCGGCGAGGACGGCAAGCCGATTCCGCCGGGCGCCAACGACCGCTGGGAAGGCAAGCCGGTGGTGGGCTCGCCGTGCAAGCCGGCCTCCATGGCAGTCGCCGGCCACATCGGTGTGGATCCCGGCCGCACCTCGAGCGGCTTGCGGCCGACGCGTTCGGTGCAGGCCGGCGCCGCGACCACGGCGAAGGTTGGCGACGTTCAAGCCGCGCCGGCCAGGGCCGCCGACGTCGCGACGGCTTCGTTCGACGCCAAGGGCAGCCTCGGACTGATTGCCGAACCCGCCGGCAAGAGCATCAGAGAGAAAGGCGTCAGTTCGACCAAGTCGCGCTGAGGCGCCGGCGGCGTGAATCCTTCCGGACGCCGCATGCGCGGCGTCCGGATTAAATGCGAGGCGAATTTCCCGCGATCAATCCAGGCGCTTGCTGAAACGCGCCACCGCCGCGCTCATCATCACCGCGATGAAGGCCGCCAGATACAACACGTCCTGCCACAGTTCCCACAGACTCGCGCCGCGCAGCATCACCCCGCGGATCAAGCGCAGGAAATGGGTCATCGGCAACACCTCGGCCAACCATTGCGCGGCCACCGGCATGCCGGCGTAGGGGAACATGAAACCCGACAGCAGGATCGACGGCAGCAGGATGAACACCGTCATCTGCATCGCCTGGAACTGCGAGGCGGCCTTGGTCGAAATCATCAGGCCCAACGCAAGGTTGGCGAGGATCAACAGCACCGCGGCGAGATAGACGTCGAGCACGCTGCCCTTGATCGGCACCGCGAACAGCCAGGTGCCCAGCAACAACACCACCGTGGTCTGGATCAGGCCGATCACCGCATACGGCAGCACCTTGCCGATCATCAATTCGGTGCGGCTGACCGGGGTGGTGATCAACAGCTCCATGTTGCCGCGTTCGCGTTCGCGCACGATCGCGACCGAGGTGAACATCACCATGGTCATGGTCAATATCACTCCGATCAAGCCGGGCACGATATTGACCGGCGAACGCCGCTGCGGGTTGTAGAAGGCGACCACGCCGATCGGCGCGACTTTGCGCGGCGCGACCACCGAGCTGTCGATCGGCAGCTGCGCCAGTTGCGCGGCCGCGCTCTGCACCACCGTGTCGCTGCCGTCGACCATGACCTGGGCGACTTCGCGGCCGTCGATGCGACGGCGTTCGAAATCCGGCGGCACATGCACGCCGACGCTGATCCGGCCCTGGCGCAGCATTTCGACCAGTTGCTGCGGGGTCTGCGCCTGCGCGACCGGCTTGATCACGCCGGTGGCGACCATGTCCATGATCAGCGCGCGCGACGCGGCGGTGTTGGACTGGTCGGCGATCGCGGCATTGAGGCCGCGCGGATTGAGGTTGATCGCGTAGCCGAACAACACCAGTTGCCCGACCGGGATCATCACGATCATCGCCAGGGTGATGCGGTCGCGACGCAACTGGCGGATTTCCTTGAGCACGATCGCCCACAGACGGCGCAGTTTCATGGCGTGGCCTGCTGTGCGGTCGCTGCCGGCGGTTCGTGGCCGCGGGTGGCGGAGACGAACACGTCTTCGAGATTGGGCTTGGCCTTGTCGACCTCGGCGGGCAATCCCGCTTCGCGCAATGCCTGTTCCAGACTCTGCTCGGCGGTATGCGCATCGGCCAGCAACACGCGCAGGCTGTTGCCGACCTGGGCGACGCTGAGCACGCCGGGCAAGCCGACCAGCACCCGCTGCGCCTTGCGCGGTTGCGCGGCGCGCACTTCGATCGCGCGATCGGCGAGCGCGCCGGTCAGTTCGGCCGGGGTGCCGTCGGCGACGAGCTTGCCTTGATCGAGGATCGCCAGGCGATGGCAGCGTTCGGCTTCGTCCATGTAGTGCGTCGACACCAGCAAGGTGGTGCCGGCGTCGGCGAGTTCGAACAGCTTCTCCCAGAAATCGCGGCGCGACTCGGGATCGACCGCGCTGGTCGGCTCGTCCAGGAACAACAGTTCGGGCCCGTGGATCACCGCGCCGGCCAGGGCCAGACGCTGCTTCTGGCCGCCGCTCATGGTGCCGGCGAGCTGTTTCTGGCGATCGGCGAAATGGTATTGCTCGACCAGTTCGTCGATGCGCAGGCGCGCTTTCGCCTTCGGGATGTCCTGCACGGCGGCGAGGAATTCCAGGTTCTCGCGCACGGTGAGGTCTTCGAACAGCGAGAACTTCTGGGTCATGTAGCCGATCCGCCGGCGCAGCGCTTCGGCCTGTTCGGGAATTTTCAGGTCGAGCACTTCGATCTCGCCCGCGCTCGGCGTCAGCAGGCCGCACAGCATGCGGATCGTGGTCGACTTGCCCGAACCGTTCGGGCCGAGGAAGCCGTACACGCAGGCGCGCGGCACGGTCAGATCGACAGCGTCGACCGCGCGCAGTTCGCCGAACTGCTTGCTCATGCCGCGCGCCTTGATCGCGGGCGCTTGGTCGGCGGCTTGCGTGGTGTCGGGCGCGGCGAGCGCGGTGTCGCTCATGGCGCGAACTCGACCCGCACCGGCAATCCGGCCGGCAGATCGGCCGACTTCGCGTCGCTCAGTTCGACTTCGGCCAGATAGCTCAGGCGCGCGGCGTCTTCGCCGGTCAGCGCGTAGTACGGGGTGAAACTGGACTCGCTGCGGATCATCCGCACGCGGCCGTTCCAAGCCTGCTCGCGGCCTTCGATGTAGACCCGCGCCTGGCTGCCCACGCGCACGTCCTGGCGGATCGGCTCGGGCACGTACACCCGCGCATACGGGCGCGCGCCGACCAGCATCACCGCCAGCGGCGAACCGACCGGCGCCTGATCGCCGAGCTTGTACGGCAGGCTGTCGACCACGCCGTCGCGCGGCGCGAGCACGTCGAGTTTGCCGAACGTCACTGCCTGCACTTGCGCTTGCGCCTGTGCGGCGGCGAGCGCGGCCTGGCCTTGGGCGATGTCCTCGCGGCGGCTGCCGTGTTCGAGTTCCAGCAACGCGGCCTGCGCGGCGCGCACCTGCGCCTGCGCGTTGCCGGCGGCGGCGCGGGCGCGGTCGACGTCGGCCGCGGCGATCAACTGCCGCTGGCCGAGCGGCTGCACGCGCGCGTAGTACGCGCTGGCGTCGCGCTGCTGCGCCTGCGCGGCGGCGAGGTTGGCGCGCGCCTGGGCGATGGTTTCGCTGCGCGGGCCGGCTTCGAGTTCGGCCAGGGCATCGGCCGATTGGCGCGCCTGCGCCTGGGCCGCGTTCAATTGCGAACGAGTGCGGTCGAGTTCGAGTTGCAGCACGCGCGTGCCGGCTTTGACGCGTTGGCCTTCACGTACGTCGATGCGGACGATTTTTTCCGCGGCCGGCGCGGGCAAGGTCACGCGGTCCCATTCCAGCGTGCCTAACGCTTGCGGTTGGTGTTTGGCGCAGGCGGCGAGCAGGCTGGCGCTGAGCGAAGCGAGCAGAAAAATCTTTGTCGCTGCACTGAAGCGGGAACCCGCTCGCAGCGACTGCATCGAGAGGTCTTTTGTGGGAGGGGCTTCAGCCCCGACGCTGTTCGATCCGAAACGGCGATCTGACAGGAAAGCATCGGGGCTAAAGCCCCTCCCACAAAAGACTTCGCGCTTTTGCGGCGATCGGGTTGCAGCGAATTCAGCAGGCACGCAAGCACCGCGAACCCGACCCTCAACGCCACGCTCAGCCGCAGATTTGGTTTTCATGTGATCGCCCTCGCCTGTCATGGCATCAACCCCCGGTCGAGCAAAGCCAGCGCATGCCGGCGCTGGGTGTCCAGATCGAGATCGTCCGCGTCGAACATATGCCGCCAGATCGGCGCGCTCGCGGCCGGAAACAGGGTCAATCCGATCAGGCTGACCATCAGCAGGCGCGGGTCGAGGTCGGCATTGATCCGGCCCTCGGCCTGGGCCTGGGCGAAGCGCTTGGCCATCATCTGCGGCAGCACCGGACCGATCTGCTGGAACAGCACGCTTTCGCGCAGCGCGCCGCCCTCGCACAGCACCTCGCGCACCCACAGCGACGGCAGCCACGGATGCTGCGCGACGATGCGGCCGATCCCGGCGACGAAACCGCCGATCAGGTCGAACACGTCCTTGCCCTCGCCCATCAAGCCATCGCGCAGGCTCAGGAACACCGGCACCAGCCGCTCGCTGCTGACCGCTTCCTGTAACTGCTGTTTATCGCCGAAGTAGTAGTGCAGCAGGGCCGGGTTGACCCCGGCCTCGGTGGCGATCGCGCGCAGCGAGGTCGCGGCGATGCCGTGGCGGACATAGCAGGCGATCGCGGCATCGAGCAGGCGCGCGCGCAGGTCGGGATTGTCGGCGGCGACCGGGCGGCCGGGCGCGCGCCTGGGCGCGACGGTCTTGCGCGGGCGGCCGCGCTTGGCGGGGCTGGGAGCATCCATGCGCCATATTTAATTCAATGATTAATTAGTTCGCAAGCGGTAACCGATAAGCGGTGGGGGGGCCCGCTGTTCAATCAATCGAATGCCGGGCTGCGGCGACCTTGCCGCCCCGCGGCGACTTCAGCTGACCACGGCCTCTTGCGCCGGGACATCGTCCTCACCCGCAACCTGATCCAGCACCGCCGACGGATGCCGCTGCCGCCACGCGGCCAGGGTGTCGGCGCAATGCGAGGGAATCACCCAGGCGCCGGGGTGGCTGTCGCGGAACCGGGCAAGCCGGCGCACGGTGTCGAGGTAAGCCGCTGCGTCGTCCATCGCCAGGCGCTGGGTCAGCCACGGCAACGGCCGATCGCGGTCGAGCTGCTCGCGCCGCCAGAACGCATCGGCGGCGAGCACGACGCGCTCGCCGTCGCCGATGCGCACGGCCAGACCGATCTGGCCGCGCGCATGTCCGGGCAACGCGATCGCATGCAGACTGCCGTCGCCGAACAGGTCCCAGCCCTCGCCCAGCCCGCTCCAATCCACCGGCAGCGGACGGCGGCCGTGTTCGTCGAGCAATTGCAGGCGCGCGGCAAAATCCTCCGGCAGCAGTTCCTTCCATATCTGCGCGTGCAGCAGGCCGAACCAGCTCAGTTCGCGCAAATGATTCCAGGCGTCGGCGTGGGCGACGAAACGCGCGCGGCGGAATTGATCGAGCCCGCCGATATGGTCGGGATGGAAATGGCTGATCACCACCAGCCGCACTTGCTCGGCCTCGATGCCGCGCTGGCGCAGCAACTGCCCGGCATCGGTATGCGAGGACGAACAGGCGTGGATCGCGCGTCGGTAAATCCAGCGCAGGCCGCCGCGCATCGCGGCGCGCGCGCTCGGGCCGTAGCCGCAATCGAACAGGATCGCGCCCTGCACCGGATGTTCGATCAGCGCCCAGCCGGCGGGAAACCGCATCGCCGGCCCGGCCTCGAAACCCAGATGACGCGGGTCGGCGCAACTGTGGCCGGAGGCGGCCAGGGTGAGCGCGACCTCGCCGGTCACCGGCGTGCCTCGGCGCGCGCCAGTTCGCTCAGGGTCTTGTCGAGGGCCTCGTCCATGCTCACGCGCGGACGATAACCCAGCTCGTCGCGCGCGCGGGTGATGTCCAGGGTCATGTCGACGCTCAGCAATTCGATGCCGTAACGCAGCAGCGGCGGCTCATTATCAGGTTTGAAGCGGCGGTAGAACGCTTCGACCGTGCTGGCCAGCGCCAGCGCGACCGGCTTGGGCATGCGCTTGCGCGGACGCGGCAGCGACAGCGCATCGGCGAGCCGGTCGATCACGCTCCAGATCGCGACCGGTTCGCCGTTGCTGATGTTGTAGACGCGGCCGTTCAAGCGCCACGATGCGTCCATCGCCAGCACGATCGCATCGACCACGTTGTCGATATAGCTCAGGTCGACCTTGCAATCGTCCGCGCCGATCCGGCGCAAACGGCCGCTGCGCAATGCCTGGGCGATGCGCGGCAGGATCGCGCTGTCGCCGGGGCCGAAGATCGCGCGCGGCCGCAACGCCAGCGCCGACACGCCGCCGGCGGCGCAGCGTTCGAACAAACGGCGTTCGGCGATCAGCTTGGTCGCGGCGTAGTCGTTGACCGAACGCGCCGGCAGCGGATGGTCTTCGCCGATGCCGTGATGCGGTTGGCCGTCGTGGTAGATGCCGGGCGTGGAGATATGCACCAGGCGCCGCACTTGCCGCGCGATGCAGGCGGTGACGACATGGTCGGTGGCGTCGATGTTCGCCGCGACGAAGGCCTCGCGCCGGCCCCACGGGCTCGACAACGCGGCCGAATGCACCACGGTGTCGGCGCCGCGCAGGGCGCGATGCACGGCGCCTTCGTCGGTGAGGTCGACGGCGAGGAATTCGACGCCCTGCGCCTGCAGCGCGCGCCCGCGCACCAGGTCGCGGCCGAGGCCGACCACCTGGGTCCACGGCCGCGTGGCGAGCAGATGGCGGGCGAGCGCGCCGCCGAGGAAACCGGTCGCGCCGGTGATGACGATGCGCTGGGTGGTCATGCGCGATCGCCTGCGCTGTCGCGAGATTCCGGATTTTTTGCGGGCCGCGCTGCGAGCGCGAGCGCATGACCACGGCGACGAAGCAACACGTGGTTCGACCAGGCCTCGGTCGGGGCTAAAGTCCCTCCCGCAAAAGACTTCACGGCTGCGCGGAAGAAGTTGGGATGCCGATGCGACGCGCGACCCGAGCGGGGTCGCCGTGCGATGCCGCGAGCGCTGGCTTTCGAATCGGACGCGCATCCGGCATCGCCGCGCGAATCCACCGCCGCAGGCATCGACCGCATCGCAGCGCCGATCGTCATGGCGTCAGTACGTCATCGTCAGGCCGACGCCGGACAGGCCGGCGCCGGTACCGAGCAACACGCCGGGTTCGCCGCGGCGGATCGAGCCTTCGCGCACGCCCTGTTCCAGTGCCAGCGGAATCGACGCGGCGATGCAGTTGCCGGTGTGTTCGAGCGTATTGACCATGCGTGCGTGTTCGAAACCGATCTGCGCGATCACGTCGAGCGCGGCGCGGCTGGCCTGATGCGCGGCGACCCAGCGCACGGCGTCGCGCGCGGCGCGATCGTCCAGGCCGAGCTGGCGCATCACGTACGGCACCAGGCGGATGCCGCTGCGCAGCGCGGCCTGGCCCTGCATCGAGAACAGCGCGTCGGCCGGGGTGGTCAGCGGTCCCAACGGCGGACGCCAACTGCCGCCGCCGCGCAGAGTGGTGATCTCGACGCCCTCGCCCATCGTGCGCCAGGCGATGCGATGGATGCGACTGGAGCTGTCGTCGGGCGCGCGTTCGAGCACGGCCGCGGCGGCGCCGTCGCCGAACAAGGTGCAGACCTCGGGGCTATCGAAATCCAGGCCGACCGAAGCGATTTCGCTGCTGACGATCAACGCGCGCGCGATCCGGCCGTGATGGATCCGTTCGGCCGCCAGTTCCAGCGCGGCGACGAAACTCAGGCAGGTGGCATGCACCGACAAGGCCGGAATGCCGGAGCGGCCGAGGCCGAGTTCGCGTTGCAGCAGCGGCCCGCCGTCGGGAATCGCGCGCTCGGCCGAACCTGAAGCATTAACGATCAGATCGACCTCGCCGACTTCGATGCCGGCTTGCTCGCAGGCCATGCGCGCGGCGTGCGCGCCCATCCAACTGGCGCGTTCGCGTTCGGGCTCGGCCCAGTGGCGAAAGGCGACGCCGCTGTTCTGCAGCGCCCAGCCCGCGGGCAGGCCGACGCGCTGCTCGATTTCGGCGCTGGCGACGCGGCGCTGCGGCAGATAACGGCCCAGGCCGGCGATGCGCACGCGCCAATCCAGGTCGGGGCCTGCGCCGTGTCCTGAGCCGTGCCTGCGCTGCGCGCTGAGTCCTTGATCGGCGCGCGCGCGCGCCGTGTCCTTCGATTCGGTATCCATGTGCGCCGGCAGTATGAGCCAGTGCGCGGCATTTGCCGATATGCGGCGGGGATCCTGGGCTTTTCCGGCCGTGGAGGCGGGACTTGGCTGGACGAAGGGCTGAGAGAGACGGCGAAGCGCGGAGAGACACGGCGAGACGCGATGAGGCGTAGCGTGGCGAAGTATGGCGAAGCGAGGCCCTGAAACCCTTGGCAGCCACGAAGTCCATTGTGGGAGGGCCTTCAGGCCCGACGCCTTTCGTTCCGCTCGCGCGGAGGCTTCATCGCTGCTGAGCGAAAAGCGTCGGGCTTAAAAGCCCTCCCACAACAGCGAATGCCGCCGCCGCGAATGGGCGGCCAAGAGCGTCGCTGTCGGGCTGTGGAGGCATGACTGGCCTGAAAATCTTGACGATGCGCGACGAAGCGCGGCCCGACGCGTGGCGCGGCGAAACGCGGCGTAGCGAGACCATGAAGCCCCTGGCACCCGCGAAGTCTAGTGTGGGAGGGCCTTCAGGCCCGACGCTTTTCGTTCCGCTCGCGCCGAAGCTTCATCGCTGCTCAGCGAAAAGCGTCGGGCTTGAAAGCCCTCCCACAAAAGCGAATGCGATCGCCGCGGTTGCATGGCCTAAAGCACCGCCGCAGCGCTCGGTGGAACGGCTGCGCTGGTCGAAGCCTGCCGCGGCATGGCGAAGCGAGGCGGCGAATAGCCGGGTAGCCCGAAAGTCCATTGTGGGAGGGCCTTCAGGCCCGACGCCCTTTGTTCCGCTCGCGTCGAAGCTTCATCGTTGCTGAGAGAAGAGTGTCGGGCTTGAAAGCCCTCCCACCAAAGCAAGCTTCACAAACGACGGGATCAGCGTGCGGCAAAGCGCCAGCGACACTGGCGTCGCCCTGCCCGCATCGACCATGCTGAGCGAATCAATCGCCGCCGGACCCACCCCTGCAGATGCTCGCCGCCGATGCCCGCCCCCGCGCCGCCGCCGGCACCGATACGGTCGCGCTGTCGCGGCGTATCGCCATCGTGTTGATCGCGATGGCGATCAACACCGGGCTGTACCTGGGCATCAACGCCTATCCGCTGAGCGAGCCGCGGCTGTTGCCGTACACCGCGCTCGACCACGCACTGGGCCGGCATGCATGGACGATCTGGCCGTACTGGCTATTGCTGCTGGCCAGCCCGGCGCTGGTCCTGGCGATTCGCGAACGCCGCTATCTGCTGGCGACGCTGTACGCCTACGTCGTCGCGATCGGGCTCGACGCCGCGATCTGGCTGCTGTGGCCGACCCGCATCGTGCGTCCGCCGTTGCCGCAGGGCCTGGACCCGCTGACCGAAGCCGCCTGGCGTTGCCTGCACGCGCTCGACGGGGTCAACAATTGCTTCCCGTCGGGCCATATCACCATTCCGGTCGTGGCCGCGGCCGGGTTCGCCGCGCAGCATCCGCGGGCACGGCCGTGGGTCTGGTCGGCGCTGATCGTGCTGACCCCCAGCGTGATCACCACCGGCCAACACTACGTGTGGGACATCGCCGGCGGCCTGGCGACTGCGACGCTCGGCCTCTTGCTCGCCGGCACACCGCTGTGGCGAACTGGGCGCCCCTGAGCTTCATCCGATCCGCGCGATCGATTCGCGCCCATGGATAGCCTGATCGTGGCCCCGACAGTGGCCCCATGCCCGCCGCTCACCGAAGAATCCCTCATGCCCGACACCCCCGCCCCCTCGAATCCGCCCGGCCTGTTTTCCCGCGGCGCGATCGGCTTCTGGTTCCTCGGCCTGGGCCTGCTCGGCTTGGTGCGCTCGTGGATGCGCGCCACCCGCCACGGCCCGTTCGACGCCGATGCGATCACCCTGCTGTGGCTGATCGGCTCGCTCCTGCTGACCCTGATGGGCGCGCTGCGGGTCTGGCGGGCTTGGCGCGAAGGCCGCCCGCCTCGCGGCTGACGCGAACGCGTCGCCGCCCGGCATCGCGCCGGCCGCCGCGCGTCGCATCCGACTCGGTCCGGCCGCGACGGCCCGCGCGGCTTTGCGAAAACCTCCCGACAGGCGCAAGCTGTGACGCCCCGGCGCGCATTGCGTGCTCGAATCTGCTTACGCTTTAGTCTATGTCTGCCCGAACCGTTTCCGAATTCACTCTCGATCCCGCCGACAGCGAACGTCTGGCCAACCTCAGCGGACCGTTCGACGCGCACCTGCGCATGATCGAACTGCGCCTGGGCGTGGAAATCGCCAATCGCGGCAACATCTTCCGCATCGACGGCCCCGAGCGCGTGGTCGGCGAAGCCGAGAAGCTGCTGCGCCGGCTGTGGAAGGACGCCGCCGAGGAAACCCTCGACGAGGGCGCGATCCACCTGGCCCTGACCGAAACCGGCGCCGAGCAACTGGTGGCGCAGGACATCGAACCGCAGGAAGTCGCGATCCGGGTCAAGCGCGGCACCATCCGCGGCCGCGGGGTCAATCAGGCCAAGTACCTGCATGCGATCGCCACCCACGACATCAATTTCGGCATCGGCCCGGCCGGCACCGGCAAGACCTTTCTCGCCGTCGCCAGCGCGGTCGAAGCGCTGAACGAATCGCGGGTGCAGCGCCTGATCCTGGTGCGCCCCGCGGTCGAGGCCGGCGAAAAGCTCGGCTTCCTGCCGGGCGACCTGACCCAGAAAGTCGACCCCTACCTGCGCCCGCTGTACGACGCGCTGTACGAGATGCTCGGGGTCGAGAAGGTGGTCAAGCTGCTCGAACGCAACGTCATCGAGATCGCGCCGCTGGCCTACATGCGCGGGCGCACGCTCAACGATGCCTATGTGATCCTCGACGAAGCGCAGAACACCACCATCGAACAGATGAAGATGTTCCTGACCCGCATCGGCTACGGCAGCACCGCGGTGGTCACCGGCGACATGACCCAGGGCGACCTGCCCAAGCACATCAAGTCGGGACTGAAAGACGCCCTCGAGGTGTTGCGCAACGTCAACGGAATCAGCTTCACCTTCTTCGAAGCCAAGGATGTGGTGCGCCATCCGCTGGTCGCGCGCATCGTGAGCGCCTACGACGCGCGCGATGCGAAGGACGCGCAGAGCGGGCCGGCCGCCTGATCGGCGCGGTGCCGGCGTGCGGCGACGCAGGCCCGGACTCGTGCCGGTGTTGCGTGCCGGCGACGCGTGCCGATACTCGCGCCGGTGCGGTCCGTAGCGCCGGCGCGCGAGCGCCGCGCGGCCATCGCGGGCCGGCACCGCAACCGCGATCGGCCCGCCATGCCGTGCAATACCGATGAACCTTTAGCGTTGCGCCTCTCCCATCAGCCCGCACCGCAGTGAGTACCACGATGACCCAAGGTCCCGTCCGTCTCGATGTCGCCGTCAGTTACGCCCTGCCGCGCAAGGGCCTGCCGGCGGCGAACAGTTTCCGCAAGTGGGTCGCCGCCGCGTTGAAAGGCCGCATCCGCGAAGCCGACCTGGCGATCCGCATCGTCGGCACCAAGGAAGGCCGATCGCTCAACCGCCACTACCGCGACCGCGACTACGCCACCAACGTGCTGAGCTTCCCCGCCGACCTGCCCGAAGGCCTGCCGAAGGGAGTCAAGCTTCCGTTGCTCGGCGATCTGGTGATCTGCGCGCCGGTGGTCGTACGCGAAGCGCGCGAGCAGAAGAAACCGCTCAACGATCACTACGCGCACCTGACCGTGCATGGCACCCTGCACCTGCTCGGCTGGGATCACGAGGACGAGCGCGAAGCCGAATGCATGGAGCAACTGGAGCGGGAAATCCTGGCTTCGCTGGGGATCGCGGATCCTTATCTGGAAGAGTGATCGTCAGCTGGCGGATCGACTGGTTCTGCGAGACGGCTCGGCGAACGGATCGTGTTCTTCTCCGGCTCGCGCAGGCGGCTTCGAATCGCCGGAAGCCCCGACAGGCGAAGTCGATGACGCGATGATTCACTTAAACCATCGCCCAAAATAATTACAGCAGCGCCTGCCCCGGTCGCTCCGCCACAGGCCGAACCGCGGCTCGACAGCAAGAACACCGCGCCTTCGATGATGTCTCGCCGACGGGGCAGCATTCACAGTCGGCCGCGTCAGCCGCGGCGATCGACCACCGCAATCACAAGCAGTCGATCAGCCCGTCGTAAATGGACACCGACGTCCCCGGCAACTTCGCATACAAAGGCTGCTCGCCGGACAACGCGCCCAGCAGGGCCGATACGGTGGTCTTCGGCGCCAGCGGGCTACGGCAGCGCCAGACCTTCGGCGTCACCTGGATCTTGCCGGTGGCCGCATCGACCTCCTCGTTGCTCGCCGCGAACACCCACACGCAACGCCCGATCACGCCGCTGGACTGCTCGACCGAGCACCTGAACCGCAACGCGTAGATGTTGCTGTAATCGCCCTCGCAGAAGGTGTCGCCGCAGATTTCGTCGAAGTTTTCGCGCAGGTGGTACTGCATTTCGTACCAGGCATTGATCTGGGCGTCGTCAATCAGATAGCTGCCCACTTCTACGTATTCAGTTGCCTGCGCCACATTGCCGGCCGCAGCCACCGAAGGTGCGGCAATCGACATCGTGAGCATCATGGTTGCGTGCAAAAGAACATTTGACTTGCGCATGCGCATCCTCATCCTCATCCTTGAATGATAGTTATCGATCGTATTGGCCGACATCTATCGGCGCTTAGAAATATTAGATCCAGCTGCGCGCGGCGGAAATCGGATTTCTGCCGCACGCCTTGTAGGAATTAGCGAAGTCGTCGTCGACGGCATCCGCTCCAGCCACGCACTCACCAGCAGTCGAGCACATTCGCAGCTGTTCCGGACTTGGCCTTAACTCCCTTGTCGTTGATCGACATCGTCATGCATTTTCCGTCGCCACTGGCCTGCGCCCCTGCCGGGATCGCGGTCAAGGTGTAAGACGTCGCGGCGATGGCGCTGCCGAACGTGTAGAAGCCATTGAGCTCGGTAACGCAGCCACCGGCCGGCACCGTCGCGCCGGTGTAGGTGAATCTGGTCGTGTAATACCGCTCCATGTACTGCACCTGCCCCATCAAGCACGCCGTGGCGGTAGCGCGGCGCGACTTGATGACCTGGGCCTGATAAGACGAGTAAGCGAGTCCTGCGAGAATCGCCACTATCGCAACGACGATCATCAATTCGATGAGCGTAAAACCCGAGCATTTACGATTTGACACGGCAGCTCCCCTGGAAGACGACAACTTCATGCAGATCGATGCGGCAGGTCGCTATCCATCCCGCAGGATTTCTCGCCACGCGACTCGTTTGGCGCCCAACCCCGTGACCGGTGTCGGCACACCTTCGATCTTGTCGTCTTGATTGGAACCCTCGATCAAGTTGCCGTTCTTGCCGGGAATGATGATGACCGGGTTCAACGAGCCGTCGGTACGTTTTCCGGACGGATACCTCGATGGATCATTCCCGGTTCCCGCCACAGCGTCATTACCATCTATTTTTCCATCGCCGTTGATGTCGAAAATCCCGGAGTCGATCCGCCCACCGGTGAACGGGTCGATTTCCATCAACCAACCGTTGCCGCCGACGTTGCATGGATCGCTGTTGTTCGGAATCCGACTGATGCCCAGCAGGCGATTGCCATCGAACAGGTTGGGAACCACCATTCGCTCACCCATCGCGGTTCCCGAGGGCGTGACCAGGTCGAGTTTCCAGCCCAATTTTCCGGCCATATCGCCCTCCTTCGAAGCCGATATCACGCGGACTTCGACATCCTTGCCATCCTTACCCTTGAGCGCCCCCTCGTACTCGATCTTGCGAGTGGCGAGGTTCGCGGCGGCCACCTCGGTTCCGGTATCCCTGATTCCGTACCAGGTCTGTACCGACTTGTCGCTCAGGTCGGCGCCACCCAGAAACCGCCCGGTGCCGAAGAACACCCAGGTTTCCAGGGAGTCCGGTTTGCGACCGACCAACGGAGTGGCCGTGATTGCCTGCGCGTTCCCGCCCGAATCCACCGCGTGGAAGAGGCGAGTCACGCCGGCCGTGCCGGTGCCGATGTTGCTGAACTTCCACAGATTGCCCTTGAAGTCACCGGCGTAGGCGCTGTCGATGAAACCGTCTGCGTTGGAATCCCAGGTCCGCACACCGGACAAGCCGTTATCCGAACCAACTGCGGTATCGATCGTGCTCACTGCCCCCGTAGCCACATCCAAGCTCACCAATTGCGCCTTTCCGTCCGTGCTGTTGGGACCGTTGCCCAGCAGGACCCGCCAGACCCCATTGGCCGTCTGCGCGATCACCGGCTTGCCCAGGTTGTTGCCCAGGCTCGGGACCTGCGCGCCGTACTTTTCCCACAGGAACTTGATGTCGCCCGGATCGGTGATGTCGAGTGCGAAAACCCCCTTCCCGCCACGCCCCATGGTCCCTACGAGCACGGTCTTCCAGGCGCCGCCGAGGTAGACGTCGGCCACGGTGAGCTCACCGTCCACGAAATAGCGATGCGGATAACCGGGTGTCGCGTACCCGGCCAGACCACCCGGGATACTGAGGGCCGCAGCGGGCACGAAGGCATACGCCTCCACACCCGTGGCCGCATTGAACCCATGCAACATGCCGTCATTGCCGCCGACATACACGAGCGGCGTGCGCGCTGCCTTGGCCGCGGCGAAGTCGTTATACGCCTTGCCACCGCCGGCAAACGTCGCATAGCTGTACTGGTTCGGCGAGGGCTTGCCGACATAAACCGGCGACGAGTTGACGAAATCACCCAGCACGCCGCCGCGATTGCGCAAGGGGCCGCCATTGGAGACTTCTTTGGTTCGCACTCCTCGCAGGTAGTCCACAACGTCGGCCGCGGTCGCACCCGAGAAGTTGCCGCTCCCGAGGTTCGTCTTGTCGGTAGCCGACAACAGGTCGTACAGGAATTCGCGATAGCCGTCGCTGTTGGCGAATATCTTCCGAGCAGCCGGCGCCGGGACGACCGCGCCTGCCGTCCAGACCGGAATGTTCGCCTTGGTGACCGGATCGATCCGGTACGACGTCAAATCGCCGTGCCAGTCATTGAAGTAGGTCGGCGAATAGATCGTCGCACCCTGCTCCAATGTCGCGCCATTGGTACCGAGACCCGCAGCCGCGCCACGGCGATCGGCGCCGGCACTTTCAAAGGCCCGGGTCAGGCCGGACACCATCTGTTCGGCTTGGTAGGCCACGTAGAAATTGCGCGGGCGCTTCTCATTCACCTGATTGTCGAGCCCGACCTTGTCGCCATCTGTCCACAAAGCATCCGGGAGTGGATCGACGCGCGTATCCGGATCAAATCCCGCCGGCACATCGAAGCCGCCGTATTTAGTTGCGAGGTAGTACTGATTGTCTTCGCGTTTCACCACCACCTTAAAGGGAAGAACATCGACCCAATAAGTACTCAAGGTCTGCATTCCGGGCATGTTCGGCTGCATGTCCTTGGTATGCGAGTAATACGCGAGCCCGGCTATGAAACCAGAGTTGGCATTGCCACCAGGATTGAAAGTGACCGCGGGCGATTTACCAATACCCTCCAGCCTGAACAAATTTCCAAGCGCGGTCTCGACATTGACCATCGTATCGGCCGCCAACTTCGGCGGCATGGCCGGGGCTGAATCCTTCTTCGTCGACCCGGGCAGATTTCTATCCAGATGGGTATAGGTATCGCCGATGCCGACCGCCACGTTGCGCTGGCACTGATACTGGACCGGATTGACCCAGTCGGTGATCACCGGAAACAGGTCGGTCTGTTTGGCCGCCTGTCCGGCCGGAATAGCGGTGTATTCGGGAACATTGTCCTGCCCCCTGAAGTACCGCACCGCCGCATAGTAAAGCTCGCTGACGTTATCCGCCCCCTTGGCGTCGTTGGTGGTGGTCTGCGCGAACTTGTTGAGATAATTGATAACACCGCTATTGACTACGACGCTGGTGTTGTTGCGAGTATTGGTCGCCGTTGCGTCAACCGGATCCGGATTATTATAAGCGCCAAGCTGTATACCGGTGACGGGATCCCACTCTTTATTGGGGTTGTCCTTCGGCCCCGCCACGGGATCGTAGCTGTACGGCCCAACGTACTTCTGTCTGGCCCGAAGGACGCCGCCGTCGCGATCTGGGCTGGAGTCGTTCAAATAACCGAATATGCCGAAACGCAATTTGTCGTTATATTTCTGAATCAGGCCTTCCGGCTTCCACGCGTTACCGTATTGCTTGCAATTCGCCTCGGGCTTTACCGCGCCCGAATTGACACAGACAGCGACCCGCACGCTTACCTCATATATGGTCGTGTCGTTGGCCGAACCGGCCTTTCCGCTGAGGGTATGTGTAGCTGGGTTATAAGAAACCGCATTAGTGCCGTCGACGTTGCCAGAACCATCCCGAGTGAAGCGCATCTTGTTGCCCAGGTTACGCACCTTCATACGCAACGGCCATTGAGCGCTGGCAGGAAACACGCTCTGAATCTCGGCAGCCGGAATCCCTACATCCGGGAAGAAATCCTTGCCGTAGTCGTTATTATCATGCCTCGCCTTTTCCAACCATACCTGCGTCGCATCGTCGCGAACGCGATAGCCACCTGTCAGCGCCTTACGGAACGGATCGATGGTCTGGGTGACGGCCCAGTTCAAGAAGTTTCCGCTCCATTGCTTCTGCGCCCCGGAGCATTGGTGATTGGCTGTTACACCAATCGGCTCGAAAAAACGATCTTTCTCGTTGGCAGCAAAATTGTATTTGTAACACTTGGCGGAATCGAAATAACCCACATACGTTATGCCTGTATTGTAAACGTCCACGTCGCCGACCATGGTGAAGTTGGCCTTGGCGTTGACAGTGGGATACTCGACCGAGGGCACCAATACAAGATTGTTGGGCACATCGTTACCCAGCGCCAACGGCCTGGATTGGATCGGCACCTCCGACACTGCTGGCGTCGCGCTGAGCGCGGCCAACACGCCAATGAGGACGACCGCCAGTCGCGGCGCCAGATCGCGAACACGCCCGATGCAACGCTTACCGAAAGATCTCATGCTGTTGCTCCCGAGCGGACGCGTGTTGGTTTCAGATATTTCGCCGAGTAGTCGCAGTCTCATGTCAGTAGCTCATCAAGGTGGACTGCAGCACCACGACAGCGCGATCGGAAGCTTTGGACGGATCGTGGCTTCGCGCGGTTACGCGATAAAAGGCGGCTGTGGCCTGCGGCACGCTTCCTGGCTCGTATGGGTTGCCGTTGACATCGCCCATGTCGTCGGCACTGGTACGCCGCCCCATGAATTCGACGTAGTACTGCGGCGTACCCGCGGCGGGCACTTTGGAATCACCGACGCTGGCGTTGGCCCAGCAGCCGACTCCAGAAGCGTCCGCGCACGCGCTGCCGCCACCGGTATAGGTATCGGCCGGGACCGTGGGACAGGCCGTTGTCGGCACGGAGCAGTCTCTGCCGATCAGGCTGCCGTTTTTCACCGCGGCATCCACGGACAACTCGGCTTCACGCAATGCGCGCTCGGCCGACTCGAACGCGATGCCGCGGTCGTACATGCCGGCACTCATTCGCTCTTCAAGCATGGTGCTGCGCAATATGGCGAGCCCGAGCAGCATCATGACCAGGAGCATGATCATGATGACGGCCAAGGCCGCGCCTTTCTGACTGGAACGAACGGCGAACGAAGATCGGCGTGATGACATGGCGATGTTCCTTACAGGTTTCGATTGCGCATGGCCAGCACCGCGGTGACGCTGCGGCTGATGCTTTCGTTGCCGACACCGCTTTTGCGCTCGCTTTCGAGCGTCAACACCACGCGCGCGGCCTTGACCTTGACCCAGTCGGCGGCGGCGATCGACGCGGCCGGCTGATAATCGGTCCGACCATTCACGAGATAAGTCAGGTCCATTTGATTCACACCCTCGGCCACTTCATCCGGCGTCGATTGAATCCCCTTGGAATCGACCAACGCGCGGTACAGCGATCTGCCCCCGCTGTCGTTGTTGCCGACGAACCAGCGCACCAGATGAGGCCTGACGACGATGGCGCTGGCGCCGTATCTATGCCAGGACGCGTCGGGAATCGCGGAATCGTCCTTGCACAGCAGCGCGGTTTCGCGACTGAAGCCGGCGCTGCAGTTGCCGCCGCTCCCATGCGCGATCGCATTCGCGCCCACGCTGGTCGCCTTGAACACAGAGGCGAGGCGGAAATCGCAGACCATCAGCACGTCGTTGGCTTTGACATCCCCGGGAACGGCGCTGACGGTCAGATCGGAGTCCTTGGCCGTCATCGGCGCGGTGAGATACAAGCCGAGATCTTCGGTGGAGTGAATTTCCAGACCGTCCGTTCCGGATGCCCTGCTGCCAGCGGCGCTGCCGAATCCGAACGCGGGCGTGGCGAATGCGGTTGAACCTCCAACGCCGGTCAGACTGTTGTTCCAGTTCGTCCAGAATGCGTTGTCGCGCTCCGTTACCACGTTGCCGAGACGAATCGTGGACGCACAGTGGTTTGCGCCGGCTTCGCGCACGTCTCTGGCCATCAACTCGAAGGCGATGCGCCCGGCTTCCTGCACACGAGACAAATCTTCAGTCGTACGAAACGCGGCCCGCCCGGACAGGAAGATCGACAGCGCCCCCATGGTCAACAGCAATCCGAGCACCAGGGCGATCATCAGTTCGATCACACTGAAACCCGATGCTCGGCGCGCCGCGCTCGGGCGATACCAGGGGGCGCTCATAGCCGTACCTGCAAGGTGTAAGTCAATTTGTCCGCATTCGATTCGCCGCCGGCGGTCCCGCCACGCGTATCGTCCCAGCGCACGTTGACCGTACAGACGCCGGCGCTGTCGCAAGTCACCTGACCGCAGGTCGAATCGCGCGCGCCCAAACTCGCGGCAAGGCCCTGCATCCATGCCGCCTGGTCGGCGACGGCCAGGGTCGCGGTCGAGTCGGGCTTGGGTATCACGCCATTCGCGCAGCGCGGCGCGGCCATGTTGTAGGCGCCCTTCTTGGCCTCTGCGGCGTTGGCGCGCATCGAATCGACGATGGCATAGGCCTGCACGACGGCCTGGGTGCGCTGCATGGAACTCTGGCTGTTCCTCAACGCAAGGCTCTGCATCGCGGCCACGCCCAGTAGGCCGAAACCCAGCACCAGCACCGCGACCAGAATTTCGACCAGACCGACGCCGGCCTGCAGGCGCCGCGAGGGCTTAGCCATCGCAGGCTTCGCCGATCGGAGTTTTTTCGATTCTCGTGTATGCATGTCAACTGCACCGTCCATTGCCGTCGAGGGAATCGGTCGCGACGCGTCCGCCGGAAACCAGCCGCACGCGGCGCAGGTTCTGCGCCGGATACCTGGTCGCGATGCAAATATCGAAACTGGTGTTCAGGAAAGCGCCGCGAGGCGCATCGCTGGCACGCGCGAATCCGTCCGGCCGATAGGTGAATTTGCCGTTGCCGACTGCGCTGCGGACTTCGACCGGCGATTTCACCTGGAAGGACTGAAGCACTCGCGAATCATTGGCCGTGCCGTTACCGTCGCCGTCGGGGACGACCACGATCCAGGCGGCCCAAGGCCCGGAGCCGCTGCTGCACGTGCTTTGATCGGCGCTTCGGCAGACTTCGACGCTGGCGTTGCGCTTGATGGCCTCCAAGCGCGCGTACTGCAACGAAGCGACCAGTTCGTTGGCGGTTCCGCTGAGTCGGTTGCGGTTGATGGTGGAAACCAGGCTGGGCACCGCCATGGCCAACATGATGGCGGCCACGGTCACCGCGACTATCAACTCGAGCAGCGTGAATCCGGCGGAACGCTTCGATTTCATGGCGAGCCCCTGACTAACTTCGCGTGGAAGTTAACGACGACTCAACGCTGATCACTATCTTTCGAGGGACGAACGGTTCAAGCGTTCGGGTAAACGGCGAACGATACACAATTGATGTGATAACAATCAGCAATAAACATTTGATATCACCACATACCGCTTTTTTGATCGCCAAGCGGCATCAACGCGATGGATCTGCATCAAGTTTGTCTCTAAGTGCCAGGGAACACAGCAAGCACGTAACCGGCACGGAAAGGCACTCGAATACTGCCGAATGACGCCGCTGGCAATCGATTCATTCGCTCGCTTCTTTAGCAGCGGGCGAATTCCCAACATCGCGCGGGCGTACTCCGACACCGGTTCGAGACAATCTCCGGTTCACGCGTCCGATCCGGACTGCCAAGCTGCAGATCTCTACATGCAAAGGAATGCATATGCGGCGGATGCGAGGATTGTCTCTTGTCGAAGTGGTGGTGGCGCTGATGATCGCCACGCTGTTGCTGGGGGTCGCACTGCCCGCACTGGGCCGGATCGTCGATCGCGCCCATGTCGCCCACACGCAAACCCTGCTGGGCGAAAGTTTTCTGACCGCGACGCGCCAGGCGGTGGCCAGTGGAAGCGTCACCATCATCTGCCCTGTGAATGAGACAGGCGATTGCAAGGAAACGATGGACTGGAGCGGAGGTTGGCTGATCTTCGCCGACATCGACAACGATCGACGAGCCGGCCGCCATGACATCGTGATCCGGCGCTTCGCACCGGTCGCTGGCGGCTTGCGGCTGTACAGCACTGAAGGCCGCAAGCGCATCGTCTTTCAACCACAAGGCGACAGCGCGGGAACCAATGTCACGTTCACTCTCTGCTCGCGCCGGCCCAATGCGATCGGGTCGCTTGCACTTTCGAACGCGGGACGATTCCGTGTCGCCGAGGTCACCGCCGATAACGATCGGCTATGTATCTAGCCGAAAGGAGGCAGGCTTCGGCATCGAATTTCATCGCGTGATCCGTCGGTGCGTGGAACCGGGAACGGTGAGATCGAGCAATGGCCCGGGATCGTGAGCTCATTCAATCCGGTGGACCCATTCGCCAGATCAACATCGATCGTCACGGCGCTTATTCGCGGCGCCGGGTTTCGCGTCGGCCAGCTCAAACGCAGACGTCACGATCCAGCTGGACACGTCCGCTTCTGCTCACCACGATCCTGCGGACGATTACGGCGCCGGGAGTGCATGTCATCGGTGTGAGGGTAAAGCGGGGTGACGCCGCTCCCACGAGGCGGCCGCGCTCGTCGAATGAGAGCACGTTGCCGCGACCGGGCAGACCGGTCGCGATGATTTCGATTCGACCCGGGGCCGATACCTGACGCAGTACCTCGGCCGAGGAAGGCGTCCCATCGCCGTCGCGATCGGTCCATACGATCCAGCCGTCGCTCCAATCGTCGCTGCAACTCGTTCCGTCGACACTGGCGCAGGCATGGCCACCGTGCGAGTTACGGAACCCCACATTGCGAGCGAGGCTGACCGCGGCGACCAGTTCATTGGCCGATACGGCGACACGGTTGGAATTCCAGGCATCGCGCATGCTCGGCACCGCGAACGCGGCCAGAATTCCGATGAGCGCGACGGCAACCAACAGTTCGATCACGGTAAAGCCGCCGGTATGACGAGTGTGCATTTCCGCTTCCACGTTCTCCTGAGACATACATCTCCGCGGAGCCGGGTTAGAGGACAGCCACGCCGATAAGCGGTATATCGACGAGAGCAAGCGGAAGACCGGGCTTGTATCTGACGTAAAAACGTCACATGAAAGCACTCAAAATCAGATTTCATGTGCTGTCCTTCGAAAATGCAGGAGGACCCTGAGAACGTATGGATTCATCATTTCGTGCCATGCAGGGCGATGAACTCGATCCTCCATCCAAAACTCGATATTCGCCTCACATCCGAAACGTGACGCCGGCGATGGTGCCGGTATCGAGTGCGAACTCCATACGCTGCCCGGAAGCAGCCTGCTATCGGCCGATATAGGGATCTGCGCCCGCCCTCGCTCCAGCCTCCCCAAAACCGCGTCCACCCGCGCGGAGCGTGCTGTGATTGCCTATTCAGGATGTAGCCCCCTGCCCTGGCGGAACCATTCGTTCCACCACCTGAACCGGGTCCGGGTTAAACTGCGGCCCATACGCCCTCCCCCCGAGGGTCGCAGCCAAGAACCGAATGTCCGAGGACGACAGTAGTAGCACCCACCCGCCGGAACACCACGAGAAACGGCGCTCCTGGCTCGACCGCATCAGCTCCGCGCTGTCGGGCGAACCCAGTTCCCGCGAAGATCTGGTCGAGTTGTTGCGCGACGCGCAATCCGACGGGCTGATCGCTGCCGACACCTTGCGCATGATGGAAGGCGCGATCGCGGTGTCCGACCTCACCGTCGGCGATGTGATGATCCCGCGCTCGCAGATGATCGCGCTGCCGGCCGATGCCAAGTTCCTCGACCTGATGAAGATGGTGGTCGAGTCCGGCCATTCGCGCTTCCCGGTGCATGGCGAGGACAAGGACGAGATTCTCGGCATCCTGCTGGCCAAGGACCTGCTGCGCGGCGTGGTCGCCGACAACGGTCCGGGCAGCATCCACGAGCTGCTGCGCCCGGCGGTGCTGATTCCCGAATCCAAGCGCCTGGACGTGCTGCTGCGCGAGTTCCGCCAGTCGCGCAATCACATGGCGATCGTGATCGACGAGCACGGCGGCGTCGCCGGCCTGCTCACGATCGAGGACGTGCTGGAACAGATCGTCGGCGAGATCGACGACGAGCACGACGAAGCCGAGAACCCCGACGCCTTGATCGCGGCCCAGGCCGACGGTCAGTACGTGGTCGATGCGCTGACCCCGATCGACGATTTCAACGAACGCTTCGGCGCGCATTTCGACGACGACGAGTACGACACGATCGGCGGCCTGGTGACCGCGGCGATCGGGCATCTGCCCGAGGCCGGCGAGGAACTGACCCTGGACCGTTTCGTGTTCCGCGTGGCCAGCGCCGATGCGCGGCGGGTGCATGCGTTTCATGTCGGGGTGTTGGGCAGTCTGTGAGGCGATGCCGCGGCGCGGGTCGCGGTTATCGCGCCGGCGCGGGTGCGGCTTGAGTCCTGTGCGTTGAAATCGACGCCTTTAAGCCCGTTGAGTTGAAGCCCGATGCGTCGAAGCCGGCGCGCACTTGCATCAAGGTTGGCGGGACGGCTTGGCGGCTAGTCGCATGGCGCGCCCTCATCCGGCCCTTCGGGCCACCTTCTCCCGCTTGCGGGAGAAGGGCATGTCGAATGATCGCACCTTGGGTCTCGTTCCCGGCGTTCGCGCTGCGTGGTTGTCGGCGCCGCTGAAGCCGGCTCGCCTATGGCGACCGCAGGCCGCGCAAAGCCGTGTGGGCCTGCTCGAGTAGACGGAGTGCCGCCGGTGCGGGGTCGCCTGTACGCCACCCACGTCGTCCAGCAAGTGGAGACGAATCGACGCGATTCGTCGCGTCGGGTCGCTGCGAAGGAGCCGATGACCACGATGGCCGGCCTGTGTCGCCGGCCTTGCTCGACATGACCGCCTCACTGAGCCGACCCAGCCAGACGGGCGATGCCCAGGCCGGATAGCGCATTGCGATTCGTCGCGTCGGAGTCGCCGCGAAGAAGTCGATAGCCACCACGGCCGGCCTGTGTCGCCGACCGTGCTCGACATGAGCGCCCTACTGAGCGCCGATCCAACCAGACAGGCGATGCCCGGGCCGGATAGCGCACCTGCCTGCGGTGCAGAAGATCGTCACACGCGACGGCACTCCAAATCCCCACTCCAGCCACGGCATACCTCGGCCGGCTGTTTACAATGGCCGCCACCCGCCCAGCCGGACCCAGCCCCTCGTGACCTTCCTGCCCCGTTTCGTCCGGCTGTTCGCCCTGGCCAGTTTGCTGTCGCTGTCCGCCGCGGTCTTCGCCGCTCCCGCTGATGCGCCGCCGGATGCGCCAAGACCCGCCGAGTCAAAACCGGCCGACCCAAAGCCCGCCGACTCGAAACCCGCCGCACCCGCCCCCGCCGCACCGGCCCCGACCGGCCCGCAGCCGCCGCGCGTGGGCATGGTCACCATGCAACCGGGCCAGGAGTTCTGGTCGCGCTTCGGCCACGACGCGCTCGTGGTGCTCGACCCGAACACCGACAAGGCGATCTCCTATAACTTCGGCTACTTCGACCCGAGCGAGCCCGACTTCGTCCCGCGCTTCATCCGCAACGACATGCGCTACCGCCTGCTCGCGCTGCCGTTCGAGGCCGACATCGGCCAGTACGGGCTGGAAGGCCGCGGCGTGTCGGTACAGTGGCTCGACCTCACCCCGGCGCAGGCGCGCGAGATCGCCGAGGCGCTGCGGGTCAACGCGCTGCCGGAGAATTCCCACTACCGCTACCAGTACTTCGACGACAACTGCGCCACCCGCGTGCGCGACGCGATCGACACCGCGCTCGGCGGCGGGCTGCGGCGCCAGATCGAAGGCCGCTCGCACGGCAACACCCTGCGTAGCGAGGCGCTGCGCCTGTCCAAGCCCGAGCCGTGGATGTGGCTGGTGCTGGACGTGATGATGGGCCCGGAAGCCGACAAGCCGGTGCCGGTGTGGGCCGAGTCCTACGTGCCCGGCCGCCTCGCCGCGGCCCTGCGCGAGGTCAAGAACAACGAAGGCCGGCCGCTGGTGGCCGAGGAACGCCAGTTGCTGCCGCACCAGATTTCGCCCGACCCCGAGGCCACCCCGCTGCCGTGGTGGCCGTGGGCGCTGACCGGCCTGGTGCTGGGCGCGGCATTGGCCTGGATCGGCGACCGCAGCCCGCGCGTGCTCGCCGTCGTCGCGCTGCCGCTGTGGGGCGTGCTCGGGCTGATCGGCGCGGTCTTGGTCTATGCCTGGGTCGACACCAACCACAACTACATCTGGGCCAACCGCAACCTGCTGCTGTTCAACCCGCTGTGCCTGCTGCTGTGGTTCGGCGGGTTCCGCGCGCTGCGCGGGCGCGAGACCGGGCCGGTGTTCGTGTGGCTGACCGCGCTGGTCGCGCTGAGCAGCGTGGCGGCGTTGTTCATGTATTGGCTGCCGGTGTACCCGCAGCGCAACGCTCACTGGATCGCCCTGTGGCTGCCGATCCACACGGGCCTGTGGCTGGGCTTCCGCAACGCCGCCCGATTGCGACTGGCCTGACGGCTTGCCGCTGCCGCCGCGCGCGGGCACGATTCGGGGATGAAAGATCCCGCCCTGCCCCAATGCGTCATCAACTGCGCGGCCTACGGCCGCGACGGTACCCGCCGCGACATCACCCTGGACGCGATCAGCGACGTGCTCGCGGTCGACGACGGCAGCTTCGTCTGGGTCGGCCTGTACGAACCCGACGAAGGCATCCTGGAAAAACTGCAGGAGGAGTTCTGCCTGCACGACCTCGCGGTCGAGGACGCGCACAACGCGCATCAGCGGCCGAAGATCGAGTCCTACGGCAACTCGCTGTTCGTCGCCATCCACACCGCGCAGAAGATCGACAACCGCATCCGCTTCGGCGAGACGCATATGTTCGTCGGCCCGCGCTATCTGGTCACCGTGCGCCACGGCGCCTCGATCAGCTACAAGGCCGCGCGCGCGCGCATGGAGCGCGAGCCGGACTTGCTCGAACACGGACCGGGCGCGGCGCTGTACGCGGTGTTCGACAGCGTGGTCGACAATTTCATGCCGATCGTCGAGGGCTTCACCCAAGAGCTCAACGAGCTGGAAAAGGACATCTTCGCCGAGGATTTCAGCAAGGAGACCGTGCAGGAACTGTACGACCTCAAGCGCGAACTGACCCGGCTGCGGATGGCGGTGGCGCCGCTGCAGGACATCCTCGGCCAGCTCGCGCGTTCGCGCGGCGGGCTGATCGACGAAGAGATCCAGCTGTATTTCCGCGACGTGCTCGATCACGCCGTGCGCATCAACGAAACCACCGACACCTTGCGCGAGATGCTGACCGCCGCGGTCAGCGTGAACCTGTCGCTGGTCACCGTTCGCCAGGGCGAGACGGTCAAGCGCCTGGGCGCCTGGGCCGCGCTGCTGGCCGCGCCGACCTTGATCACCAGTTGGTACGGCATGAACTTCAAGTACATGCCCGAGCTGGAAGGCCAGTGGAGCTACGGGATTCTGGTCGGGGTGATCGCGCTGACTTGCGTGGTGCTGTATGTCGGGTTCAAGCGGGCTAAGTGGCTTTGAGTTGGGATTTGGGATTTGGGATTCGAGATTCGGAATTTGGGAATCGGGAATCGGGAATCGGCTTGAAGCTTGAGGCTTCGGTCGCTTTTTTATGCGTCAGGTTGATGCGCATCGTTGAGTAGATCGCTCCTCGACAATTTGCCCCCTTTGCAAAAGGGGGCTGGCGCCTGCGTCGTCATGACCGCCAAAAGGGATCCAATGCGCCGGGGGATTCGCTTTTCGATCAGGCGACGCAGTTATCCAGCTAAAAAGCGAATCCCCCCTGCCCCCCTTTTCCAAAGGGGGGAACAGCACAGGCGGAACAGCGAAAACGCGAACAGTAAAAGCGACCGGCCTGATCCGTGCGAGTACATGGACGCGCCCGAACCGGCCACCTAAGACCAAAGTATCAGCCCAATTAGTGCCGCTTTGCCGCACTGCGCATTGACCCGCCCGGACGCAGGGGCGACGCTTCGGTAGTTGAAAAACCGGGAGGGTCGTCATGAAAGGTGGCATCGGCAAGGTGGGCTGGGCGGCCCTGGCAGTTCTCGGGGCGTTCTGCCTCGGCACGATCGCGCTGCGGCGCGGCGAACACATCAACGCGCTGTGGATCGTGGTCGCGGCGGTGTCGATCTATCTGGTCGCGTATCGCTACTACTCCCTGTTCATCGCCAACAAGGTGATGCAGATCGACCCGACCCGGGCCACCCCCGCGGTCCTCAACAACGACGGCCTGGACTACGTCCCGACCAACAAGCACGTGCTGTTCGGCCACCACTTCGCCGCGATCGCCGGCGCCGGGCCGCTGGTCGGGCCGGTGCTCGCCGCGCAGATGGGCTACCTGCCCGGGCTGTTGTGGCTGATCGTCGGCGTGGTGCTGGCCGGCGCGGTGCAGGACTTCATGGTCCTGTTCGTCTCCAGCCGCCGCAACGGCCGTTCGCTCGGCGACCTGGTGCGCGAGGAGATGGGCCGCATCCCCGGCACCATCGCCCTGTTCGGCGCGTTCCTGATCATGATCATCATCCTCGCGGTGCTGGCGATGATCGTGGTCAAGGCGCTCGCGGAAAGTCCGTGGGGCATGTTCACGGTGATGGCGACCCTGCCAATCGCGGTGATGATGGGCGTGTACATGCGCTACATCCGCCCGGGCAAGATCGGCGAAATCTCGGTGGTCGGTTTGATCCTGCTGCTCGCGGCGATCTGGTACGGCGGGGTGATCGCGGCCGATCCGGTGTGGGGCCCGCGCTTCACCTTCACCGGCACCCAGATCACCTGGATGCTGATCGGCTACGGCTTCGTCGCCGCGGTGCTGCCGGTGTGGCTGGTGCTGGCGCCGCGCGACTACCTGTCCACGTTCCTGAAGATCGGCACCATCATCGCCCTGGCGATCGGCATCGTGATCGTGATGCCCGACCTGCGCATGCCGGCGCTGACCCAGTTCACCGACGGCACCGGCCCGGTGTGGAAAGGCGGGCTGTTCCCGTTCTTGTTCATCACCATCGCCTGCGGCGCGGTGTCGGGTTTCCATGCGCTGATTTCCTCGGGCACCACGCCCAAGCTGCTCGCCAACGAAGGCCACATGCGCTACATCGGCTACGGCGGCATGCTGATGGAATCCTTCGTCGCGATCATGGCGCTGGTGGCCGCCTCGGTGATCGAGCCGGGCGTGTACTTCGCGATGAACAGTCCCGCCGCCCTGGTCGGCACCGACGTGCATGCGGTCGCGCAGACAATCAGCGGCTGGGGCTTCAGCGTCACGCCGGAAATGCTCGAGACCACGGCCAAGGACATCGGCGAACACACCATCCTCGCCCGCGCCGGCGGCGCGCCCACGCTCGCGGTCGGCATCGCCCAGATCCTGCACAACGTGTTGCCGGGCGAGAACACGATGGCGTTCTGGTATCACTTCGCGATCCTGTTCGAAGCCTTGTTCATCCTGACCGCGGTCGATGCCGGCACCCGCGCCGGCCGCTTCATGCTGCAGGACCTGCTCGGCAGCTTCGTGCCGGCGCTGCGCCGCACCGAAGCCTGGGGCCCGAACCTGCTCGCCACCGGCGGCTGCGTCGCGTTGTGGGGCTACTTCCTGTATCAGGGCGTGGTCGATCCGCTCGGCGGCATCAACACCTTGTGGCCGTTGTTCGGCATCGCCAACCAGATGCTCGCCGGCATCGCGTTGATGCTGTGCACGGTGGTGCTGTTCAAGATGAAGCGCGACCGCTACGCCTGGGTCACCATGGTGCCGACGGCGTGGCTGCTGATCTGCACCACCGCCGCGGGTTTCATCAAGATCTTCGACAGCAACCCGGCGGTCGGCTTCCTGGCGCAGGCGCACAAGTACCAGGACGCGATCGCCAAGGGCACCGTGGTGGCGCCGGCCAAGAGCATCGATCAGATGCAGCAGATCATGGTCAACAGCTACGTCAACACCGGCCTGACCCTGCTGTTCCTGTTCGTGGTGTTCTCGGTGCTGGTGTACGCGATCGGCGCGATCCTCAAGGCGCGCGCCAATCCTGAGCGCAGCGATCGCGAATCGCCGTACGTGGCGTTGACACCCGCGCAGATGGCGGACCACTGACATGGGCACTGCACTCGTACCGGCCAGTCAATACCAGTTGTACAAGCGCACCTGGCGCCGCCTGGTGCAGACCGCACGGCTGTGCTGCGGGGTGCCGGACTATGACAACTACGTCCGCCACCTGATGGAGAAACATCCCGAGCGGCCGATTCCGGATTACGCGACGTTCTTTCGCCAGCGGCAAGAGGCGCGATATGGCGGGGGGCGGATCGGGTGTTGTTGAACACGTAGCCACGTGGATGAAGCAAGGCCGCCCAAGGGCGGCCTTTGTTTTGCGCGCGATCATCGATGCACGCGATGGCCGCTGCCATCATGACCTGCGACGATCAACCGTCAACGCACTGCGCATCAGCGCTCATTGCACTGCCAGCGCGGCACCACCGCAAAGCGCTCGCGCTCGAACGGCGGCGATACGCTCAAGGCCGCCTCGGCCACGGCCGACGAAATCATGCCGCCGTCGTTTTCCTCGTCCAGCGACTGCGGCGAGATCATGTCTTCCAGTGCAAGGTTCAAGTTCGCGGGCAAATACGCCGCGGCGACGCTTACGTTGGCGCGGACGCAGTCTCGCGCGTGCTCCGGCGAGAAATCGTCCAGCAAGTGCTCGAAATCGGCGGCGCTCTCCACCAAGGTCTCGAATACGAAATTGTCGAAACTGGCCGACTCTATCGCGCTGGTGTCGCGATCGTGCCAGATCAGACCCACACCGACATCGCCCGCGGCCGTCTTCATCAGGCAATAGGCATCGCCCGCGCCGGATATCGCAAACGGCAAGAACGCGCGCGCGTTCTGAAACCCCGGATTGAGCCAATGCTCGACGATCTCGCCGGCCTGCTCCGGGCCGATCCATTCCAGATCGTAGGCGCACGAAAGCAGCGGTTGCGCGCGCACGGTGTAGTCGCACCAGTTAGCCTTCCAGTCGGCGAGGTCGTCGCCGTAGCGGGTTTTGCCGTCGGCCAGCAGACGGACGAAGGTCGGCGGCAAAGGGATGCCGGTGCGTGCGGCTAACGACTCGTAGGTCATGGCTGTCGGTCAGAAGGAATGATGTTGCGGACAAGCGAGCGTAGGAGCGGCGCAAGCCGCGACCGCGACATCTCGCTTGCGACGCAACTGGGATGTCGCGGTCGCGGCTCGCGCCGCTCCTACCGTCGGGCTTCAAGCCGGCGCAGCGCCTGCGAGCGAACGCAAGGTGATGCCGACGATATACGCCAAGCCCGTCCCGGTCGCGTAGCCCAGGGTCCCCAGCAAGGCGCCGACCGGCGCCAGCGAGGGATGGAACGCCGAGGCGACGACCGGCGCCGAGGCCGGGCCGCCGATGTTGCTCTGCGAGCCGATCGCGAAATAGAAGAACGGCACCCGCAGCAATCGGCCGACGCCCCACAGGATCGCGATATGCACGCTGATCCAGATCAGCCCCAGCGCGAACAGCCACGGCTTGTCGAGCAAGGCCAGGATGTCCATCTGCAAACCGATGCAGGCGATCAGGAAGTACAGCAGCAGGCTGCCGATCTTCGAGGCGCCCGCGCCTTCGAGTTCGCGCGCGCGGGTGAAGCTCAGCGCCAGGCCGGCGAAGGTCGACACCGCGACCACCCAGAAGAACGGCTCGTGCAGGCTCACCGTGCGCGCCCACGACACGTTCGCGGCAAACCAGCCCGACAGCGGCGTGGCGATCGCATGGGCCAGGCCGACCACGCCGAAGGCGATGCCGATGATCATCGCCAGGTCGGTCAGGCTGGCGATGCGCTGGTGCTGGGCCTGGAAACTTTCGATGCGCTGCTTGAGCTCTTCGATGCCACGGGTGTCGGCGCCGCTGCGTTCATCGATCTGTTTCGCGCGGCTGGCCAGGAAGATCAACACCGCCATCCACACATAGCCCACGCCGACATCGACCACGGCGAACTGGCCGAAGGTGGTTGCATCGACCTGGAAGATCTCCTTCATCGCGAGCATGTTGGCGCCGCCGCCGATCCAGCTGCCGGCCAGGGCCGCCATGCCGCCCCAGGTGTCGCCGGAGACGGTTTCGGGATGGAACGCGCGCATCGCGACGAAGGCGACGATCGCGCCGAGCATCACGCTGAGCGAGGACACCGCGTACATCAGCAGCAGCTTGGGGCCGAGCTTGAGCACGCCCTTGAGGTCGATGGTCAGGGTCAGCAGCACCAGCGCCGCCGGCAGCAGCACGCGGCTGGCGACCGGGTTGTAGAGCTTGGTGTTTTCGCCGTCGACCAGGCCGACGGTGTTGTAGATGCCCGGGATGAAATAGCACAGCAGCAGCGCCGGCACGAAGGTGTAGAACTTTTTCCAGAAGCCGGTCTGCTTCGACGAGGTCCAGAACACCAGGCCCAGGGTGGCGGCGATCAGGCCGAGGACGACGATGTCGTTGCTGATGAGCGCCGTGTGGGCGGTTTCGGGCATGCCGGGTGTCTCGTGCGTTGGTGTCACCGCTTTTACTTCGTATCGCCCGGACCGGGCAAGGGCCGGTGGTGCGGGGGCGCGAGTTCAGGTGGCGAAACCGCCGCCTCATATCGTTGCCACGACCGCGCCCTGTAGGAGCGGCGCGAGCCGCGACCGCGACATCGCGCATTCGACGCATGTGAGGTTTCGCGGTCGCGGCTTGCGCCGCTCCTACAGTCTGGATCGAACCCACGCACATGCCTGATACAACGAAGGCCGCCCACAGGCGGCCTTCGCAGAAACGGCGCGATGCGGGCGCTTACTGCCCGATATGCTGCTTCAACCAACCGTTGACCGTGTCGTGCCACAGCACGCTGTTCTGCGGCTTGAGCACCCAGTGGTTCTCGTCCGGGAAGTACAGGAACTTGGACTCGATGCCCTGACGCTGCAACGCGGTGAACACGCCCAGGCCCTGCTCGACCGGGATGCGGTAATCGAGCTGGCCGTGGATCACCAACATCGGCACCTTCCAATCCTTGACGTGATTGACCGGGTTGAACTTCTCGTAGTTCGCGGGCTTGTCGAACGGCGTGCCGCCCTGCTCCCACTCGGTGAACCACAGCTCTTCGGTCGCGTAACCCATCATGCGCTGGTCGAACACGCCGTCGTGGCTGACCAGGCACTTCCACGGCTGCTGCCAGTTGCCGGCGATCCAGTTGACCATGAAGCCGCCGTACGACGCGCCCAGCGCGCAGGCCTTGTCGCCGTTGAGGAAGGAATACTTCTTCTGCGCCGCGGCCCAGCCCTTCTGCAGGTCTTCCAGCGGACGATCGCCCCAATGCTGGCTGATCGCGTCGGTGAAGGCCTGGCCGTAACCGGTGGAGCCGTGGAAGTCGATCATGACCACCGCATAGCCCTGGCCGGTGTAGGTCTGCGGGTTCCAGCGATAGCTCCAGCCATCGCCGAAGCTGCCCTGCGGGCCGCCGTGGATCAGGAACGCGACCGGATATTTCTGGCCTTCCTGGTAATTCCACGGCTTGACCACGTAGCCGTGCACGGTGTCGCCGTTCCAGCCCTTGAAATCGAACTGTTCGGCCTCGCCGAACTTCACGCCCGGCAACAGTTCGCTCGCGCTCGGGGTGATCGCGCGCTGCGGCGCGCCGTCGAGGCCGCCGACGAAGATCTGGTCGCCGCTCTTGAGGCTGTTGCGGGTGAACGCAAACGTCTTGCCGGCCAACACCGGCGAACCGACGGTGCCGTCGGCGATCAGTTCGCTCGTCTTGCCGCTGGCGATGTCGACGCCGAACAGCGGCTGCCGGCCCATGTCCTCGGCGGTGGTGTAGATGGTCTTGCCGTCGTCGGACAACACGATGCCGGTGGCCGAGCGGTCCCACTTCGGCGCGATCTCGCGCGCCTTGCCGCTGGCCAGATCGAGTTCGAACAGGCCGAAGCGGTCGGCTTCGAAACCCGGGCGCTTCATCGCGCGGTAGTACAAGGTCTTGCCGTCCTTGCCGAACACCGCGCCGGTGTCCCAGGCTGGGTTCGACGCGGTCAGGTTCTTGGCCGCGCCGCCGTCGGCGCCGACCAGGTACAGGTCGAAATTGGTCGACCACGGTTCCTTCGCATCGGCCGCGCGCGCGCTGAACACCAGCGACTGGCTGTCGGGCGACCAGGTGTATTCGCTGCTGTCGCCGAACGGACGCGAAGGCACGTCGCCGATCACTTCGCCGCTGACCAGCTTGGCGCTGTTGACGGTCTTGCCGGCCGCCGGCAGATCGGTCACGAACAGGCGGTTAAGGCGGCCGTCGTTCCAGGTATCCCAGTGGCGCACGAACATGCGGTCGAACACCTTGCCGCTGACCTTGCTCTTCTCGGCCGCGTCGAGCTTCTTCTTGCTGCAGGCCAGGTCGGCCGCGCAATCGACATAGGCCTCGGCGTTGAACGCCACGCGCTTGCCGTCGGGCGACAACTGGAAACCGCCGACGTCGCCGTCGAACGCGGTGACCTGCTTGGGCGTGCCGCCGCTCAGCGGCAGCGAATACAGCTGCGAGCTGCCGCCCTTGCTGCTGAGGAAGTACACGGTCTTGCCGTCGGCGGAAAACGCTGGCGAGTTGACGTTCCATCCGTCCGGGGTCAGGCGCTTGGGCGGGGCCGCGTCGCGCGCGAACAGGTCTTCGATCCACAGCGAGGTCGAGGACTTGTTGGCGCCGAAATCGACCACGCGCTTGGCGAACACCAGTTGGCGGCCGTCGGGCGACAGGGTCGGCGAGGAGAACCGGTCCATCGCGGCCAGGTCGCGCACTTCCAGGCCGCGCGCGAGCGGCGGCGTGAGGGACAGGGCCGGCGCGGATGCGCAGGCCAGCAGCAGGGCCATCGGCAGGAGTGCGTGGCGTGGCGTCATGGCGAAACCTCTAGCGTTATCGAGAGCGTGCGCGAGCACGCGACACAAACACGAACGGCCCGGCATCGCGCCGGGCCGTCGCAGGGATCAGGCGCTCGGCGCGGGCACCGGTGCGTTGCGGCTGCTGCGGTAGAACAGCCACACCACCGCGGCGAGCACCAGCAGGCCGATGCCGGCGCCGAAGTGGAACTGCTCGGGCAGCGCCAGCACGTCGGCGCGGGTGGAGATCACGATCGGGAACGCGATGGCGATGCCCATCAGCGCCTCGCCGGTGATCAGGCCGGCCGCAAACAAGGTGCCCGGACGATGCACGCGATCGACCTCGGCTTCGTCGCTGTGCTTGGTCAGGCCGCGACGGCGGCCGACGATGTGCGACAGCAGGCCGCCGAGGAAGATCGGCACCATCAGTTCCAGCGGCAGGTAGATGCCGATCGCCGCGGCCAGCACCGGCACGCGGAACTTGAACTTGCGCGACTTGAGCCATTCGTCGAAGGCGATGATGACCACGCCGATGCCGGCGCCGATGCCGATCATCGTCCACGGCAGTTCGCCGCCGAACATGCCCTTGGCGACCGACGCCATCAGCGTGGCCTGCGGCGCGGCCAGCGAGTTCGGATGCTCCGGGGTCGGCGCGCCGATGCCGTAGGCGGCGGCGAGCAGGTTGAGGATCGGCGCCATGATCAGCGCGCACGAGAACGTGCCGATGCCGAGCATGAGCTGCTGCTTCCACGGGGTCGCGCCGACGATGTAGCCGGCCTTGAGGTCCTGCAGGTTGTCGCCGCCGACCGCCGCCGCGCAGCACACCACCGCGCCGATCATGATCGCGGCGACGGCGCCGATCGGCGAGTCGCGGCCGAGCATCAGCACCAGCACCGCCGAGGCGAACAGGATGGTCGAGATGGTGATGCCCGAGACCGGGTTGTTGGACGAGCCGATCAGGCCGGCCAGGTACGCCGACACCGATACGAACAGGAAGCCGGCGACGATCATGATGATGGTCATCGGCACGCTGACGAACCAGTTGCCGACGATGGCCTGGTACAGCAGCAGCAGCGGCATCACGAACGCGACCAGCGCGATCAGCATCCACTTCATCGGCAGGTCGCGATCGGTTTCGGCGACCACGCCGCTGGTGCCCTTGCGCGCCGCGGCCAGGCCGCTCTTGACGCCCGACAGCAGCGACTTGCGCAGCGAGAACAAGGTCCACACGCCGCCGATCAGCATCGTGCCCACGCCCAGGTAACGCACCTTGGCCGACCAGATCGCGCGGCCGATCTGCTCGGCGCTGCCGTCGACGATGCGCGCGGCCAGGTCCGGATCGGAATTGAGGAAGAAGGCGTGATAGATCGGAATCGCGAACTGCCACGACAGCACGCTGCCCGACAGCACCACGATGCCGACGTTGAGGCCGACGATGTAGCCCACGCCGAGCAGCGCCGGCGACAGGTT
The DNA here is from genome assembly GCF_018732085.1 of Lysobacter capsici. Taxonomy (NCBI): domain Bacteria; kingdom Pseudomonadati; phylum Pseudomonadota; class Gammaproteobacteria; order Lysobacterales; family Lysobacteraceae; genus Lysobacter; species Lysobacter capsici. Next base: position 1,724,503 of record NZ_CP076103.1, on the reverse strand, counting down.
GGTGCCCATGAAGCCCAGGTACTTGCCGAGCCAGCCCGAGGCGATGGCGTTGTCGGGGATCAGGCGCATGCCGCTTTCGGCGGCGAGCTTGACCAGCGCGCCGACGCCGCCGGCCAGGCCGAGGATCTTCAGGCCCGGGCCGGGGTTTTCGCCGGCCTTGAGCACTTCGGCCGCGGCCTTGCCTTCGGGGAAGGGCAGCGGGTCTTCGACGATCATCGAGCGGCGCAGCGGCACCGAGAACAGCACGCCGAGCAGGCCGCCCAGGCCGGCGATGGCGAGCACCCACGAGTAACGAAAGTCCTGCCAGTAGCCCAGGATGACCAGCGCCGGGATGGTGAAGATCACGCCGGCGGCGATCGAGGAACCGGCCGAGGCGCCGGTCTGGACGATGTTGTTTTCCAGGATCGTGCCGCCGCCGAGCAAGCGCAGCACGCCCATCGAGATCACGGCGGCGGGGATCGCGGTGGCGATGGTGAGGCCGGCGAACAGGCCCAGGTAGGCATTGGCTGCTGCCAGGATCACCGCCAGGAAGACGGATAGCAGGACGGCTCGGAGGGTCAATTGCGGTTGTGCGGACGAGGCCATCGGCGTCTCCATCGCGGGTGATCGGGCAGTGCGGCGGTGTATGGGCGGACCCGGCCGCCAAGGGCCGGGCGCCACGCAATCCGCCGATGATCGCATCCGCTGCGGGCCGCTGTAAAAGTGCAGTGCGGCAAAAGCGGGATTGGGCAAATGCGGGGATTTTCCGGATTTGGCTGGGGAAAGTGGTAACGGTGGCGGGCGGCCCTCACCCCAGCCCTCTCAGCTCTGCACTTCCTTCGGTCGCCGCTAGCGGGAGAGGGAGCAACAGCCCGAGCGCAGGAACAGACGCGATGCAAGCTCGAGGTCTCCCTTCTCCCGCTAGCGGGAGAAGGTGCCCGAAGGGCGGATGAGGGCCGCCATGGCCCATAACCCTATACTCCGCCTCCCGGCCCGCTCCCGGACCGAAGGGAATCCACTCGTGCCCGCAGCCAGCACCCTGTCGACCCCGGCGCCCGACGCGCCCGGCAGCAACGACTTCCTCGGCCATCCCAAGGGCCTGTACGTGTGCTTCTTCACCGAGATGTGGGAGCGCTTCTCGTTCTACGGAATGAAAGCGCTGCTGCTGCTGTACTTGCTGAAGTACCACCTGTTCAGCGACGACGCCGGCTACGACCTGATCGGCGCCTACGGCGGCCTGGTCTACGCGGTGCCGGTGATCGGCGGCCTGCTGGCCGATCGTTACCTGGGCATGCGCAAGGCCGTCGTGCTCGGCGGCGTGCTGCTGGTGCTCGGCCACCTGGGCATGGCCTACGAAGGCCACGCGGCGAAGATGGTCAACGGCGTGGCGGTGCGCGACGAAACCGCGCTGCAGGCGTTCTACCTGTCGCTGGCGCTGATCATCGGCGGCGTGGGTTTCCTCAAGCCGAATATCTCGACCATCGTCGGCAAGCTGTACGCGCTCAACGATCCGCGCCGCGACTCGGGCTTCACCCTGTTCTACGCCGGCATCAACGTCGGCGCGCTGTTCTCGGCGCTGATCTGCGCCTTCCTCGGCGAAACCTACGGCTGGAAATACGGCTTCGGCGCGGCCGGCATCGGCATGATCGCGGGCCTGGCGATGTTCCTGTGGGGCCAGCGCTATCTGCAGGGCCACGCCGAACCGGCCGAGCCGGCCAAGCTGCGCGAGAAAGTCGGCCCGGCCGGTTTCAAGCTCTCGCGCGAGGTCTGGATCTACCTGGGCACCGCGCTCGGCGTGCTGGTGCTGTGGGGCACGATCCAGGTCGCTTCGCAGGTCACCATCGCGATCGGCAACCTGAGTTTCACCGCCGCGCTGGGGATCATGCTCGCGACCTTGCTGGTGTTCCTGATCTGGTTCTTCGGCTTCATCGCGCGCGGCTGCGACCGGGTCGAACGCGAACGCATGCTCGCGCTGGTGATCCTGATCTTCGCGGTGCTGATCTTCTTCACCCTGTACGAGCAGACCTACGGCTCGTGGGTGACGTTCAACGACCGGTTGATGACCAAGGACATGTTCGGCATGGCGCTGGGGCAGTATTCGCCGACGTTGCCGTGGTCGCTGTTCTCGATGGCGCTGAGCCCGCCGCTGATGATCGCCGCGCTGACCGCCAGCGATCGCGGCCGCGACGGCCTGGCCAAGGCGCTGGTCGGCGTGTTGACGCTCGGCCTGGCCCTGGCGACCGCGCACGACGTGGTGCTGGTGCCGCAGACCGCCGGGTCGCTGACGTACCTGGGCGCGTTCTTCATCGTGGTGCTGGCGCCGCTGTTCTCGTGGCTGTGGCCGTGGCTGGCGCGCAAGGGCCGCAGCCCGAGCAAGCCGCTGACGATGTCGCTGGGCCTGATCTTCGCCGGCCTGTCGTTCCTGCCGCTGATGGCCGCGGCCAAGGTGTCCGGCGGCGGCGAGATGGCCAGCGTGTGGTATCTGGTCGCGGCGTATTTCATTCTCGAAGTCGGCGAGATGTGCCTGTCGCCGATCGGCCTGTCGGCGGTGACCAAGCTGTCGGTCGCGCGCGTGGTCGGCCTGATGATGGGCGCGTTCTGGCTGGCGACCGCGTTTTCGGAAGTGCTGGCGGCGCAGCTGGCGAAGATCGCGTCGGTCGAGATTCCCGAGGGCGGTACGATCGACATGGCCGCGGCTTCGGTCAAGTACGGCGAATTGTTCTCGATGCTGATGTGGTTGGGGATCGGGTCGGGCGTGGTGTTCTTGTTGTTGGCGCCGTTGCTTAAGCGGTGGATGCACGGGTTGAAGTGATTGGGGCTGGGATTCGGGATTTGGGATTTGGGATTTGGGATTCGGGATTTGGGATTTGGGATTTGGGATTCGGATTTTGCAGAACGAAAACGGCGCCGAGTGGCGCCGTTTTTTTTATTGTCGCGGTCGCGGCTCGCGCCGCTCCTACATGGGCTAGCTGTAGGAGCGGCGCGAGCCGCGACCGCGAATCCGCAACCACGACGAAACCACCTTCACCCGCGCGGTCGCCGATCGCGCGGCCCGCTCCGCGACTTACCGCCTATCGCTCACGGCTTACGGCCTATAACCGAAATCATTTCTTCCCCGCCGCCTCAACCTTCGCCGGCGCCGCGGTCTTCCCACCCAACGACCGCGACAAAAACGCCAACAGCCGCGAATAGAACTCGCGCTTGTGCGCTTCCTCGTAGAAGCCATGGCCTTCGGTCTTGTAGTACAGCGTCTCCACCGGCACGCCGGCCTGGCGCAGGGCTTTCTCCATCTTCTCGCTGTGCGCCTGCGGCGCGCGCTGGTCTTCGCCGCCCGCGGCGAGGAACACCGGCACCTTGATCCGGTCGGCCAGGCGCGCGGGCGAGACCTTGTCGAGCGTCTCCGGCGGGCCGAGCCAGTTGCGCAGATAGCTTTCGCCCGAGCCGCGCTTCTGCACGTCGCCGGTGGTGTGCATCATCGGCAGGTCGTACACGCCGACATAGCCGGCCGCGCACTTATACAGGGTCGGTTCCTTGGCCACGCCCATCAGCGAGGCGTAGCCGCCGTAACTGGCGCCGTACAGGCAGATGCGCGCCGGATCGGCGATGCCCTGCTCGATCGCCCAGCGCGTCGCGTCGGTCAGATCGTCCTGCATCTTGCCGCCCCACTCGCGCTTGCCCGCGTGCAGGAATGCGCGACCGTAACCGCCCGAGCCGCGAAAGTTGAGCTGCAGCACGGCGTAACCGGCGGCCGCGAGCAACTGCGGGTCGTCGTCGAAATACCACAGGTCCTGGATGCCGAACGGACCGCCGTGCGGCATCACCACCAACGGCAGCGACTTGCCGGCGCTGCCGTTGGGCGTGGTCAACAGGCCCGACAGGCTCAGGCCGTCGCGCGCCTTGAGCGTGATCGGGCGCACCGGCGCGGTCTTGGCCGGATCGAACCACGCGCGCCGGCTGACCGCATGCGCGGCATGCTTGCTCTGATTGTCGAACAGGTACACGTCGCCGGGATTGCGGTCGTTCCAGACCTGCACCAGCGCCAGCTTGCCGTCGTCGGTCTGCGAGGTGATGCGCACCGCGTCGCCGGCGAACGCCGCTTCCAGGCTGCGGTACTGGCGCGCCTCGGGCGAGGTCTTGTCGAAGAACGCGGTGCGCGGCTTGCCGTCGTAATAGAACACCCCGACCGGCACGTGGCTGCGCAGCTGGTAGATGATCCGCGCCGGGTCGGCGACCTTGTCGCGCAGCAGTTCCTTGCGGGTCTTCGCCACCGTGTCGTAAGCGACGATCGCGTCGGGGCCTTGCGCCTGTTCGCTGCGGAAATACGCGGTGAGGTTGTCGGCGGAAAAACCGATCGGGATGTCCATGCCCTCGTCGTCATCGTCCGAGCGCAGCAGTTCCCAATCGGCCTTGTCGTTGCCGCGATAGAACAGCTTGCGCACCGAGTCGGTGCCGTAGCCGAGCGCGAAGCGGACGACGCCGGCGTTGTCGGTGTAGTAGTCGGCGTTGCGCACCGGCGCGATGGTGATCGCGTTGCGGCGGCCGGTGAACACGTCGAGGTGTTCGGCGCGTGTGTAGGCATCGGCGCTGAACTGCTGCACCGAGATCACCACGCGTTTGTCGTCGCCCGGCAGGTCGTCGACCAGGTAGGCGGCCACCGCTTCGACCTTCTTGGGCTGGATGCGGGTGCCGGTGTTGTTCACCTGCAGGCGGTAACCGACCAGCACGTCCACGCCGGTGCCGTTGGCGTTGATCGCGTAGATCTCGCCGGTCGGGATCGGCTCGTCGCGCGAACCGAGCTTCTGCGCCATGCTGATCAGCAACCGGGTCGGACTGACCCAGTCGAAATCGGCGACGTGATTGTTCTTGCCGAGCCGGAACGAGCCGGCCATCTTCATGTCGGTGCGGGTGAAGATCACCAGCCCGGTTTCATCGCCCATCGGCACCGAGGCGGCGTAGAACTCGCCGGTCGGCGACAGCTTGATGTCGCTGAAGGTGTCGGCCTTGACGAAGGCGTCGACATCGACGGTGGCGGCGGCCGATTCGGTGGCCGCAAGCGCGGAGGTGGCGGCGGCGGCCGTAAGCACGCCCGCCAGCAGCAGCGCGCATCGCAGATGGTTCATGGTGGTCCCCTGTGACCGTGTCGATCCGATCGCAACCGTGAGGCGGCGAATTCCCTGTGCATCCGCCGACCGCGATGGCGCGTCCGGCGAACCCCGACCGCCGCGTCCTCCCCGGACCCGCGACGGCCGTCGCGTCCGCGACGCAGGGATCATAGGCAGGAGGATGGGGGCGGCACAATCGGTCGGGGCGCGGCGCGCGGTGGGATTGGAGCGGCGCCTGCGGGTGAACAGGGTTTCGTCGCGATGGCGGGTTCGCGGTGGCGGCTTGCGCCGCTCCTGCAGGTAGCTCATGCAGGAGCGGCGCAAGCCGCGACCGTGATGTCGCTAGATCGCTTCGTCGGTACCGGCAGCGGCGTTGGTGTCGGCAACGGCAACATCGCAACGTTCTCGGCATGCGCGTCGAACAACGACGCCGGCAAGCACAGTCTCGTCGCGGTTGCGAATTCGCGGTCGCGGCTTGCGCCGCTCCTACAGGGGGCCCATGGGAGCGACGCGGATGCGGCTGGGTTCAGGCGCCCTGCCCGTCGCGATCCAGGGTCGTGCGCAAGGCGTCGCGCCACGCCGGAATCGCCAGGCCGTATTCGTCTTGCAAATGCCGCGTGTCGAGCACCGAATACGCCGGTCGACGGGCCGGGGTCGGGTACTCGGCGGTGGTGATCGGCAACACCCGCGGCTTGCGTTCGATCAGGCCGCGCGCGTGGGCTTCATCGAAGATCGCCTCGGCGAAGCCGTGCCAGCTGGTCTGGCCGGCGGCGACCAGGTGGCGCACGCCCGATTCGGCGATGCCCTGGCCCAGCACCTGCGCGGCCGCATCGGCCAGCAGCCAGGCCGGCGTCGGCGAACCGTGCTGGTCGGCGACCACGCGCAGTTCCTCGCGCTCGGCGCCCAGGCGCAGCATGGTGCGCAGGAAATTGCCGCCGCGGGTGGCGTAGACCCAGGCGGTGCGCAGGATAAGGTGACGCGCGCCGCTGGCGGCGATCGCCTGTTCGCCGGCGAGCTTGCTCTGGCCGTAAGCGCCGAGCGGCCCGGTTGGATCGGTGTCGAGGTAAGGCCGGGTGCCGGCGCCGTCGAACACGTAGTCGGTCGAGTAATGCAGCAGCCCGATGCCGTCGGCCGCGCACAGCTCGGCCAGCCGGCCCGGCGCCTGCGCGTTGACGATGAAGGCGAGCTCGCGTTCGGTTTCGGCGCGATCCACCGCGGTGTACGCGGTCGCATTGACCACATGGTCGGGACGTACGCGCCGCAGCAGCGGTTCGATCGTGTCGACCCGGGCCAGGTCGAGCGCTTCGCAGGCGCCGCCGTCGGCCAGCGTCCCGCCGCGTGTGGTGACGACGACCTCGCCCAGCGGCGCCAGCGCGCGGCGCAATTCGAAACCGACCTGGCCGTCGCCGCCGAGCAGCAACAGCTTCATGGCCGGCCCTGTTCTGGCATGTACACCGGCAGGCGGTCTTGCGCGATGTCCTTGAGCAGCGGCGCGGTGGTGTCCTTGCCCGACAGCGAAGGCTCGCTGATCGGCCAGTCGACCGCCAGATCCGGATCGTCCCAGCGCACGCCGGCATCGGCCTGGGCGTCGTAGGTGTGGGTGCATAGGTAACTGAATACCGCGCGTTCGCTGAGCACGGCGAAGCCGTGGGCGAAGCCTTCGGGAATCCAGAAATGACGCTTGTTCTGTCCGCTCAACACCACCGCGGTCCAGCGACCGAAGTGCGGCGAACCGCGGCGGATGTCGACCGCCACGTCCCACACTTCGCCTTCGATCACCGACACGTACTTGCCCTGCGGATTCGGCCATTGGTAATGCAGGCCGCGCAACACGCCGCGCGCCGAGGACGATACGTTGCCCTGGACGAAGTTGGGCTTCAGACCCACCGCCGCCAGTTTGTCGTGATTGAACGATTCGTAGAAAAAACCGCGCGCGTCGCCGAACACCTGCGGTTCGATGATCACACAGCCCGGCAGATCGGTTTCGATGATCTTCAAAACGGTTTCCTCAAGGCACGAAGCCGCGTTCGGCCAGGCCGAGCAGGTACTGGCCGTAGCCGTTCTTGGCCAGCGGCCGGGCCAGTTCGCTCAACTGCGCGTTGTCGATCCAGCCGTTGTTCCAGGCGATCTCTTCCGGACAGCAGATGCGCAGGCCCTGGCGCGCTTCGATGGTTTCGATGAAGTTGGACGCTTCCAGCAGCGACTGGTGGGTGCCGGTGTCGAGCCAGGCGTAACCGCGGCCGAGCTGTTCCAGGTGCAGCGAACCTTCGTCCAGGTACAGGCGGTTGAGATCGGTGATCTCCAGTTCGCCGCGCGCCGAGGGTTTCAGCTTCGCGGCGAAATCGCTGGCGCGGCCGTCGTAGAAATACAGGCCGGTGACGGCGTAGTTCGAACGCGGCTTGAGCGGTTTTTCCTCCAGGCCGACAACCTTGCGGTCGGCATCGAACTCGGCCACGCCGTAGCGCTCCGGGTCGCGCACCCAGTAGCCGAACACGGTCGCGCCGTGCTCGCGCTGATCGGCGCGCTTGAGCATCGCGGTCAAGCCGGGGCCGTGGAAGATGTTGTCGCCCAGCACCAGGCAGCTGGGCTGGCCGGCGAGGAACTCGCGGCCGATCAGATACGCCTGCGCCAGCCCGTCCGGGCTGGGCTGCTGCGCGTATTCGATCTTCATCCCCCAGCGCGACCCGTCGCCGAGCAAGGTCTTGAACAAGGCCTGCTCGTGCGGGGTGTTGATGATCAGCACTTCGCGGATGCCCGCCAGCATCAGCACGCTAAGCGGGTAGTAGATCATCGGTTTGTCGTACACCGGCAGCAGCTGCTTGCTGATGCTCTGGGTCAGCGGATACAGCCGCGTGCCGGAGCCGCCGGCGAGGATGATGCCCTTGCGGTTCATGCCTAACTCCTCAGTGTGCCGGGCTCAGGCCTGGCCGATGCGTTCGAGCCGGTAGCTGCCGTCGAGCACGCGCTGCACCCACGGCTGGTTGTCCAGATACCAGTCGACGGTGCGCGCGATGCCTTGTTCGAAGGTCAGGGTCGGAGTCCAGCCCAGTTCGTTCTTGAGCTTGGACGCGTCGATCGCATAGCGGCGATCGTGGCCCGGGCGGTCCTTGACGTAGGTGATCAGCGACTCGCGCGCGCGACCGTCGGCCAGCGGACGGCGCTGATCGAGCAAGGCGCAGATGGTCTGGACCACGACGATGTTGGGACGCTCGGCGTCGCCGCCGACGTTGTAGGTCTCGCCGACGCGGCCGGCTTCGAGCACGCGCGCGATCGCCGAGCAGTGGTCGCCGACGAACAGCCAGTCGCGTACGTTGAGGCCGTCGCCGTAGACCGGCAGCGGCTCGCCGGCCAGGGCCTTGGCGATGATCAGCGGAATGAGTTTTTCCGGAAACTGGAACGGCCCGTAGTTGTTCGAGCAGTTGGTGGTCAGCACCGGCAGGCCGTAGGTGTGGTGGAACGCGCGGACCAGGTGATCCGACGCGGCCTTCGACGCCGAATACGGCGAATTGGGCGCGTACGGCGTGGTCTCGCTGAACTTGCCGCTGTCGCCGAGCGAGCCGTAGACCTCGTCGGTCGACACGTGCAGGAAGCGGAAGCCGTCGCGCGCCGGCGCATCGAGCGCCTTCCAGTAGTCGCGCACCTGCTCGAGCAGGCTCAGGGTGCCGACCACGTTGGTCTGCACGAACGCGGCCGGGCCGTCGATGGAGCGGTCGACATGGCTCTCGGCGGCGAAATTGATCACCGCGTCGGGCCGGTGCTCGGCCAGCAGGCGCTTGAGCAGGTCCGCGTCGCCGATGTCGCCCTGGACGAATACGTGACGCGCATCGCCATCGAGAACGCTCAGGGTGTCGAGGTTGCCGGCGTAGGTCAGGACATCGAGATTGACGACCTTGATTCCGCGCCGGACCGCATCGAGGACGAAGTTACCGCCAATGAAACCGGCGCCGCCGGTTACAAGCCAAGTAGGCACTCAGGACACTCCTTCAAATGATCGACTGGCGAATGTTCGATTGAGCCGACCCGCCCCGTGCCGCGCGGCGCAACGGCGCAGAGCCGCCGCAACCTGTTCACTTTGGCGGGGCCGGCCGAACAATCGCGGGATTGTAAAGCCTATCGCCCCGCGGCCGGCGTCGACACGGTCGCATCGATAAGTTGCGCTACAGCTTGCATGCCGAAATCAAGCAAAAAAAAAGGCATTTCACCACCGCGATGCGGTCCGGCGATGCACAGATCGAATCCTCGGATCGGTCACGGATTCACGCCCTTCCGCTCACGCCGGAAACCGCCGCGCGCTTTGCCGATCCGGCCATCCGGGCGATCAGGCCGGACCGAACCCGGCCCGCGGCGACGGCCTGCCGCCCGCGCTCACTGCCTGGCCCCGCCCACCTCGAAATCGCGCTGCGCATCCCTGAGCCGGTCCAGGCCATCGCCCGGCGTCCACACCTCGAAGCGCGCGCGGGTCATGGCCAGATAGGCGGCGCGGACCGGACTGTGCGGTTCGCCCTCGCGGTTCACGAGGTAGCAGCACGGGCTCAGGACCACGGCGTCGGCCTCCATGTTCTTGCAATGCTGGACCAGGCTCAGGGTGAGCTGCTCGCTGCCCGGCTCGGCCTGCGCGGCCATCAGCGCATCGATATCCTCGCTGCCGAAGCCGCGTTCGATCATCCGCGCTATCGACCCCAGCCCGGTATCGGCCAGGTGCTGCGAAAACGCCGACCACGAACGGAAATCGCCCAGGCTGCGGCGCCCGTAGCTGTCGCCGCCCAGGTGCAGCGAAATCGCCGCCCGCGCCAGTAGCGCGACCTCGTCGGCCGAGGCCGGCACCAGGCGGAAGCGGCCGCCGGCGGCCTTGATCCGCAGCGCTTCTTCCAGCAAGGCCCAGCCGCCGCCGAACACGCGCAGCGCGCGGCCGGGCAGCTCGTCGCGGTTGCGGTAGACGCGGTTGCGGGTCAGGCGATCGGGCGCGCCGATCAGCGGAAACTCGATCAGGCGCTCGTGCGCCACCGCGAGGGTCTGGTCGATCAAGGGCGCGGCCTGCACGCCCATGCGCACCGATTGGCTCATCACGATCGTCTTGGCCTGGGTGGCCCTGGGCACATGGCCGAACAGGCGTTGGTACGGATCGCCCATCAGCACGCAGCCATGGCGATAGGCCTGCAGCAAGGCCCGCCACGGCGCGGACAGATCGTGGGCTTCGTCGACGAGCAAGGTGCCGTAGCCGTCGGGAACCACCGCGCCGCGCACCGACAACCACTTGACCAGATGCACAGTGTTGATATCGAAGGCCGCGCCGGCGTCGTTGGTCCCGAGCCCGGCGAACATGCAGTCCCACACCCGCTGGCCGATCTCGATCCAGCGCTTGGCCTCGATCGCCGCATACGGCACATGACGGGCGAAATGGAACTGGCCCAGCGCCGGCGCCGCGCTGTAGCACCACGCCCGCAGCGCCTTGTGGACGATCGCCAGCACCGCCTCGGGCGGACGTCCATCGAGGGCAGGGACACCGGCGATCTTGGTCTGCGCGGTCAGGCTGTGGGTGGTCTTGATCACCCGCGGCGCCCAGCGCAGCCGCGCGGCGCGGGCGTGGGCCGCGGCGGTCGCGTTGGCCAGCACGGTCTGGGTCACGGTCTGGATGCCCGTCGCGGCGCCGCCGGCGCGGATCTTGAAACCGTGGATATGCGCGACGGTGGGCGCCAGGTAGGTCATGCCGCCGGCCAGACCGCCGGCCATCGCCAGCAACAGATGGGTCTTGCCGGTGCCGGCGTAAGCGTCGAGGTTGACCAGTTCGTCCGGCGCCGCCGCGATCACCTGGGCCGCCACCGCCTGGTCGCGGGTGCCTTCCATGACCAGGCGGGTCCTGCGCGGCGCGGCCTGGGTATCGGCGCTGGGCGTGTCGTAGGGAACATCCGCGTCGGCGGCCGCCTCGTCGATCTGGTCGGCGCGATCGAAGCCGATCTCGAAACGGTCCATCGGCTGGCGATAGCGCTCCTGGAACACATGCGCGTAGCGGCCGTCGTCGTCGCGCCAGGCCTCGTGCCGCATGTCCTGGAGGTCGGCGAAATTCACGCCCTTGTCGGCCAGCCGGCCCAGCATGTCGGCACGCTGCGGTTGCGCAATGCCGCGCCGGCCCGCGTCCAGATGCGCCGCGGCGACCTCGGGCGAACTCGCCGTCATCAAGCCGTGGGTCTCGAAGATCAGGCGACTGATCGCGGCGTTGGAGTATTCCTGCGTCAACAGGACCAGCATCACCGACAGCGCCGCGCGCTCTATCGACGACTCGGGCAGGCGCCCGTCGTCGACGAAGGCCTGCGCGACCTCGCGGGTCACCGGCAGGTAGTACGGGGTGGTGTTGGGGATCACGTGGCGATGCTCGGCGCGGTTTGCGTCATTGTCCATGACCAAGGCGCTCGCAGGGCCGCGGCGGCGCGCATCGCCCGGAAAACGAAAACTCCGCGCAGATATCGCGGACGCGGGCCGGCCCGCGCTTGACGCCGGCGGCCGGCGACCCTAGCCTTTCGCCCGCAGTCGCCTCAACCGCGCTGCCGTAGGCGTTACCGTCATCCAACGCACCCTTCGTCGAGCGGGCCCCAGCAGGGGATCTCGATGCAACAGGTGCCACGGTACGCCATCACTTCCCTGCTCCGCGGGCCTTCGCCCGATCAAGACCTTTCGTGGGCAGGGTTTGTCGTGATGCTGCCTTGCCGGAACAACGCCACAGGCGCGTTCCGCAGCTTGCCGTGGCCTTTCCCCCATCTGGCCAGACAACCCTGGCCCGACCACGAGGCACGCATGAAAACGACCGGCAACACCCTGCTCATCACCGGCGGCACCAGCGGCATCGGCCGCGCGCTCGCCGAAGCCTTCCACGATCGCGGCAACCGCGTCATCGTCGCCGGCAGGCGACGCGCGCTGCTCGACGATATGACCGCGGCCCGTCCCGGCATGGTCGGCCTGTGCGTCGACCTCGACGATCCAGCCTCGCTGTCCTCGTTCGCGAGCGAGGTTCGAACACGCTTCCCCGAACTCAACGTGCTCATCGCCAACGCCGGTATTTCGCGCAGCGAAAACATGGCCGCGGACGACTGGGACATTGCCGACGCGCAGGCGATCGTACAGACCAATATCCTCGGCGTGCTGCGGGTCACCGCGGCGCTGCTGCCGACGCTGAAACGGCAGGCGAACGCGACGATCATGGCGACCAGCTCCAACCTCGCCTTCCTGCCGCGCGCCGACTTTCCGAGCTACTGCGCCAGCAAGGCATTCGTGCATTCGTGGCTGCAGTCGCTGCGTCATCAACTGCGCAAGGTTCCGGTCGAAGTATTGGAACTCGCGCCACCCTACGTGCGCACGCAGCTCACCGGTACACAGCAGGCCCAGGATCCGCGCGCCACGCCGGTCGACGCCTATGTGGCCGAAGTGATGCAGTTGCTCGAACGCGCAGAGCATCCTCGCGGCGAGGTGCTGGTCGAACGCGACCGCGCGCGGCGATGGGCCGAGCGCGATGGCCGCTACGAAGAAACCTTCGCGGCGATGAATCCGGATTGAGCCTGCATCCGGTAACCGGGCCGGCCCGGGAGCGGTTGCGCCGCTCCCGGGCCATCGCGTCGTGGATCGACGGCGGATCGCGGCAGCCGGCCTGACTCGGCGAACATCGGCCAAGGCGATGGCTTGGACCGATCGCGAGAAGACGACACAGGACATCGCGCATGTCTGCTCGAACGTCCTCGCGGCTGTCCCATCGCCGTCGTCATGACATCGCGATCGCTCGCTTGAAGGTTCGCGCAGCAACGCGCTCTTGACCCGCACCCTTCGTCCTCACGCATCGAACGTGCCTGCGTCACGCATCCGCGCGAAAGCGCACAAGCTGTGGCGAAGCACGCGTTACGGCCGCGAGCGCTCGCATAGGATCGACCACATCCGCGACCGCATCGAAGGGGCCGCAGTCGCCGGAGGACGACGCGATCGTCGCGCCGTCGCTGCACATCGGATTTTTTTGTCGCAGGCGTCGCCCGCGGACGCGAAGGCTTCGCGCCGTCTCGCTCCGTGATGCGGCGCTCATGTTTCCCCTACGAGGAGAAGACATCATGAAACTGTTGATGAAGGGCCTGGTTTTTCTCGTCGCATCCGTGTTCGCCGGCGGCGCCTGGGCGCAGAACTGGCAACTGGTATGGAGCGACGAGTTCAACGGATCGATCGGACCGGACTGGGTGTTCGAAACCGGCAACGGCAGCGGCGGCTGGGGCAATAACGAACTGGAGTACTACCGGCGCGAGAACGCCGGCATCGAGAACAACGCCCTGGTCATCAACGCCCGGCGCGAGGATTTCGGCGGTTTCCGCTACACCTCCGCGCGCATGAAGACCCAGGGCATCCGCAACTTCAGGTACGGCAAGATCGAAGCGCGGATGAAGCTGCCCTCGTTCATGGGCGCGTGGCCGGCGTTCTGGGCGCTCGGCGCCAACCTGCCGCAGGTGGGCTGGCCCGACTCGGGCGAGATCGACATCATGGAGCATGTCAACAACGAGGATCGCACCTACGGCACCATCCACTGGCGCGACCACAACGGCAACTACGCCCAGTACGGCGGCAACACGCTGATCAGCGTCGCCGACTGGCACGTGTACTCGGTGGAGTGGGACGCGAACGCGATCCGCTGGTACGTCGACGGCAACAAGTTCCAAGAAGCCAGCATCCAGAACAGCGTCAACGGCACCGAGGAATTCCATCGCGACTTCTTCTTGCTGCTGAACTTCGCCATCGGCGGCAACTGGCCGGGCTTCAACGTCGACGAAAGCAAGCTGCCGGCGAAGATGCTCGTGGACTACGTGCGCGTGTACAACGCCGGCGGCAGCAGCCCGTGGTCGCAGACGCTGGAGGCCGAAAGTTTCGCCGCGCAGAGTGGCGTGCAGGTCGAGGCGTGCTCGGAAGGCGGCTCCAACGTCGGCTGGATCGACACCGGCGACTGGCTGTCGTACAGCAACGTCAACTTCCCCAGCAGCGGCAGCTATCGGGTCGAATATCGCGTGGCGAGCCCCAACGGCGGCGCGCTGTCGCTCGATCTCAACGCCGGCGGCACGGTGCTGGGCCAGGTGCAGGTGCCGGCGACCGGCGGCTGGCAGAACTGGCAGACCGTCTCGCATACGGTCAACGTCAACGCGGGCACCTACAACCTCGGTGTCTACGCGCAGCAGGGCGGATGGAACATCAACTGGATTCGCGTCACTCGCTTGTGAGCACGGCGAGTCGCGAGGTCGGTTGACCCGGTGGGCGCCACGAAGCGGCGCCCACCGCGGTTATCGCCGAGGGACGTCCGTCACGCGGGCGACGGTGACCGCGGCGCCGGGATCGTGACCGCCTGAGCGCCTTCGTCATGAAGAACCGCATAGAATCGCGGTCGATGTCGATGCGCGTGACGGATCTCGACGATCGCCGCGATGACGCCACGGCGTTGCCGACATTCGTCACCGATCGATCGTGCTCCGGGTCCGTCGCGAATGTGCAGCGACGCGGCGCGCGTGTGCATCGCCCACCCCACTGCGCGCGCCATCATGAAACCTTCGCCCTGGCTGGTCCGATCCGGCAATTCCGAACACGCGCGCCTGCGCCTGTTCGCATTTCCTTTCTCCGGCGGCAGCGCGAGTTCGTACGCGTCCTGGCGCAAATGGCTCAGCCCGCAGGTCGAGCTGTTGTGCGTGCAACCGCCCGGACGCGGCATGCGTATGGCCGAGCCGCTGATCCGCGACGTCGACGCTCTGCTGACGCAGTTGCTGCCCGACCTGCTGCCGCTGCTCGACCGGCCTTACCTGCTGTACGGCCACAGCAACGGCGCGCTGATGGCTTTTTCCGCCGCCAACCGCCTGCTGCAATTGGGCGCGCCGCCGCCGCGCGCGATCGCGCTGTCGGCCAAGTGCTCGCCCACCGTGGACCGTCCGCGTGAGCGGGTCAGCGAGCTGCCCGACAATCGTTTTTTGGCCAAGCTGCGCAGCCTCAACGGCACGCCGCGCGAACTGCTCAACGACCCGGAGGTCATGCAACTGTTCTTCCCCGCGCTGCGCGCCGATTTCGCCCTCGGCGAGAACTTCCGCCTGCCGCCGGTGCATCCGGATCTGGCGCGGATCCCGGCGCTTATCCTGGCCGGGGAACAGGACGAAACCCGGGTCGACGACGTGTTCGCCTGGGGCGATCTGTTCGCGGATGCGCAATGCGCGGCGATGACCGGCGGCCATTTTTTCATCAACACCAATCCCGGCTTCGCCCGCAAGCTGGACGCTTTCGTGCGCGTACACTGCCCGCCGCAGACCGAGCCGGTCCCGGGCTGAACGCATCGGCCGCGCCGCGGCCGGGTTATCGCACTCAATCCGCCGACTGCCGGGGCGGCCATCCGATGCGCGCGGCATGGCGCAGGCAGGAACGCACGATCAAGCGGTGAAACGGCGCGATCGCCGCGATATACGCGCGGCCTAGGCGGTTGTGGCAATGCACCGCGGTCGAGACGATCAATCGCCGCCGCGCGACGGCCTCCCCGGGCGGCTGGCACAGCACCGACAGCTTGAAATCCAGGTGCTTGTCGTCTTCGCCCAGCACGATCTCCAAGGGCTGCCGTTCGTAGATGCGGAACATGCCGACGCGCTCGCCGCCGTTGGCGCCGAGCCGGTGCAAGCGCCGCGCGGTCTTCAGGCCGAGCCCCGCCACCAGCGCATCGCGCACGCGCATCAGTCCGCCGATCCAGGCCGGGCTGCGCGCGAACACGAATCGCGCCAAGGTTTCCGGATCGCCGGACGCCTGGTCGGGCAACTCGATCGAATAGGCGTCGTACAAATCCATCGACGGGTACACGCCCGCCACCCGCGAATGCGGCGGCGGCACGACGTCGGTCACTCGATGCAGCGCAATCGACATGGTCCGGACTCCCTGATGTCGGCCCGGTCCGCAGCCGCGCAACGTCGCCGACATCAGTATCGTCCCGTCGCCGACGCGACGCCTGCGACGCAGGCGCCATGCTCCACGCCGCGGATCCATCGGCCGCAGGCGATGGAACACCCCGAAGACCGCGCCGACGATGTCGCCGGCGCGATCGAACCGTCAGAACTTGTAGCCCACCGTGAAGCTGTAGCTGCGGCCGAAGATGCTGGCGTAATCGCTGGAATCGCCGAGGAAACTGTTGGGATCGTAGAACGGCAGGCGATCGAACAGGTTCTTGACGGTGACGCCGACGTTGAGCTTTTCGGTCGGCCGCCAGGTCAGGCTCAGGTTGGCCGTCCACCACGACGGCACGCCGTCGCACTGGGCCTTGGCCACCGGCAGGAAGCCGGCGGTGCAGGTCTGCGGGTTGTTGTCCTGCGCGTCGATGCGTTCCCAGGCCCACTTGGTGGTGCCGACGTAGTTCACGAAGAAGCTGGTGGTCACCTGGCGGTAGTTCCAGTCGGCGTTGATCGTCGCGCGCAGGCGCGGGTTGCCGTAATAGCCCACGGTATTGCCGTAGTACCAGCCGTTTTCGTCGTCCAGATACGCTTGGTTGCGGCGCGCGATGGTCGCGGCCAGGCCGATGTTCAGGCTGCCCCACTCGCCCAACGAGAAGCGGCTGCGCGCATCGATGTCGAAGCCGTCGATCAGGGTGCGGCCCTTGTTCTTGTACTGGCCGACGACACTCGCCACGTTGCCGACGCTGTAGCCCGGCAGCGTGCCCGGGCAGCTCACGCCGCTGGCCGGATCGGCGCACATCGCCGCCAGCGCGGCGACCGCTGCGCGATCGGACTCGGTGATCGGCGAACGCGTCGACGACAGGATGTCTTCGTCCTTGCTGTAGTCGGGCGCGGCGATCTCGTTGCGGCGATAGATGAACCAGTAGTCGGCCGACACCGACAGCCAGTCGAGCGGTTCGAACACGAAGCCCAGGGTGGCGATCTTCGCCTTCTCCGGCTTGAGGTCCTGGTTGGGCTGGGTCATGCGCGCGACGGTGCGGCTGCAGTCGGCATTGAGCAGCGAATTGCCCAGGTCGACATCGCCGCCGCGGCGCGACTGGCGCAACAAGTTGGCGATGGCGTTGGTTTCGGCGCAGCGCACTTCGTCGCGGTAACCGCCGAGTTGGGCGAACACGCCGCCGGTGCCGGACTCGGCCAGGCTCGGCGCGCGGAAACCTTCCGAGTAGGTGCCGCGCAACAGCAGTTGCGGCAAGACCTGATACTTCAGGCCGATCTTCGGCGCGACGTTGGCGCTGAAATTCGGGTACTTGTCCACGCGCAGCGCGGCGTCGAGTTCGAGCTTCTCGGTCAGCGGCGCGACGGTTTCGGCGAACACGGCATAGGTGTTGCGCTTGCCGTCGAACCACGAGCCGCCCTGCTGGGTGATCAGGCCGTTGGCCGCGTCCGAGTTGCCCGGGGTGTAGAAGGTCTCGCGGCTGACGTTGAAGCCGAACGCCGCGCGCACCTCGCCGGCCGGCAACGAGAACAGCGGGCCTTCGATCTTGCCGTCGAGGGTGTGCAGGCGGGTCCAGGACTGGATGTCGAAGGTCGGGAAGGCGGCGCGGATCAATGCGGCGTTGGCCTCGTTGATCTGCCCGAACTTGTACGCCGGATGATCGGAGATGATCACCCGGCCGGTGCCCGGGTCGGTGGTGTACGGGCCGAAGGCTTTCTCGAAGCCTTGCAGGTTGACGTTGATGGTCTGGTAGGTGGTCGAGTGGGTGCCGGCGGTGGCGAACGCGGTTTCCCAGTTCCAGTCGCCGATGGTGCCGCGCAGGCCGCCGAGCGCGCGATAGCTCTTGTCGGTGTTGCGCTGGCCGAAGTAGTTCGCGCCCGCATCCTGCAACAGGTATTGCAGGCCCACCACTCCGCCCATCATCGCCTTGAGCTGCGGGCTGGCGTGGTTGTACTCGTTGTTCGGGCCGAGGAAGGGATACAGGAACTGATTGACCGAAGTGCCGGTGTTGCGCGAGAACCAACTGGTCGGGTTGCCGGTGGTGGTGCTGTAGGCGCGCGGCGTGCCGCCGTTGGCGCGCAGGTCGATGTCGGTATAGGTCGCCTCGGCGAAGGCCTCGGTGCTGTCGCCGATCAGGAAGTGCGCGTTGACATAGGCGGTGTTGCGTTCGGACTTGGCGCCGGCGTCGATCTCGTTGTTCATCCAGGTCTGCCAGATGCAACGCGGACCGGCGGCTTCGGTGGTGAGCACGTTGTTGCAGCCCGGCGCGGCTTCCTGCACGCGCCGGCCGGTGACCGGGTCGAAGGCGAAGTAGCTGCCGGGATTGAACACGCCCGGCTTGCTGCCGGTGCCCAGGCGCAGGTTGTTGAGGTAGTTCGGGTTGTTGACGTAGTACTGCTTGGGCCGCTTGTCGTAGAAATCGCTCAGCGGGATCGCGTCGCGACGGTACAGGTTGACCGAGGCGTAGACGTTGTAGCGGTCTTCGTCGAGGTCGCCGAAACCGGCGGTGATGCTGGCCTGGTGCTCGCCGTAGGAATCGATGCGCGAGGACATGTCGGTGGTGACGTTGACCTCCGCGCCCTGGTAATTGCGCTTGGTGATCACGTTGATCACGCCGGCGACCGCGTCGGTGCCGTACACCGCCGATGCGCCGTCGGTCAGCACTTCCATGCGTTCGATCGCCGCGGCGGGAATGGCGTCGATGTTGACGAACTGGGTCTGGAACCCGGCCGGCGCGCCGTAGTACGACAGGCGACGGCCGTTCAACAGCACCAGCGTGCCCTGCGCGCCCAGGCCGCGCAGATTGGCCTGCGAGGCGCCGTCGGAACCGGTGAACAGCGAGCGCGAATCCTGCTGCGCCGGGCGCGCGGCCGGCAGGTTGTCGAGCACCTGCAGCAGCGTGCGCGCGCCCATGTTCTCGATGTCCTGCTTGCTGACGATCTGCACCGGCGAGGCGGTTTCCACGTCGGTGCGGCGGATGTTGGAACCGGTGACTTCGACCCGCGACAGTTCGGTGGTCTTGTCCTTGCTGTCCGTGCCGGCCGCGCCATCCTGTGCGGCGGCGAGGGACACGTGGCCCAGCAGTGCGACGGCCAGGGCCAGCGACAGCGGGGTGGCGGGGATGCGGTTGGCGCGGTGACGGCGCGTACGGCGGCTTGCGGGCAACATCGGAACTCTCCTGGCAGGACTGCGGCGCGGATGGCGGACGAAGGGCAACAGCGATCCCGGGCCGCGGCCGGATGGCCGCAGTCGGATTGGGCGGGGGGAGGAGCGGTGTTACGGGTTCGTGGTTACGGGTTCGGCGTTACGGATTCGGTTTGACGGGTTCGCTGCGGCGGTTGGGTTGCGTGTTCGGGGGCGTGTTCGGGATCGGGGGTTCGGAAGGTTCATGGCGCGATCACGCTGGCGGTATCGCCCTCCTGGCCGATCAGCACCGCGTTGGCCCAGTTCGCGCACACCTGCGCGGGTTGGCTGCCCTGCGCGCCCAGCGTGCGCAGGCTCAAGGTCGACAGCCCGCGGATATCGAGTTCCGGCTTGACCACGCCGGGCGCTTTCACCAGACCGCTGTCGTAGAGCAGACGATCGTCGCCCCACACCTGGAACTGCAGACCGCCGGCGGCGCGACAGGCATCGTCGATGCCGAGGTCGGCACGCAGCAATCGCCACTGACCTTGCAGGCGCAGATCGATGCGGCTGGTCGGGCCAACACCCAGACCGCGACGGAACAGCAGGCCGTTCATGCGCAGCGCGTCGTCGCCGCGGAACGTGCGATCGGCATGCACTTGGCTGTTCAACGCGGCCGGCAATGGCAACTCGGACAGATAACGCTGCTGCGCCGGACGCTCAGGTTCCTGATGTTCGAGAATGTGGAAACTCGACAGCGCGATCGGCCCGACATCGCGCGGCTGCAGCGCATCGACCGCGCGCGCCGCATTGCCTTGCGCGGCGGTGACCATCGGATCGGTCGCGGATGCGCCGTCGCCCTCGGGGTTCTGCACGCTGAGCACGCGGAAGCGCAGCAGGCGGCCGGCGCGCGCGGGGAACTCGATGCGCTGCGTTTCCTGCTTGAGCTGCAGACGGCCGCGCGCGATCGGCTCGCCCCACTCGCCGTTGCTGTCGCCCAGGTACACCTCGTAGTCGCGGACCTGGCCGTGCTTCCAGTTCTTGTCGTTGCGCGGCGCCAGTTCGATGCCGTCGATCAACTTGCGTTCGCCGAAGCCCACCGTCCATTCGTGCGCGCCGGTCCGCACGGCTTGATTGCGCACGCTGCGGAACCATGTCGCGGGATCGTCGTCGAACGCATTTTCCAGCGCGTGGCCGGGTTCTTCGGCGGGACGATTGACCACCAGCAAGCTGTCGGCCGGCAGCGCGCGACCGAGCGCAGGCGCGGCCGGGAACGCATCGTCGGCGGGCGCCGCGGCGGTGGCGATGTCGAGCGCGATCTGCAGAGGCTTGCGGATATCGACGGCGGCGGTGCGCACATGCAGGCTGCCCTTGCGTTGCGCCGGATCGAAGTACCAGCCTTCCGCGGCCGCCTGCAACGCGGCGGCATCGGCCAGCTTCGGCAGCGCGCGGCCGTCGACCGACACCGCGCGCGGCGCCTGCCGGCTGAGCACGCGCAAGCCGTAGCGACGTTGCGGCAGTTGGCCCTGGTACTGGCCCTGCACCGCATCGATCCGCACGCTCACCGGGCCGCTGCCCTGCGCCGGCGCGCTCATGCGCACTTGCTGGGTGCTCGACTCGCCTTGCTCATAACGACGCGTATTGCCGTCGTCCTCGTACAGCGTGTACTGCGAATCGCCCTGCGGATACAGGTCGAAGGTGATTTCGTCGAGCGGCTTTTCGCCGTCGAACAGCATCGCCGGATGCATCGGCACGATCGCACCGGCGCGCACGAACAGCGGCAGCGTGGCGAGATCGACCTGGCGATCGAGCTCGCGCCCGGCCGCGCCGGCTTGCACGCTGCGTCCGTCCCAGTAATCGATCCAACGGCCGGCCGGCAGATGGATGCCGCGTCGCCAGCCGCGGCTCGCGGCCTGGCTGCGGTAGACCGGCGCCACCAGCAGATCGCGGCCGAGCAGGAACTGGTACTTGTAAGCCTCATCGCGCGCATGCGGGTCTTGCGGGTAATCCCACATCAAGCCGCGCACCGGCGGCGCGCCGGTCTGCGCGGCGTCATGCGCCAGGCCGTACATGTACGGCGTCAGCCGCATCTTCAACTTCAGATAATCGCGATTGATGCTGCGATACGGCTCGTCGAACCACCACGGATGCTTGCGCGCGTTCGACGACCAACCCGACATGCCCATGAGCACCGGCGTAAAGGCTTTCCATTGCAGATCGCGGGTGTAGGTTTCGGCGCTGCCGCCGAAGATCGCATCGACATCGCCGGTGGCGTAGGCCATGCCCGACAGGCCCGAGCCGATCAGGGTCGGCACATGCCAGCGGATGTAATCCCAGCTCGCGCTCTGGTCGCCGGTCCAGGCCACCGCATAGCGCTGGATGCCGGCCCAACCCATCACCGTCCACAGGAACGGGCGCGAATCGGAGTTGTGCAAAATGCCGTTGAACGCCGATTGATTGGCATCCATCGCGAACTGATAGCCCTTGCCGGTCCAGGCCACGTCGAGTTTCTGCACCCGGCTGCCGGCGGTGCCGACTTCCCAGGCGATCTTGTCGACCCCGTTCTCGGTCCACAGGCCGGTGCGGAAGCCGTACTTCGCCAGCCCTTTCACCGTTTCGGGCAATTGCTTGTAGCCGCAGCCGTAGCCGTCGTTGGGCAGGATCCAGCCGCCGGGCATGTCGTGTTCGCGGTACTGGCGCGCGACGCTCTCGACCACGTCGATCGTGGTGCCGGTCGGACCGTCGTGCCAGCCCTCGGGCACGGTGCCGGGCTTCTTGCCGTTGTCGCCGTCGTTGTAGCAATCCGCGTCGCCGTAGGACAGCGCCCAGCGCGGCAACAGGCCGGGACGGCCGGTCAGCTGCGTGTAGCGTTCGAGCAAGTGCGGCAGTTCGCCGACGAAGTAATAAACGTCGAAGCGATCCTCGCGATGCAGCAAGGTGGATTGATCGGGCTGGCGCAGGTCGTAGCTGCCGTCGCTCCACGTGTTGCGCAACATGCCCCAGCCGCGCGAGCTCAGCAGCATCGGCGCGGGGCTCGGGCGATCGCCCTCTTCCCAACCGCCGGAGTACGAGACTTCCAGTTCGCGGCCTTTGAACTGGTAACGGCCGTTCTGCTGGCCGCCGCCGTAGAACGCTTCGTCGGCCTGCGACGACAGCACTTGCACGCTCTGGGTCGCGTCGAGGTCCAGCGGTTGCAGTTCCTGCCACAAGGAGGTGCGGCGTTCGCCGTCGATCCGTTCCAACCGCAGCTTCAACGGTTGCCGCTGCACGTGCAGCACCAGCGCGCCGGTGCGCACGCGCACTTCGGCGGCGTCTTCTTCAAGCGTGGCGTCGACCTTGGCCGCCGGTTGCGGCAGCACGATCGGCGCGGCCTTGTCGCCGGCCGGCGTCAGCTTGCCGCGGCGACCGGCCTGCACCCGCACGAGGTCCTGCGCCAGCACCTCGATGCGCAGCACGCTGCCGCTGTCGGTGCTCAGCTCCCAGCTCGGCGTCGCGCCGGCCTCGGCGCGGACCGCGCGCAGGTTGCCGACCGGCTCGGCCACGGCCGGCGAGGCCAGCAGCGCAGCCAGAATCGTGCTCGAAAGAATCGCGATCGACGGATGCGGACGACGCATGCGGAATGTCACCTTGCCCCCAAGGACCCGCTCGGCGGGCATTCGAAACCTGTTGCGGCCGACTCTAGGGCAGTGATTCGAAAGCTGTCAATGAATTGAAAGAAAAAAGGAAGAATTTATCTGGCAAAACGAAAGATTGTGCAATGCAATACTTTCTAAACATGGCAAAAATCCCTGTTAAGCAAGCAACGAAAGCTCATTCGCGCCGATCTTTCGTTTTTTCCGAGCGAGTTCGAAGAACAAGCTCACCCGATTAATTTCTTTTGTTTTACTTTCGATAATTGACTTTCCGAAAGAAAACGCAGATCGTCACCGCGCTCAACAGGGATTCTCCATGGACCTCACCCCGCTTCCCGACTCGACCGCCTGGCAACGCCTGGGCGGAGCCGATACCGCCGCTGAAATCGCCCAGCAGCCCGCTTTGTGGCTTGAGCTGGCCCGGGATCTGGCGCAGGCGCGCGAACGCGTGCAGACCTTTCTCGGCGACTGCCTCAACGACCCGCGCCAGCGCGTGCTGTTCACCGGCGCCGGCAGTTCGGGCTTCATCGCCGACCTCGTCGCCGACAGCATCAACGCGCAATGGCCGGCCGAAGTGCGCGCGCTGCACACCACCAACCTGCTGACCCATCCGGCGCTGTATCTGCAGCGCGACCGCCCGACCCTGCTGGTGTCGTTCGGCCGCAGCGGTTCCAGCCCAGAGAGCGTGGCCGCGGTCGAACTGGTGCGCGCGCAGGTCGAGCACGCGCGTTTTCTCGACATCACCTGCAATGCGCAGGGCGAACTCGCCCGCCGCGGCGCCGGCCGCGACGACACCTGCACCGTGCTGATGCCGGCGGCGAGTTGCGACCGCGCCTTCGCCATGACCAGCAGCCTGAGCTGCATGCTGCTGACGGCGCTGAGCGTGTTCGACCGCGCGCCGTGGCCGCGGCGGATCGAACGCCTGCAGCAACTGGCCGAACTCGCGCGCGAAGGCCTGTCGCAATGGGACGCGCCGGTCGCGGCCTTGGCGCAGCGGCCGTTCAACCGCGTGATCTACCTGGCCAGCGGCCCGCTGGAAGCCTTGGCGCGCGAAGCCGCGTTGAAGGTGCTCGAACTCACCGCCGGTCGCGTCCTGGCCTTGGCCAATACGCCGCTGGGGTTTCGCCACGGGCCCAAGTCCACGCTCGACGGCGACACCCTGGTCGTGGTGATGCGTAGCAATCACGCATTGGCGCGCCGTTACGAACACGACCTGCTCGACGAACTGCGACGCGACGGCGTCGCCGGGCACGTGCTGTCGATCGGCCCGCACGCCGACATCGGCGGCGATGACGACTACCGCTTGCCAGTGCCGCCGCTGGACGATGGCGCGCTGGCCGACAACGCGTTCGCCGACGGCATGTTTTCTGACAGCTGGCTGGCGCCGGTATGGCTGACTTTCGCGCAGATGTACGCGCTGCAACGTTCGGCCGCGCTCGGCCTGACCCCCGACAATCCCTTCCCGGACGGCACCGTCAACCGGGTGGTCAAGGGCGTCACTATTCACCATGGCTGACGCCGCCGCTTCCACGATCCGCTACGGCATCGACATCGGCGGCACCAAGATCGAACTGGTCGCCTGCGATGCCGCACTGGAAGTGCGCCATCGCCGGCGCATCGCCACGCCGCAGGGCAAATACCCGGGTTTTCTGACCGCGCTCGAAGCGCTGGTCGCCGCGGCCGACGCCGAACTCGGCCTCGCCGACACCGCGATCGGCATCGCCCTGCCCGGCGTGCGCGACCACCGCAGCGGCCGCCAACTCAGCGCCAACGTGCCGGCGCTGACCGGCCACAAGGTCGCCGCCGATCTGCAGGCGCGGCTGCGCCGGCCGCTGCACTTCGGCAACGACCTGCAATGCTTCGCGCTGTCCGAAGCGCATGGCGGCGCCGCCGAAGGTTATCCGAGCATGTACGGCGCGATCCTCGGTACCGGCGCGGGCGGCGGCTATTGCCTGCACGGCCGGTTGATCACCGGCTTCAACGGCCTGGCCGGCGAATGGGGCCACTGGAGCGTACCGGGGCATCTGCTGCAGCGCTACGCCTTGCCGGTGCTGGACTGCGCCTGCGGTCTGCGCGGCTGCGTGGAGCGTTATGTATCGGGCAGCGGCCTGGTCGCGCTGCACCGTCACTTCGGCGGCGAAGCGGCCGACGCGGCCGCGGTGATCGCCCTGGCCGACGCGGGCGACGTGCGCGCACGCGAGGTGATGGCGATCCATCTGGATTTGCTCGGCCACAGCCTGGCCAAGCTGGTGCTGGTGCTGGACCCGCATGTGATCGTGCTCGGCGGCGGCCTGTCGCAACACGCACCGCTGTACGGCGTGCTGCCGGCGGCGGTCGCCGCGCATCTGTTCGACGGCGTGCAGGTGCCGCCGATCGTGCCGCCGCGCTTCGGCGGCGCGGGCGGCGCGCGAGGCGCCGCGTTGCTGGCCTGGCCGTCGGCGTTGTCCTGAGTTTTCCCGGCTTGTACTGAGCCGTCTTGAACCGCGTTGGAGTGTTGCCATGTCGCCCGTGCAATCGCTGATCGCCTCCCACCGCCAGGGCCGCAACGTCGGCCTATACAGCGTGTGCTGCAGCAACGAACTGGTGCTGCGCGCCGCGATGGACGTGGCCCGCCGTCACCACACCTTGCTGCTGATCGAAGCGACCTCCAACCAGGTCGACCAGTTCGGCGGCTACACCGGCATGACCCCGCCGCAATACCGCGACTACGTGCTCGCGTTGGCGCGCGAAGAACAGTTCCCCGCCGATCGGCTGGTGCTCGGCGGCGATCACCTCGGCCCCAACGCCTGGCAGAAGCGCCCGGCCGAAGAAGCGATGGCGCATGCGCGGGTGCTGATCGAAGCCTATGTGGCCGCCGGTTTCCACAAGATCCACCTGGACTGCAGCATGTCCTGCGCCGACGATCCCTCGCCGCTGCCGGACGCGACAGTCGCCGCGCGTTCGGCGGAACTTGCGCGCATCGCCGAACGCACCGCCGCCGCGCACGGCCTGCCGCCGCCGGTGTACGTGATCGGCACCGAAGTGCCGATCCCCGGCGGCGAAGCCTCGCTGGCCGGCGGTCTCGCGGTGACCACGCCACAGGCCGCCGAACAGACCCTGGCCATCCATCGCGAAGCGTTCGCCGCGCCCGATCTGGCGCCGGCCTGGGAGCGGGTGATCGCGATGGTGGTGCAGCCGGGCGTCGACTTCGACCACAGCAGCGTGCACGACTACGATCCGGTCGCGGCCCAGTCGCTGGCCGATTTTCTCGAACGCCAGCCGCGCATCGTGTTCGAGGCGCATTCCACCGACTACCAGCGCGAGGACGGCCTGCACGCGCTGGTGCGCGATCATTTCGCGATCCTCAAGGTCGGCCCGGCCGCGACCTTCGCCTATCGCGAGGCGCTGTTCGCGCTGGCGTCGATCGAAGCCGAACTGCTGCCGCCGGAACAGCGCTCCAACCTGCCGCAGGCGCTGGAACGCTGCATGCTCGACAGCCCGCGCCACTGGCAGCAGCACTACCACGGCGACGAGCGCGAACTGCATCTGCTGCGCCTGTACGCGCTCAGCGACCGCTGCCGTTACTACTGGGGCGAACCGGCGCTGATCGCCGCCGTGCAGCGCCTGTTCGACAACCTGCGCGCGCACGCGCCGCCGCTGTTCCTGCTGAGCCAGCACCTGCCCGAGCAATACCGCGCGGTGCGCGCCGGCGCCCTGGCCAATACGCCCGAAGCGTTGGTGCGCCATCGCATCGGCCTGTGCCTGGACGAATACGCCCGCGCCTGCTCGGCGAATACCGCCGGCGAGCGTGCATCGGCTGAGCGCGCGTCCAGCGCGCCCGCCGCGGCGAACGGCTAATCTTCGACCTTTACCGCGGACCCACCGATGGCCATTCGCAACACCCGCGCCCGCCGGCAACAGATCCTGCAATGCCTGATCGAACTGGGCTCGGTGCAGGTGGCCGAGCTGGTCGATCGCTTCGGCGTGTCGGCGGTGACCATCCGCGCCGACCTGAGCCATATCGAATCGCAGGGCCTGGCCACCCGCACCCACGGCGGCGCCGCGCTGGTGCGCACGCCGCCGCAGGAACAGGACATCCACGAGAAGGACGCGCTCAACCTGCCGCTGAAAGAGCGCATCGGCGCGCGCGCCGCGCAGTTGGTGCAGGCCGGCGACAACATCATCATCGACTCGGGCTCCACCACCATGACCCTGGCCCGCCACCTGCGCGGCCATCGCGATGTCACGGTGATGACCAACGGCCTCAACATCGCCTGGGAACTCGCCAACGCACCCGGCGTCGACGTGCTGCTCAGCGGCGGCGTGCTGC
The DNA here is from genome assembly GCF_018732085.1 of Lysobacter capsici. Lineage (NCBI taxonomy): Bacteria > Pseudomonadati > Pseudomonadota > Gammaproteobacteria > Lysobacterales > Lysobacteraceae > Lysobacter > Lysobacter capsici. The sequence continues at coordinate 1,697,441 of NZ_CP076103.1, read as the reverse complement.
GCAAGCAATCGCTTTCGCTGCAAGGCAGCCAGGCCGAGGCCAGCCTCAACGCCTACAGCTTCGACACTTTGTTCCTCGGCGTGGACGGCCTGGACCTGCAGTTCGGCCTGACCACCCACGACGAGGCCGAGGCGCGCCTCAACCACCGCATGGTCGAACACGCGCGCCGCATCGTGGTGCTGACCGACGCATCGAAATTCGGCCGCGTGAGCCTGCACCGCATCGCCCGCCTCGATCAGATCCACGCCATCATCACCGACGCCGGCATCGACGATCGCTACCGCGAAGGTCTGCAACAACTGGGGATCGAGTTGATCATCGCCGAGGCCACGCCATGAGCGAATTGCGCAGCCTGCAAGGCCGCATCCTGACCTCCGAAGGTTGGCGCCGCGGCGGCATCCGCTTCGACCGCGAGATTCGCACGATCGAAGAGCGCGCCCTTAAAACCAGCGACGGCGACGAATTCATCATCCTGCCGGGCTTCATCGACCTGCACGTGCATGGCGCCGCCGGCGTCGACCTGATGCAGGGCGGCGATGCCGCGCGCACGGTCGCGCGCGCGCACGTTCGCCACGGCACCACCGCCCTGCTCGGAACCACCATGACCGCGGCGGAGCCCGATATCGCGCATGCCTTGCGCGGCCTCGCCACCGCCATCGCCGAACCCGACCCGGAGGCGGCGCGCGTGCTCGGCGTGCATCTGGAAGGGCCGTTCATCAGCCCGCAACGCCTGGGCGCGCAACCGCCGCTGACGGTGGAAGCCACGCTGGAATCGGTGCAACGCCTGCACGCGCTGGCGCCGATCAAGGTGCTGACCTTGGCGCCGGAAATCGGCCACCACACCGAGTTGATCCCGCAGCTGAGCGCGCTGGGCATCCGTGTCCAGATCGGCCACAGCGCCGGCACTTACGAAGACGGCTTGGCCGCATTGCGCGCCGGCGCGTCCGGCTTCACCCATCTGTTCAACGGCATGACCGGCGTCGATCACTACACGCCCGGCATCGCCGCGGCCGCGCTGGCCCACGCCGAATACGCCGAGCTGATCCCCGACCTGCAGCACGTGCATCCCGGCGCGATCCGCCTCGCGCTGCGCTGCATTCCGCGCCTGTACGCGGTCACCGACGCCACCGCCGCCACCGGCATGCCCGACGGCGAGTACGCGTTGGGTTCGCAACGCGTACACAAATGCCTCGGCTGCGTGCGCCTGGCCAGCGGTTCGCTCGCCGGCAGCGCGCTGACCATGGACCAGGCACTGCGCAATCTGGTCGACGTCGGCCTGGACCTCGCCGACGCCGCGCATCGCGTCTCCACCTTCCCCGCCGATTACCTCGGCCTGGCCGACCATGGCCGCATCGCGGTGGGCGCCTGCGCCGACCTGGTTGTGCTGGACGCGCAGTTGCGCATCGTCCAGGTGCATGTCGCCGGGCGCGCTGTCGACTTGTCCTGACGCTCATTTCAAGCCGGGCCGCTTCGCCGGCTCGACGTCACCCGCGCCTTCGTCTGCGAGGCGGATGAGTAGACGCGACATGCGCGCTTGCAACGCCTGAGGTCGAGGGTGTGTGGGACCGCAAAGTGATCACGAACTTCTTCGTTGCGGCCGCTCCAAAGAAAAAGCCCTCCGAACGGAGGGCTTTGTGCGTACTGTTCAATCTTACGCGCTCCAATCCTGGAGCGGGCGCCGATCGGGATGGTAGCGAACATGCCGGGCCGCCACCGATTCCCGGCACAACCCTGTCTGCCGCTACCGCGGGTATCACGCGATTGCTTTCTTCGCGTCCAGGCTCAATCCGCCTGCGCCCACACTTGCCAGCAGCAGAAATCCGCCGGCGATCGCGATGTTCTTCAGGAACATGATCATCTGGATCTGGTCGGCGAATTGATGATGGAAAACGGCGGCGGTCAGCAGACTGAAACCCGCCAGCAGCAAGGCGACGATGCGGGTGCGATAGCCCAGTACGATCAACGCGCCGGAGCCGATCTCGAACACGATCGTCGGCCACAGCAGAGCCCCAGGCAGGTGCATCGCTTCCATATAGCCGCGTGTGGCTTCGGGCGCGCCGATCTTGGACAGGCCGGAAAGGATGAAGATCAGCGCCATCATCACGCGGGCAGCGGATATCGCGGCGGATTGCAGTCGGGTGCTCATATCGGATGGCTCACGGTTGTTTGAGTGGTTGAGTGGTCGAGAAGATGTAGCGGGCGAAGAGCCATCGGCCGTCGGTTTCGCGATGGAATATGAACAGTTCCTGGTTAGCTTCCGCGCTTGCGGGCGCGGCGGAGCCGAGCACTTTCACCGTGCCGTTGGACCGCGTACGGGCGTAGGCCCAGTCGCGCGACAACGGCTGGATCTCGTCGACGGTGAAGTCGACATCCAGTCGGATGGTGTCGAAGACACCGCGATAAGCCGCGCGGACCGCGTCCCGGCCGACGGCGGGAAGGCTGTGCTGTGGCATGAACACCGCGTGCTCGGCATAGAGCTTCATCACACCGTCAATGTCGGAGGCGTTGAGTGCTTGCTCATATCGATTCAGCTGTTGCGTGATCGCGGCTTTGACCGCATCGCTCGACGCGGGTTTGCCCGCGATGGCGACGACTGGAAGCAGCAAGGCCGTCAGCAGCGTGGCCGACCGCAGGCGTTGAATGAGGGTATGCATGGCGGTTTACTCCGGATGTGGGTTACAAGGTGACGACGAACTTGCCGAGCGCGCGATCGCTTTCCATCAGGCTGTGGGCGCGGCGCAATTCGTCGAAGCCGAAGGTCTGGGTACGTAACGAAGGCATGCGTCCCGCGGCGACTTCCCTCGCGATCCAAGCCAACGGCGACTCGGTCAGCGGCATGGCGGCCGATCCGAGCAGGCCGCTCGGAAAGAAGCTCAGCCGCACCGCGCCAGGCAGGTCCTGCATGAGATGGAATTGTTCGAGCACCGGCGGACCGCCTAGCAGACCGATCACCGAAACCGCGCCGAACGGTCTGAGCGTCTTGATCGAATCGCGCAGCGTGGCGGCACCGACGACCTCAAGCACGCCATCGACACCCGACGCAGCGATCTCGCGTACGCTCGCGGCGATCTCGCCGCCATCGATGACGACCTCATCGGCGCCCATGTGCCGCAGCCGCGCCGTGTTTTCGGACGAACGCGTCGTGGCGATGACCTGCAATCCGCGCGCCTTGGCGTAAGTCACCGCCGCGAGGCCGACCGACGAGGTCGCGCCACGCACCAGCAGCGTCTGTCCGGCCTGGATGCCAAGGCTCCGATCGAGCGCGCCCCACACGGTGAGATACGCCTGCGGCAAAGCGGCCAGCTCCTCCCACGACAACGTGCTGTCGTCCAGGGCAACGACGTTGTCGCGCAACACCGTGACTTGTTCTGCGTAGCTGCCGTTGCGGCTGAACTGCATGCCGCCCATTGCCGTCGCCACGCGTTGGCCGATGCGAAACACCCCGGCCGGATCGTGGATGACCTCGCCGACGGCTTCAATGCCGGGCACGACTTGACCGGCGATGGGTCCCATCTTGCCGGCGCGACGATAGACCTCGGCGCGGTTGAGGCCGAACGCCCGCACACGGATCTGCACTTCGTCGGCGCCGGGCTGGGCGGAAGAGAGGTCCCTGAGCAGCAGAGCTTCGGGGCCGCCGGCTTGTTCGATCACATAGGCTTTCATGATCGTGGACTCAGGCGCGCGGCTGGTTGGTGGCGAACAGGTAGCGGTGGATCTTCCATGCGCCGTTTTCGCGACGGAACACGAACAGTTCGTTGTTGCCCTCGGTCACCTCCACGTCCGCGGCGAGGATCTTGGTCCGTCCGGCCGAACTGGTCCGGACCCAGGCCCAATCGCCCGCCTGTTCGATCTCATGGATGTCGAAACCGACCGCGAGCTTGAGAGTGGCGAACACCTGTTCATAGCCGGCACGGACCGCGTCGCGCCCGACGAGGGCGGGAGCGTGCTGCGGCATAAACACCGGGGCGCTGCCGTACAGCGCCAGGATGGTCTCGATATCGTTGGCGTTGAGCGCGGTTTCGTAGGACTTGAGGACGGACTGGATGGACATGGCGGTGACTCCGTAGGGGGCTGTGGTGGCCGGTCTGCCGGCGGGTGAGCTCACTTTTCGACTTCCACTTTCGGCAGGGAATACACATGTGATATAGATTTATTGCCAAAAATGAGAGGGGCGCATGGACCTCAACGCCGTCCAAATGTTCGTCAACGTGGTCCAGGCCGGCAGCCTTTCGGCGGCGGCCGACCGCATGGCCGTTCCACTGCCCACGCTGAGCCGGCGAGTGCGCGAGCTGGAGCGGCAATTGGGCGTGCAATTGCTGGAACGTTCGGTGCGCGGCACCCGCCTCACCGATGCCGGTACGCGCCTGTACGAACACGCCAGCCGCGGGATCGAAACGCTGATGGAGGCCCAGCAAGCGGTGGTCAGCGATCAAACGCAGCTGAAGGGGCGGCTGCGGCTGTCGCTGCCGCCTGCGTACGAGCCGTGGTGGGAACTGCTGTCGGTGTTCCAGCAGCGCTACCCGGATATCCGCTTGCACGTCTACACGACGGCGCGGCGCATCGATCTGATCGAGGATGGGATCGACGTCGCGCTACGCGTGGGTACGATCACCCACGAGACCATGGTTGCGCGGCGCCTGTTGACCTATCGCCACGTGCTGGTCGCCGGTCCGCGCCTGGTGGAACGTCTGGGCATGCCCGAGTCCGTCGAAGCCCTGCATCGTTTTCCCTGCGCCATCTGGACCCCGGCCGCGAACACGCAGGGCGTGTGGCGGCTTGGCGGACAGGCGATCGAGCCCGCGCACGTCCTGGCTACGAACGACTACACGCACCTGCGCAGTCGCGCGCTTGCCGACGAAGTCGTGACCGAGCTACCGCCCTTCCTCGCCTCGGCGGCGATTCGATCCGGTCAACTGATCCCGCTGTTGCCCGACCATCCGATGCCCGAGCAACACATCCACCTGCTGTATCCGTCGCATCGGCATCCCTCGGCTATCGTCAGGACATATCTGGATTTCTGTCAGCAGCATGTATCGAAGCTGGAGGATGCCTGCGCGCTGAATCCTCAATCGCCCAGGGTCTCGTAGAGATCTCGCGGCCATGACTCTGGCGTAAGCCCAGGTCGTTGCCATGGCATGTGTCCATGACCGTGGACATAGGAGCAACCAACGCCCCGGACCCTTGTCGGAACGGCACGCTGGGCCGATCTGAGTTGGGTCGAGACGAGGCGCTTCTATCCGAAGGATTTCTCTTGGCCGAAGCCGCTTCGCGGCTCGGCTCAATTCAGGCACTGGGCCGCTACGCACGGGTCTTGAACCTTCGGCGAACGCGCAGTTGATACGCGGCGGAAATGACCAGCATCGAAAGCAGCGGCGCGCTCAACATGCCGCCGATCGTGGGCGCCGCGATGCGCCGCATGACCTCGGAGCCGGCTCCGCCGCCGACGAGGATAGGCAATAGGCCAGCAAGAATGACCGCGACCGTCATCGCTTTCGGCCGTACACGCTGTACCGCACGTTCGCTATTCGCCGCATCCAGCTCTATCGCGCCGGAAACCGGATTTTCCGCCCGCCGACGCTCCCACGCCTGTCGCAGGTACGACGGCATGATGATGCCGAACTCCACCGCCACGCCGGCCAGCGCGACAAATCCGATCAACCCAGCGACCGACACCGCGCGGCCATCGCCCAGAGCAGCCACAAGCCGCCCACCTCGACGCCAAGGCTGCACCAATCCGACAAAAGTCCACGCGACTATTTTTCGAAGGCTTCAAGCACAAAAAAGCCGCCACTGACTTTGCAGCCAGCGGCGGCTCTTCTCGTCTAAAAACCGCTTGTTTTTAGCCTTTTACCTGCCACGAACAAGTGCAGGCAACTTTACAGTCGATGCAAGCGCTTCTTAGAACGGGATGTCGTCATCGGCGAAGTCGTCGCCGAAATCGTTCGACTTGGCCGGGGGCGCTTCGCGGCGCGGCGGGCCGGCATCGCGATTGCCGCCGTAGTTGCCGCCACCACCGCCGCCGGCTGCGCGCGCCGGGCGCTCGCCACCACCGCCGCCGCGGAAGTCGCTGCGGCCGCCGCCTTCGCGTGCGCCACCGCCACCGCCGCCTTCACCGCCGCCGCCGAGCATCTGCATCTCGTCGGCGATGATGTCGGTGAAATACTTTTCGACGCCGTCTTGGCCGGTGAACTTGTCGTAGCGGATCGAGCCTTCGATGTAGACCTGACGGCCTTTCTTCAGGTACTCGCCGGCGATCTCGCCGAGCTTGCCGAACAGCTTGACCCGGTGCCACTCGGTACGTTCCTGCTGGTTGCCGTCCTTGTCCTTGCGGACGCTGGTGGTCGCCAGGCTGAGGGTGGTCACGGCCATGCCGCCCTGGGTGTATTTGGTCTCCGGATCGTTACCGAGGTTGCCGACCAGGATGACTTTGTTGACGCCGCGTGCCATGGGGTTCCTTAACTATTGCCGGGGTACGGCTGAGATGATGGATTATAGCCCCCCGCTCCGCCATGGGTCCCCGGCGCGGGGACGGGTGGGACTAATCTGGTTAGGTGGTAGGCGGGGCGGGCCTTGCCGGGTGGGGCTTGGGGGGCCTTGAATGGGGCTGTGGATGGCGCTTGCGGCCTGTCTGAACCGGTGCCTCGGCCAAACACGATGGCCGTGGGGCGTTGCACTGGCCCGGAACGAAAGGCGTCGGGGCTGAAGCCCCTCCCACCAAAGCAGTCCCTTTCAAACAACAGCCCGCGCAGGCCGCGGTCACTTTTGTGGGAGGGGCTTCAGTCCCGGCGCTCTCGGCTCAGGTCGCCGCAATCCACTGCCCGTCCCTGCCCTGTTCCTACTGCATATCCCGCAAACTCTCGCGCAACTTGGTCAAGGCCGCGTGGTGCAGCTGCGACACCCGCCCCTTGGTCAGGCCCAGGCTCTGGGCGATGTCCTGAAACGGGACATAGTGGAAATAGTGGGTCTGGATGATCAGCTTCAGCCGCTCGGGCAGGTTGTTCAGCGCGGCGCTCAGGCGATGCTCGGTCTGCCGGCGGTCGACATAGGCCAGCCCGTCGCGGGTGTCGCTGGGGCCGCCGTGGCGGCCGGCTTCGTCGAGCAGGAAGCCCAGGCCCAGGCCGACCACCGAGTCGACGATGCTTTCCAGCGCGTCCTGGCCGCCGTTGTCCTGCAGGCTCTGCAGGCGTTCGCGCAGGGTCGCCTCGTCGCGCGGCGGCGGACGGTCGCCGAGGATCGCGCGCAGGCCGTTGAACACCGCGCCGCGCACGCGCGGCTTGGCATAGACGCGAAAGGTCACGCCGCGCTCGGGGTTGTAGCGGCTCATCGCATCGAGCAGGCCGAGGGTCGCGTTCTGGATGAAATCCTGGCGGTCGACCGGATAGGCGCGGATGCGGCCGTGGACCTGCGAGGCGATCGCCTTGGCCCAGCCGACGTGACGCAGGAACAGCCGATCGCGCGCGTCGTCGCTGCCGCCGCGGTAGCGCTGCCACAGTTCGGCGTCCTCGCCGTCGGCCGTCGCCGTTTCCATCACGCCCCGGTTTCCGTCACGTCCAGTAACTGCTCAACAAGGCCCTGGACACCAGCACCCAGCCGTCGATCAATACGAACAACAGTATTTTCAGCGGCAGGCTGATCGTCGCCGGCGGCACCATGATCATGCCCAAGGCCATCAGCACCGCGCCCACCACCAGGTCGATCAGCAGAAACGGCAGGAAAATCACGAAGCCGATCTGGAACGCGGTCTTGAGTTCGCTGAGCAGGAACGCCGGCAGCAGATGACGGAAACGGATGTCGTCGATGGTCTTCGGCGCCGGCACCCGCGCCATTTCCAGCACCGCGGTCAGGTCCGATTCGCGGGTCTGGCCGACCATGAACTCGCGCATCGGCAGCAGGCCGCGGCGCACCGCTTCGCCGCTGCCGATCTGCTCGGCCATGTACGGTTGCAGCGCGCTGTCGTTGACCTTGTCGAGTACCGGCGCCATCGAGAAATAGGTCAGGCAGATCGACAAGGTCACCACCACCGCGTTCGGCGGCGTCTGCGGCAGGCCCAGGGCGTGGCGCAGCAGCGACAGCACGATCACGATGCGGGTGAACGAGGTCATCGCGATCAACGCCACCGGCAACAGCGACAACGCGGTCAGCGCGATCAGGTTGCGGATCGCCGGCGAGTAGTCCTGCTTGAGCGCTTCGCCCACCAGGTCGCTCGGCGCGGTCACGCCGGCCGCCGCAGCGGCGCCCGCGAACAACAACGCGGCAGCCATGACGCCAACAGCGATCGGCCAACGGCGGCGGTCAGGCGTACGGGTCATGAGGCGAGTTCGCTTGATCGAGAGGTTGCGCGGGACCGAGCTGTGCGCTCGCGGTCGATTCGACAATCAGATAACGGCTGCGTTCGTCGGCGACGCGGTACAGCACGGTGCGCGGGCTCAGCCGCAGCACCTGCTCCACGCGCAGGCGCGAGGCGTCGTCGGCCGCGCCGGTCGGCGCCGGCAGCCAGCGGTTCAACCAGCCTTTGCGCTTGGCGAAAATCAGGCCGCCGAGGCAGGCGCCGAGCAGCACCACCAGCATCAGCAGCACGCCGACCGCCGAATCGGCGACCGATTCGTGCTCGTCGCGAAAACCGATCGGTGCCGCGCTGTGCACCGCGCCCGGCGCGACGACGGGCGCCGCTGCAGGCGCAGCCACAGGCTGGGTCGCCGTCGGCGCGGTTTGCTTAGCGGCCGCTTGCGTTGCGTCAGCGCTCACGCCAGTTCCAGGATCCGCACGCCGAAGTGATCGTCCACCGCGAGCAGCTCGGCGCGCGCGACCGCGCGGCCGTTGAGCATCAAGGTGATCGGCGCTTCCAGCGCTTCGTTCATGTCGATCACGTCGCCGGCCTTGAGCCCGAACAGACGCTCGACCGACAGATTGATCGTGCCGACCTGGGCGGCCAGCGAAACCTGCACATGGCCGATCAGGCCGATGTCCTGGCGCGCGCCGGCGTCGCGCAGATCGAGGGTGGTCTTGTCGGCCGGGATCACTTCGGCGGCTGCACTGTTCTTCATGAGGTTGCCCCTTGCTGCATGGAAATCGAGGAAATACGAATGGCGCGCTGGCCGTCCTGGGCGATCAGCTGACCGCGCGCGAGCGTCGCGCCGGTCGCCGAACGCAAGGTCAATGCGGTGTCGAGCTTGACCGCGGTGCGGATGACTTCGCCCGGCCGCAGATCGAAGGCCTGGCCGATTTCGGCCATGCCCAGATCGAGCACGACCTCCAGGCCGACCTGCGCCTGGGTCATCGCATCGCGGCGCTTGCTCAGCGCGAGCGCCGCGACGGGTTTGTCGACCGGCACCAGCGCATCGCACACGCCGGCGTCGAGGTACAAGGCGATGCGCACGCCGGCCACCTGCACCAGCAGACCGACCACGCCGTGACGCGCCGCCAGCGCGCGTTCGCTCGGCGCGACCGCATCGCTGAGCGCATCGGCGTCGGACGCGGCGGCGAACCAGGCGCGCATCAGATCGCTCCAGGCGCGGCGGCCGACGCCTTCGGCCAGGCCGAGCGTGTCGGATTCGTTGCTGCCGAGCAGGCGTCGCCCCAGTTGATCGAACCCAGCCGAGCCCATGCACGCATGCACCGTGCCGCCGCTGGCGCGCGTGGCGAACCACTGGCCGGCGCCGACACCGCTGTCGAGCGGTTCCAGCTTGAACTCCAGCGCGGCCTTGTCGCTCGACCACTCGCGCAGCCACTCGCCGCCGCGCGCCGACAACAGCGAACGCAGACGCGCCAGGCGGCTCGCGCCGTGCCAGCGCACCGGCAACAACACGGCCATCAGCTGCCCCTCGTGCTGTTGTAGAGCTGCTCGATCATCTCGTTGCTCACGGTCATCACCCGCGAGCTGGCCTGATAGCCGCGCTGGATGATGATCATGTCGGCGAACTCGCGGGTCAGGTCGATGTTGGACAGCTCCAGGCTGCGTCCGACGATGCGGCCGTAGCGCGACTCGCCGGGACGGCCGAGCTCCTTGTCCTGCACGCTCGGCCCCGACACCATGCGGCCGCCGTCGAGCTTGAGCGAGCTTTCGTTGGGCAGCGAGGCCAGCGCCAGACGTGGGCCCTGGCGTTTTTCCTTGGTCGAATACGACAGCTGCAACACGCCCTTCTCGTCGAAGGCCACGTCGTTGTAGCCGAGGATGCCGTGACCGTCGGCGACCGTCGCGGTGACGTTGACGCTGCCGCCGCTGAACGAATAAATGCCGTCGAAACCGCCGGGCGTGCCGAAGTTGAACGTCACCGGCTGCGGCGTGGCGCCGCCGAAGGCGAACTGGGCGGTGAACTCGTTGGTCTCGCGGGTCGGCGTGCCGAGCGTGTCGAACTTCAGGGTATGCGTGGCGATGGTCGCGTCGGTGGAATCCTTGATCACCACGTTGAACTCGGCCGGCATGTTGTTGGCGCTGGTGCGGGTGAACACCGCCGACAGGCGCCGCGCGGTGCCGTTGGAATCGAACACGTCGATCGAGGTGATCGTGTACGGCGTGGTCATGCTCGGAGTCAGCGTGCCCTTGAAGTTGACCTTGCTGGTCAGCTCCGGTGGCAAGGTGCGCATCGGGGTGAGATCGATCGCGGCGAGGTTGCCGTCGCCGTCGTAGCCCATCACTTCGTAGTCCGACACGGTGTCGACCAGCACGCCTTTCTCGTTGAAACGGAACTGGCCGGCGCGGGTGTAGTGCAGTTCGCCGCTGCGATCGCGAAGAATGAAATAGCCCTCGCCGTCGACCGCCATGTCGGTGGCGTTGCCGGTCTGGCGGATGTCGCCCGGTTCGGTGCGCATGCCCTCGCCGCTGATGCGCGAACCCAGGCCGCCGCGCACGTTCTCGAAGAACGCATCGCTGCCGCGGAACCCGGGCGTGTTCATGTTGGACACGTTGTTGCTGATCGTGTTGAGCCCGCGCGAGAAACTGAAAAGTCCCGACAGGCTGTTGAACAAGGCTTGGAACATGAGCGCGCTCCTGCGACTGCTTAAGGCTGCTTGACCAGGGTGACCTGGGACAGGCGGATGCCGGTGGTGACCTGTTTGTTGGCGTCGGTGACGCTCAAGGTCGGACCGTTCTCGGTGAACTGCACCGCGGTGACCGAACCGGTCAGCGGGATCGCCTGACCCTGCACGTCGACGCCGCGGCCGATCAGCGCCAGGGCCTGGCTGGTGGCGTTCATCGACAGCAGCTCGTTGGTGTTCTCGCTGGTCTGGCGCGATTGCTCCAGCGAGGTGAACTGGGCCAGCTGAGCCAGGAATTCGCGGTTGTCGACCGGTTCCAGCGGGTCCTGGAACTGCAGCTGGGCCAGGAACAACTTGATGAAGTCTTCCTGGTCGATGCTCTTCTGCCGGGTCAGTACCTGGTTCTGCGGGTTCGGCGTGCTGCCGATGGCGTCGATGGCCATTAGACGTTCTCCTGTGAGCTGTTGCGATCGGCGCGCCAATGCTCGCGGCCGTTGACGACGATGCGTTGCAGTCGGGTGCCGTGTTCTTGCGCGAGCGTGTGCATCAAACGGCCGAGCCGTTGCGCGGCGTCCGGGTCGAGGCGGTAGTCGCGGATCCACAGGGTGGCGTCGCCGCCTTCGCTTTCGATCCAGCGCAGCACGCGGCTGGCCCACGGCGCGGCCGCGCCGTCGGATGCGTTGCGCGGCGCGCTCGCCGAGGCGGTGGATTCGCCAGAACTCGTGGCGCTCGATTGCAGCGGATCGGCCAGGTTCGGCATCGGCAACACCTGCGGCGACGCCGCGTCGGCCTGGGCCAAATGGCGGATGCTGTATTCGACCCAGGCATCGGCCAACGCCGCGTTGGCGCGGGTCGCCGCGTCGCGCGCGGGCGACGAGGCCAGGCCCTGGCCGCTCGTTCGCTGCGTCGCGCTGAGCAACTGCGACAGGCGCCCACTGGCCGACAGCCGCCACGGCAACGCGAGCAATTCCTGCTCGCCGCCGCGGCCGCTGACGTGGAACTCCAGCAGCAGATCGGCTTGGTCGGCCGCGGCGATATCGAACGCCAGCGACGGCGCATCGATATCGCCGGCCGCGCGCGATTCGCGCTGGGCATCGCTGTGTGCATCGGGCGCATCCGAGGCCGGCGTACGGCCTTGGTCGGAACCGATCCAGCGACTGAAATCGGAGCCGCCCTCGCGTTGCGGCGCGTTGTGACGCGGCAACAGCGCCGCGGCGGCGATGGAGGTGGGTTTGATCATGCGCGATCGCTCCGGTGACTCGCGTACAGATCGGCCATGCGGTCGAACATCAGTTTTTCCTCTTGATCGCGTTCGCCGGCGCGCAGGCGCTCGTGCCGGGTCTGGGCCACGCGGGTGCGGGCGCGCGCGGCAACGTGTTCGTCCTGCGCGGCGTCCTGTTGACGGCGCGCGGCGGCGTGTTCGTCGCGGCGGGTGTCGAGCCGGCTCCAGGCCTGCGCTTCGAAAGCGTCCACCGCCTGCAGCAACACCAGGTCGACGCTATCGGCGGTGAGCAGTTCCTCGCGTCGCGCGTTGATCGCCTGCAGCACGTCCTGCGCTTGCTGCATGCGGCTGAGCGCCTGGCGGGTTTCGTGGCAACGCTGCAGGAACACGGTCGAGGCGCGCGCTTCTTCGAACTCGCGCCAGCGCAGCAGGGTCGACACGGCGGCGGAAGGTTTGCGGTTCATGCCGCGCCGCCTTCGTGCTTGATCGCGGCAGCGAGCTGGCGATAGGCCTCGGCGCGCGCGGTCGCTTCGAGCGGGGTCTGCTGCATGATCCGGTCCAGCGCCGGCTTGAGGTCGACCGCGCGATCCAGCGCCGGATTGGCGCCGCGCTGATGCGCGCCCAGTTCGATCAGATCGCGCGAGGCGGCATAGGCGGCGATCTGCTTGCGCGCGTCGCGGGCGATGGCCTGCTCGGATTCGCTGGCGACCTGGCTCATCAGGCGGCTGGTGCTTTGCAGCAGGTCGATCGCCGGATGGTGGCCGCGCGCGGCGAGGTCGCGGGTCAGCACGATATGGCCGTCGAGGATCGCGCGCATGTGGTCGGTCACCGGCTCGTTCATGTCGTCGCCTTCGACCAGCACGCTGTAGATGCCCGAGATCGAGCCGCCGCTGCGCAGACGGCCGCAGCGCTCCAGCAATTTCGGCAACTGGCTGAACACCGACGGGGTGTAGCCGCGGAAGGTCGGCGGCTCGCCGATCGCCAGGCCGATCTCGCGCTGGGCCATGGCGAAGCGGGTCATCGAATCGACGATCAGCAGTACCGAGCGGCCCTGGTCGCGGAAGTATTCGGCGATCGCGTGCGCGGCATGCGCGGCATGCGCGCGCAGCAGCGCCGGTTCGTCGGACGTCGCCGCCACCACCACCGAACGCTTGAGGCCTTCGGCGCCGAGCGCATGGGTCAGGAACTCGCCGACTTCGCGGCCGCGTTCGCCGACCAGCGCCAGCACGGTCACGTCGCTGCGCACCTGGCGCGCGAGCATGCCGAGCAAGGTGCTCTTACCCACGCCGCTGCCGGCGAACACGCCCACGCGCTGGCCGGCGCCGAGGGTCAACAAGGTGTCGATCGCGCGCACGCCGGTGTCGAGCGCGCTGTCGATCGGCGCGCGCGCCATCGGATTGATCGGCTCGCGGTACAGCGGGTAGGCATCGGAGTACGCGATCGGGCCGTGTTCGTCGAGCGGATTGCCGAACGCACCGATCACTCGGCCGAGCATGGCCTCGCCGACCGGCACGGTGACCGGCTGCCCGGTCGCGCGGATGTGGCTTTCGGTGGAGATCGCGCCGACGTGGCCGTACGGCATCAACAGCACGCGTTCGTCGCGGAAGCCGACCACTTCGGCCATCACCCGCGGACCCGGCGCGGCCGATTCGATCTCGCACAATTCGCCCAGGTGCGCTTCCGGCCCGAGCGCTTCGATCACCAGGCCGTTGAACGAGACGATGCGGCCCAGCCTGCGTCCCATCGGAGCAAGTTGGATATGGGCCTGGGCGCGCGCCGTCAAAGCGTTCATGCGTCGGCCTCTCCGCCGTCGACGCTGCGCAGCAGCGCTTGCTTCAACGCGTCCAGACGCACTTCCAGGCTGGTGTCGTACAGGCCCTTGTGGGTTTCCAGGCGGCATTGTCCGGGGCTCAGGCGCGCATCGGCGATCACCCGAACTTGCGCATCGGACGCGAGTTCGCCGACCGCCTCGACATCGGCCGCGGCCACGCGCACGGTCACCGGACGCTGGCGGTATTCGCTCAAGGCTTGACGGCACAAGCGCTTCATCAACTCGCCGTCGGCGCCGATTTCGCCGAGCAGACGGGTCACGCAGGCGAACGCGATGTCCAGCGACAGGGTCTCCAGGCGCTGGTCGAGTTCGTCCGCGGCCGCCGGCCAGGCCTTCAGCAAGGCGGCGAGTTGCTCGTTGGCGTCGTGCAGCTTGCGCGTCTGCGCGGCATGCGCCTGTTCGATCCGCGCTTCGGCCTTCTGCTGGCTGGCGAGGATCTGTTCGTCGGCGCGCTGCAGGCCGCGCTTGAGCCCTTCGGCTTCGGCGCGTTCGAGCACGGCCTTGCGTTCGCGTTCGAGTTCGGCGGCCGGATCGGGCCGCGCCTGCGACGGCGCCGCGTTCGGCGCGGCCGCGGGCTGCAACAGCGCCGACAATCCGACGATGCGCCCCTGATCGGCGGAAATGCGCTCCATCAGGCGCGTCCTCCGGCCGGCAACGCGGTGGACGCGGCCATCGCTTCGGACACCAGTTGCAACGACTCGGCGCGCAAGGCGTCGGCCAGCTTCGGCGGCATCCGGCCGATGCGGTCGAGCTCCTCGCGCACCGACGCGGCGACGCGGTTATCGAGCAAAGCGAGGCAGAAATTGCGATCGACCCCGGTCCACACCGACAGCACCCGCGCGAACCACGCATGCGGCAAGGTGGTCGACAGCGCGACCAGTTGATCGACATCCAGCGACGTGCGCGCGGTCAGGCCGCGCATCTCGTCGCCGAGCAGGGCGTCGGCGAGTTCCGCCGCCGGCAGCTGGCTGCGGCGCAGGTCGTGCATCAGCGCGCGGATCGTGCGCGCCGACGCCGCCGGCAGCCGCGCCAGCAACTGGCGCTGGTCGGACGCGCCCAGGCTCAGCAGCAACAGCGCGCTCTTGCGTTCGCCCAGGGTGCTCATGGGGTTTTGCTCGCGACGATGCGATGTTCGACCGGCATCTGCCCTTCCGACAGCCAGCCGCGCAGCTTGGCCAGCACCGCTTCGCGTTCTTCGGCGCTGAGCTTGCGCGGCTTGCGCTGCGCGGCGAAGGCGAAGATCGCGCCGAGCAACAGGCCGACCGCGCCGGCCAACGCCCACGGCATCCACGGTTGCAGCTGCAGCGAGCGGTTGGCGATCAGCTCGCCGCGCGGTGCGGCGGGTTCAACCCGATCGGCCGGCTGCGGCGCGGTCAACGCAGCCACCGCGGGCGGCGTCGCGCGCGCCTTGCCGCTGGGCAGGCGCGAAACTTCCAGACGATCACCGCGATTGGTGTCGATACCGGCGGCGGCCGAAACCAGCGAGTGAATGCGCGCGACCTCCTGCTCGTCCAGGTGCTGCGGCAGGATCACCGCGACCGACAAGCGCTCGACCCGGCCCGGCGCGCGCGAAACCTCTTCGCGCGACATGCCATGCACGTATTCGGACTCTTCCTGGCTCTGGCTGCGGCCGGTGGCGTCAGGCGCGAGGCTGGAATTGACCCGCTTGCGCGCGAGCAGCCCGTTGCCGTCGTCGCCCTGGGCGATCGGACGCTCGCTGACTTGGCGCACCGCGTCGAAGTTCAGGCTCGCGTCGACCGAGACCTTGAACTCCTCGTTGTTGAGCACCTGGCCGAGCAGTTCGACCACGCGCAGGCGGATGCGATCTTCCAGCCGCGCTTCCTCGTCGGAACGTTCGTCCAGCGCGATCGCGCCGCGCCCGCCGTCGGCGCCGCCGGCCAGCAAGGTGCCGTTGGAATCGAGCACCGACACGTCGGCCACGGCCAGCCCTTCCACCGCCGACGCGACCAGGCTGCGGATGCCCTGCACCTGCGGACGCGCGAGGGTCTCGCCGGGATTCATCGCCACCGCGACCGAGGCCTTGGAGCTTTCGCGATCGCCGACGAACATGCCCGGACGGCGGATCGTCAGATGCACACGCGCGGTCTGCACGCCCGGCAGCGAGGCCACGGTGCGTTCGATCTCGCCCTGCAGCGCGCGTTGGTAATTGACCCGCTGAGCGAACTCGGTGACGCCGAAATCGGCGTCGTCGAACAGCTCGAAACCGACATGACCGCCGCGCGGCACACCGGCCGAGAGCAGGCGCATACGGGTTTCGTACACGCTGTCGGCGGCGACGGTGATGCCGGTGCCGCCGTCGATGATCTGATGCGGGACCTTCCACTCGTTGAGCGACTGCACGATCTCGGCGGTGTCGGCTTCGCGCAGCTTGCCGAACAGCAGTTGCTGGCGCGGCGCCATCAGCCACCACAGCATGCCGGCGGTCAGCGCCACGATCGCCAGCACGCCGACGATCAGGCTCACCCGCGCGGCCGGAGACAGGGAAACGAAATAGCTTTTGGGATTCATGGGCGTGGTTCAGGTCACAACTGCATGCGGGTCAGTTCCTGGTAGCTCTCGAGCATCCGGTTACGGACCTCGACGACCAGGGTCAGGTCCATGCGCGCTTGTTCCATCGCGATCATCACCTCGTGGATCGGGATGTCCTGGCCGGCGGCGAGCGCGCGCAACTGGGTGTCGGCGCTGCGCAGGCTCTGGTCGGCGCGGCTCAGGCCGGCGCCCATCACGTTCATGAAATCCGCGCCCTTGATGCCAGCCGTGGCGGTCGGCGCGATCGCGTCGGTGCGGATGGTTTCGGGTTGCGCGAGCGCGCTGAGCGCGATCGCTCCGATGGCCTCGACGCTCATCACTTGGCTCCTATTTCGAGCGCGCGCAGCATCATGCCGCGCAGCAGGTTGAACGAACGCACGTTGGCTTCGTAGCCGCGGCTGGCGGTCATCAGCGTGGTCATTTCGCCGACCATGTCGGTGGCCGGGTAATGGACCATGCCGTCCTTGTCGGCCATCGGATGCGCCGGGTCGTTGACTTCGCGCAGGCCGGTGGGTTGTTCGGACACCGCGGCGGCGAAACCACCGCCCGCTCCGTTCAATCCGGGCGCACCGACGCTCAGGCGGGTCGCGCCGTGGCCGGCGGCGACCGGCACGTTGGCCGCGGCGATGTTGCGGCTGGACGCATCCAGGCGCAGGCGTTCGTACTGCATGCCGGCGCGCGCGGCGTCGAGGATCGATTCGATGGCCATGCTCAGCTCCTTCCGGTGACGGCCAGGCGCATCAAACCGAAATGCCGGCTCAGCGCTTCGCTCAGGGATTGGTAGTTCAGGCTCGCCGCGACCATGTCGCCAACCTGTTCGTCGAGTTGCACGCTCTGCCCGACCGAGGCGACCGGCACCGATTCGGGGCTGGTCGTCGTCTGATGCAGGCGCGCGGCGAGTTCGGAATCGCGGCCGCCGGCCTGCGCGGCTTCGTTCAACAGACCTTGCAGGCGGCCGAAGTCGGCGCGCTGCACGCGCGCGTCGGCGCGGTTGGCGCCGGCGATGTTGGCGCTGGCCAGGCGCGCCTGCAGATCCTGCATGCCCAGCGCGAGCCGGACCGCTTCGGTGGTGATGTCGCTGCTCATTGCCGCTTCCCCTGGAAAATGCCGTAGACCGCCATCGATATGCCGCTGCTCGTAAACCCGTGCATCACTGGATCACCAGTTCGCCGTCCAAGGCACCGGCGGCCTTGATCGACTGAAGTACCGCGATCACGTCGCGCGTGCTGAGCTTGATCGCGCGCAAGGCCGACACCAGTTCGGCCACGCTCGCGCCCTCGCGCACGCTGACCAGCGGCGCCGGACCCTCGTCCGCCTTGATCTCGGTGCGCGGCACCACCACCGAGCCGATGCTGCTGCCCGGACGCACGAACACGCCCTCGGGTTGCGACACGGTGTAGTCGGTGCGGATCTCGACCTTGAGATCGCCGTGCGACACGGTCACCTCGCCCAGGCGCACGTCGCCGCCGGCGACCACGGTGCCGGTGCGCTCGTTGACCACCACGCGCGCCTTGCGCTGCGGTTGCACCGACAGGTTTTCCAGGCGCGATATTTCCGAGACCAAGTTGGCCGGCGCATTCGCATACGCCACCGTGACCTTGCCCGCATGCTCCGCCCGTACGCTTGCCCCCGACACCGACCCGCGAATCGCATCGGCGATGCGCTCGGCATTGGTGAAATCCGGCTCGTTGAGCAGGATGCTCAGCGAACGCCCGTCGCCGGCCACGCGCAAGGGCGAGCCCTGTTCGACGCTGGCGCCCTGCGGCACCCAGCCGACGGTCGGATGGTTTTTCTGCAGCGAGGCGGTGACGCCTTCGAACTGATAACCGCCGACCGAGATCGCGCCCTGCGCGATCGCATAGACGCGACCGTCCGGGCCCGACAGCGGCGTGAGCATCAAGGTGCCGCCGGTGAGGCTGCGCGCGTCGCCGGACGAGGCGACCTGCACGTCGAGCATCTGCCCGGGCTCGGCGAACGCCGGCAGGCGCGCGGTCACGATCACCGCGGCGACGTTGCGGCTGGCGAGATCGGCCTCGCTGACGTTGACACCGAAGTTGCGCAAGGTGTTGGCGACCGATTGCAGGGTCGCGCGATTGCGCGCCGAATCGCCCGAACCCGACAGACCGAACACCAGGCCGTACCCGGTCAACGGGTTGTCGCGCACGCCGGCGACGCGGGCGAGTTCCTTGACCCGCACGCCGGCCGCGGCCTGCGCGGTCGCGGATGCGCCCAGCAACGCGCCGAGCGCGACGCCGGTCAGCAGCAGATTCTTGAAAGTCGTCATCGCGCTCACATCAACCTCAGCCACTTGAACATGCGATAGATCAGGCTCTGACGCTGCGACGAACTGACCACGCCGACGCCGACCAATTCCAGGTCGGCATTGGCGATGCGGTGCGAGAGCACGGTGTTGTCGGGGCCGACGTCTTCGGGACGGACCAGGCCGCTGACCTTGATGGTCTGTTTCTCGCCGTTGACCTTGAGCGTCTGCAGACCCTGGATCTGCAGGCTGCCGTCGGGCGTCACCCCGACCACCTGCGCCGAAATCTGCGTGCGCAGTTCGCCGACACGGGTGGTCTGGGCGCCGGCGCGATTGCTGCCGCCCAGGCCCAGGCGCGCGTCGAAATCGGTCGACGGCGAGGTCAGGCCGGCGCGCATGTCCAGATCGCTGGACGCGTCGGTGGCGGCCTGCGACTTGGCCCGCGTGGCTTCGATCACGTACACCGTGATCACATCGCCGATGCGGTGCGCGCGGTGATCGGCGGCCAGACCGCGATAGCCGTTCACGTCGATCAGGCTTTCGCGCGACGGCGCGGACACTGGCGCGGGCATGGGCATCGGTTCGATCGTCTGTTGCGGCATCGACGGCTGCTGCGCGATCGCCGGGCCTGCGCAGACCGCCGCGACGGCCAATGCGATCGGAACCAGCGCTTGCCGCGCATGGGCGTGCTTATTCATCCACTTGCACCTTTTGTTTTCCGGTGACGCGTGAAACCACGGTTCGTTCTCCATCGTCGGCGCGCACCGGGATGCGCTCGCCGATCCGGCCGTCGCGCAAGGCGACCCCGGGTACGCTGAGCCGCACCGCGCCGCGGGCGACATCGATATGCACGGGCTGTTGCGCCTGCACGTCGGGAATGACTTCGAAATCGGCGACCATCGCCGGTTGCCCGGCGCGCACCGAACGTTTCAGACGCAGCGACTGCACGGCATCGATCGATTCCAGCGCGTTACCCGCGCAGCAATTCATGTCGACCTGCGCCGTGGCCAGGGCGATGCCCTCGCCGGCACGGCGCGCGGGGTAATCG
Source organism: Lysobacter capsici (assembly GCF_018732085.1). Classification (NCBI taxonomy): domain Bacteria; kingdom Pseudomonadati; phylum Pseudomonadota; class Gammaproteobacteria; order Lysobacterales; family Lysobacteraceae; genus Lysobacter; species Lysobacter capsici. Next base: position 1,677,556 of record NZ_CP076103.1, on the reverse strand, counting down.
GCGCTGTAGGTCGGCACATTGCGCAGGTCCTGGCTTTCGACCCACACCGTCAAGCTGCGCGCAACCGCGCCGTCGACACGCAGTTGCACCGGCACGCCGACCCGTGCGCGCGGCCAACGTCCGGCAATGCTGCCGACTTGAGTGCTCAATGCACCCGCGGGTACGGTCTGATCGTCGATTCGACCGGCCACTTTCACGCTGGCCTGGCTACGTCCGGCCGCCTGCAGCCGCGCGCGCAGCTCGGCTTCGACCGTGCGCGCGATCGCGTCCGCGCTGACCTGCTGCACGGGCGCGGCGGCAGGCACGGCCGCGCCCATCGCAAGCGGTGCGGCGAGCGTGGACAGCAGCAGGACGGCGCAGGCGTTCATGCTCAGCGGCGCAGGTTGTTGATGGTTTCGAGAATCTGGTCGGCCGCCTGCAGCACGCGTGCATTGAGCTGATACGCGCGCTGCGCCAGCACCAGCGCCGACATCTCGTCGATCATCTCGACGTTGGCCAGTTCGACATAACCTTGCTGCAGCCCGCCGAAGCCCGGTTCGTTGGGGCGGCCGTAGGACACCGTGCCCGAGGCTTCATTGGGCACGTAGCGGTTGTTGCCGATCGAGACCAGCGCATCGGGCGCGGCGAAAGTGGCCAGCTCGATGTCGCCGAGCACCGAACGCGCTTCGTCGCCGGCCAGCAGCGCGGTGATCTCGCCCTTGGCGTCGATGCGGATGTCCTTGGCGTCGGCCGGAATCTGCACCGAATGGGCCAGGCGCTGGCCGTGGATCGAGGCCAGGAAACCTTCGTCGTCGAGACGGAACTGACCGTCGCGGGTATAGACCGTGCTGCCGTCGGCGGCTTCGAGTTCGAAGAAACCGTTGCCGTCGATCGCCAGGTCCAGCGCGCCCTGGGTCTGGCGCATTTCGCCGGGCGAGAACAGAGTCGAGGTCGAGATCACCCGCGCGCCGTTGCCGCGCATCAGCGACTGCGTCGTCAGCTCCGATTCGTTGGACTGCGCGGCGACGGCCGCGGTCGCGACTTCGGCGAAGTTGACCCGGCTGCGCTTGAAGCCCGGGGTCTGCATGTTGGCGACGTTGTTGGAAATCACGTCGATCTGTTTTTGTTCGCCGCGCAGGCCGCTGGCGGAAATATAGAGTGCGTCGATCATGGTCGTGCTCCGTTGATTCAGTTGTCGCCGAGGCGGTTGATGCCGGTGTCCATGGCTTTGTCGTAGATCGAGATCGCGCGCTGCACCGATTCGGCGTGGCGCGTGGTTTCCATCAGGCGGATGGTTTCGCCGGCCGCGTCGATATTCGCGGCCTCGAGCGCGCCCTGGATCACCTGGCCGCTCCACGGCTCCTGCTCGCCTTCGTAGCGGTACGCGCCGCCGCCGGCCGGACGCAGTGCGCCCGCGTCGGCGACGGTGATCAATTCGAGTTGGCCCAGGCTCTGAGTGCCATTCCACAAGGCGCCGTCGGCGTCCACGCGCAAGGCATCCAGGTCGGTTCCGATCGGCGCGTTAGGGCCTCGCACCACGTCGCCGTTGGCGGTCACCAGTTGCCCCTGCGCATCGACCCGGAACGCGCCCGAGCGCACCAGCAGCGGCTCGCCCTCGCGTTCGACCACGAAGAAGCCCGGGCCCTGCAGCGCCAGATCGAGCTTGCGCGCGGTCTGCATCACGCTGCCGTCGGTCTGGTCCAGCGACGTGCGCAGCAGCGCCTGCTGGCTGAACTCCGGCACCGCGCGCACGCCGCGATAACCCGGGGTGTTCATGTTGGCGACGTTGTGGCTGATCGTGCCCAAGGTCTGCACGTCGGTGCTCAAGGCGCGGGCGATGGCTTGCAAGGTGTCGGTCACGGCGGGATCGCTCAGTTGGCTTGGATGGCGGCGAAGGAACGCACCGAGGTGGTCGGCGGGATCTCGTTGAGACCCAGCACGGCGACGTAAGGCATCGAGCGGTGCAGCAAGGCGCGCAGCGAACGCCGCACCGGCGAGGGACACAGCACGACCGGGCTGAGATTGCGGCCCATCATCGATTCGGCCTGACGTCCCAGGTTTTTCATGAAGCCGTCGAGCTGGCCGACTTCGTTGAACAGCCCGCCCTTGAAATCGCCGGGACGCGCATTGGCCATCAGGCTGCGTTCGAGCTCCGGCGCGAGGGTCAGCACATGCAGGTCGCCCTGCGCGTCGCGCAGGCCCTGGCAGATCATCGGGCCGAGCCGTTCGCGCACGCGTTCGGCCAGATCGTCGGGCGATTTCAGGGTCTTGCCGGCGTCGACCAGCACTTCCAGGATCGCTTCGATATGGCGAATGCTGACCTGCTCGCGCAGCAGCAACTGCAGCACCTTCTGCACGTCGGAGAAACTCAGCACGTTCGGAATCAGTTCGTCGATCAGCGAACCGTGCTGATCGCGCACGCGCTGCAACAGGCGCTCGGTATCGGCGCGGGTCAGCAGGTCGGCGGCCTGGCGCTTGACCAGTTCGCTCAGGTGGGTCATCAGCACCGTGTCGGGATCGACCAGGGTGTAGCCGGCGCTGCGCGCGAACTGGCGCGCGTCCTTGGCGATCCACTGCGCCGGCAGGCCGTAGGCCGGATCGCGGGTGTCCGGGCCTTCGAGCTTGGCGCGATTACCGCCGGGATTGATCGCCATGACCCGGTCGACCGACAGCTCGCCCTGCCCCACCCGGCAGCCCTGGAAATGGATTTCATAGCGGTTGGCCGCCAGTTCGGTGCGCTGGCTGGTCTGCACCTTGGGCAGGACGAACCCCAGGTCGAGCGCGAACTGCTTGCGCAGGTTGGCGATGCGTTCGACCAGATCGCTGTTGGCGCCGATCAGCGCGGTCGACAGCTCGCTGCCCAGGCGCACTTCGATCGGTTCGATCTTCATCCACTGCTGCAACTCGTCGGCCGGCTTGGCCGCGCCGCCGCTGGTGGACGCCTCGATGTTGTCGGGATCGTCCTCGGCCTTGGCCGCGCGCTGCGCGCGCATCGCCACCCAGATCAGCGCGCTGAGCACGATCAGCACGAACAGCACCGGCAGTTTCGGAAAGCCCGGCAGCAGCAGCACCGCGAACAGCGAGATCGCCACGATCAACAACGCGCGCGGGTTGTTGAGCACCTGCTTGGGAATTTCCGAGCCCAGCTGCGCATCGGCCGCGGCGCGGGTGATGATGATGCCGGTGGCGACCGCGATCACCAGCGACGGAATCTGGGTGACGATGCCGTCGCCGATGGTCAGCAGGGTGAAGCGCTGCACCGCCTCGCCCCAGGACAGGCCGAGCTGGGCGATGCCGATGGCGAGGCCGCCGACGATGTTGGTCAGGATGATGATGATGCCGGCGATCGCGTCGCCCTTGACGAACTTGGTCGCGCCGTCCATCGCGCCGTAGAAATTGGCTTCCTTCTCGACCATCGCGCGGCGGTGACGGGCCTCGTGTTCGTCGATCAGCCCCATGTTCATGTCGGCGTCGATGCTCATCTGCTTGCCGGGCATGCTGTCCAGGGTGAAGCGCGCGGCGACCTCGGCCACGCGCTGCGCGCCGCTGGTCACCACCACGTACTGCACCACCACCAGGATCAGGAACACCACGATGCCGACGATGTAGTTGCCGCCGACCACGAACTCGCCGATCGCGTTGATCACCCGGCCCGCGTCGGCGCCTTCCAGGATCAGGCGCGTCGCCGAGACGTTGAGCGCCAGCCGCAGCAGGGTCGACAGCAGCAGGATGGTCGGGAAGGTCGAGAACTTCAGCGGCGTTTCGGTGAAGAAGGTGATCAGCAGGATCAACAGCGCGATCGAGATGTTGATCACCAGCAGGAAGTCGAGCATCGGCGCCGGCACCGGCACGAACAGCACGGTCAGCACGCCGATCACCATCGCGATCAGGGCCAGGTCGCGCTTGCCGCTCCACAGTTGGCCGAACAGGTCTTTCATGGTGACGCGTCCTTCGCTTCGTTCGGTTGGGCGTGGTTCGTCGAGGCGCTATTGGAAGCGTCGTGAGTCTTTGAAGCCTTCGCCGCGGCCTTGTCGGCCCACAGCTGCCGATAGATCGGCGCGAGTTGCGCGTAACGGTCCTCGGGCACCGGACCGTCGATTTCGCATTCCTGGTACAGCGCGCGCGCCAGCGGCGGCACCCGCACGATCGGGATGCCGTGACGCGCGGCGAGCGCGCGGATGCGCTGGCTGAACATGCCCGCGCCCTTGGCCAGCACCACCGGCGCGAGCATCTGCCCGGGCCGGTAACGCAGCGCCACCGCGACGTGGGTCGGGTTGGTCAGGATCACATCGGCTTCCTGCACCTTGCTCAGCGCGCGCGCCTTCTTGAGCAGATCGCGCAGTTGCTGTTTCTGCTTGGACTTCACCGCCGGATCGCCGTCGCGGCGCTTGACCTCGTCGCGCAGTTCGCGCCGGCTCATGCGCATGCGCTTCATGAATTCGCGGCGGCTGAACATCAGGTCGATCAGCGCCGCCAACCCGATCACCAGCAACACGTAGACCGAGGTCTTGATGAAACCCGACAGCACCAGCGAGCCCAGCCGCTGCGGCAGGCTCATCGCGGTGGCCTCGGCCAGCGCGCGCGCCTTCCACACGAACAAGGCGCAGATGCCGGCCAGCATCAGGCACTTGACCACCAGCTTGCCGAGCTCCCAGATCGTGCGCATCGAGAAGATCCGCTTGACCGTGTTGGCCGGGTTCATGCGCTTGAAATCGGGCTTGAGCGGATGGGTGGTGAACATCGGCCCGGTCTGCAGCACGTTGGCGACCACCGCCGCGATCAACAGCCCCAGCACCAGCGGCGTCAGCGCCTGCCACACCGGCGCGTAGGAACGCATCACCCAGTCGAAGAACGAACCGTTCAAGGCCGGCGCATTGCCCGACAGCTGCAGCATGCGCCGGGTCGCGGTCGCCAGCGCGCTGGCCACGCCGGCGCCGGTGACCGCGATCACCGCGGCGAACACGATCATCACCAGCGCGCCGGCGACGTCGGGGCTCTTGGCCACTTCGCCGCGCTTGCGCGCTTCTTCGAGCCGATACGGCGTGGGTTGCTCGGTCTTGTCCTGATCGCCCTGCGACACGGTCAGCCTCCCAGGATCGCCGGCGCGCGAGCGAACGCATCGCGGAACAACCGCCCCATCAACGCGGGCACGAACGGCAACGTCGCCACCAACAGCAGCAGCGCGACCACGATCTTCAGCGGCAGCATCAGGAAATACACATTGGCCTGCGGCATCGAGCGGGTCGCGTAAGCCACGCCGACATCGACCGCGAACAGGCCCAGCATCACCGGCGCGACGATCATCAGCGCCAGCAGGAAACTGCTGCCGATCAGTCCGAAAAACGCTTCCACGTCCAGATGCAGCCCCGCGCCGCCCACCGGCATCACCGCAGTACTCGCAACCAGCGCGCGATACAGCTCAAGGTGCAGGTCGAGAGTGAAGAACAGCACCGTCGCCAGCAGCATCAGCGCGGTGCCGATCATCGACTGCATGTCGCCCTGCCCGCCCGGGTTGAAGATCGCCGCCGCGCTCAGGCCGGCCTGCACGTCGACCAGCCAGCCCGACAGGTGCAATGCGGCCTGCGGCATCATCACCACCAGGCCGAACACGAAACCGATGCTCAACTCGACGATCGCCGCGGCGATCCAGCCGCCGGCCTGGGTCGGCATCGCGCTCCACGCGTCGACCGGCATCGCCAGCACCGTCATCCACGCCAGCGCCATCGCCAGGGCGATGCGCACCAGCGGCGGCGCCCAGTTCAACGGCGACAACGAGGCCAGCGCGATCGGCGGCAGATAGCGCAGGAAGGCCAGGCCGAGCATGCCGACGAAGCGTTCCAGACCATCCACAGCGGCGGCGTTCATCGCTACAGTCCCGCCGCCACTTCGAACATGCGCTTGGCCAGTTCGATCGCGACCGACAGCATCCAGCTGCCCAGCCCCAGGCAGACCACGACCACCACGCCCAGCTTGGGCACGAAGGTCAAGGTCATTTCCTGGACCTGGGTGACGACCTGCACGATCGAAATCAGCAGGCCGACGACCAGGGTCGCCAGCAGGATCGGCGCCGACATTTTGACGGCCGCCAACAGCGTGTCCGTCAGCAGACGGATCGCGAAATCGGAATCCATGGCACTGCTCCGGGCGGGTTAGCGCGGTTGGATTCCGAGGGTGGCTTTCAGGCGCTGGGCGAATTCATGCACCGGCAGCGGACTGCCGGGCATCAACTCGCCCATCAAGGCATCGGCGGCGGCGTTTTCGCCGCGCGCTTCGAGCACCAGGGTCTTGGCGTAGCGCGCGGTGACCGCCTGCGGGTCCAGGCGCAAGGCGCGCTTGATGCCCTGCTCGGCGGCATCGTAGTCGCCGCGCAAGGCGTCGATCAGCGCGAGCCCGCCATGGGTGTCGCCGAAGTTGCGGTCGAGCTCGTAAGCCTTGCGGTAACTGGTTTCGGCCGCGTCGCGATCGTTCTGCAACAACTGCGTCCACGCCAGCGCATGCCAGGTGCCGATGTGATCGGGCATCGCCACGACCGCGTGGTGCAAGGTGTCGCGCGCGGCGGGCAAGTCGTTGCGCAGCATCTGCAACTGGCCGTAGCCCGACAGCGCGCGGCCCGAATTCGGATGCCGTTGCAGGCCGCGTTCGAACAGCACCTGCGCGCTGTCCAGATCGCTCTGCCACAACGACATCGTGCCGGCGACCAGCAGCGCTTCGTGTTGTTCGGGATAGCGCAGCAGGCAATCGCGCGCGGCGACCGCGGCCTCTTCGAAACGGCTGGCGTCGAACAGGGCCAGGGCGCGCACGCCCTGCGCGGCTTCGTCGTCGGGATCGAGCTGCAACGCGCGATCGAGCGCGTCGACTGCCTCGTCGTAGCGCTCGCGCATCAGCTCGATGCGGCCCTTGAGCACGAACAGCGCCGGCGCCGGTTCGAACCGCGCGAGCGCGGCCTCGACCGTGGCCGCGGCCTCGTCGACATGACGCTGGCACAGCTGGGCGAACGCCAGATCGTGCCGGATCGCGAGGTTGTCGTGACCGTGCTCGACCAGGCCGCGATAACCGGCCTCGGCCTGCGCATGGCGGCCGTGGATCAGATCGATCCGGGCCAGGCGGAACGCCGGCCCGGGCGCGCTCTCGCCCTCAGGCAGGCCACGCAACACGGCTTCGGCCTGCGCGTACTCGGCCTGCGCGCATAGCGCATCGGCGAGGTCGCAGGCGAGATTGATATTGGTTGGATCTACTGCAAGAAAGCCACGCAGCTGCGTGACCCGCACGTCCATGCGTTCCATATCCTGACGTCGTCTCCAAACGTCGAACTGCTGATTTTCGATCGACCCTCACCCATCCCCATGGACGACGGCCGACCCCCTGTACCTCGATGTTGCTCCCGCCGCGTTACACAACTGATACGGCAAACCGACGGGTGGCGAACGCTAACTCGACAAATTCGTGTCTGTCAACACACTTTGCGACAGACCCGTCTCACGGTTTCAGACGCGAAGTTCGGAAAGCAGGCGCGACATGGCCTGGCGGTGGGATTCGTCGGTCTGCAGGGTCTGCACCAGCGAGTCCAACATCGGCTGCCATTGGCTGTGTTCGCGCAACTCACTGCCAAATTCCCATAGCAAAATGGTGCGAATCACACGTGGCCTTGCCGCGTCCAGGGCTTCGGCGTCGCCGGCCGGGACGTCCTTGAGCAGTTCGGCGAGGTCGCGACGCAACGCGGCCAGGTCGCGCTTGCCGGTGCGCGCCGGCGGCGGCGTCTCCTCCGAGGCGGGCGTGTTCTTGCCGCCGACGCGTTCGGTCTTGCGGCTCAGTTCCGATCGCAGTGCGGCGATCAGCGAAGCGGTCGTCGATAGACGGTCGATCGACATCGCCGATCAGTGCTCGCGCCCGTAACTGGCCAGGAACATCGGATTGGCGCTGATCGGGTTGACCTCGGCCAGGGCGGCTTCGGTGGCCTGCGCCGTCGCGAGCTCGGCGCCCTGCACGCTCAGGCGATCGCGCAGACGCTGCATGTCGCCGGCCAGCGCGGGAATGTCCTGCGGCAGGGCCAGGCCCTGGTCGAGCTCGCGCACCGCGGCCGGCGCGTCCTCGTTGGCGGCCGCGACCAGCGCGCGCGCATACGCGGCCAGCGCGTCGCCGCGATCGGCGAGCGGCGCCAGCATCTGCGTGGCTTCTTCGATGGTGCCCTTCATGACCAGCAACTGGCCGAGCTGGAACCGTGCGATCGCCAGATCCGGCGCGCCCGCCACCGCGGCGCGGAACCCGGCCTCGGCGCGCTCGAACATGCCCAGTTGCGCATGCTGCGCGGCCAGCAGGTACTGGGCGTAGACGTGTTTGGGATCGCGTTCGAGCAAGGTCTTGAGCATCACCAGCGAGTCCGCGTCGCGGCCGTTGTTGATCGCGTCCAGCGCCAGGCGCAGCAGTTCTTCGTTGTCGAGCTTGTCGTAACCCATCGCCTTTACCTCGAATGCGCCGTAGCGCGGTCATTGCTGAAGTGTGGCCCGGGGCACCATTGGAGACTAGACGGTGCCGCGATGGATCGGGGATGCGGCATGGCGCCCCGGGCCACAGCTTTTGTATCCGCGCCATGGGGCGAACGGTTTAGGGCCAATTCGCATCGGTACTGCGGGGCGATTCAGCGGCCGGCCGGGCCGGGCCAGTTCAGCCCAGAACCAATTGTCCCATATGAACACCCAATCCCAAGCAAAAATTCTGACTGAAATAACACTTCATCCGACCTAAACCTTTTCCCCGTCCCATGGATAGGTAGATAGGCCGCTGCAAGAAAGCGGCGAACCATCGAACTATCTTGGGGAAGTCGGCATGTCGGCAGTGATTTCGGGTAACGGTCTGGGTCTGTTCAACGGCTCGGCGAGTCAGATCGGGACCGGTCTGGGCGGTGGCGCGCGGCTGGGGCAAGGTCGGGACAACCAGTACGTCAACATCGCCACCGGCAACCTGCTGCTGCAAAGCCAGGACGAGCAGTTGCTGTTCCGCGGCATGAGCATCGCCGCGCAGCGCACCTACAACAGCCGCGGCCTGCTGGCCGATGTCGGCGCCGACGCGTGGATCACCGGTTTCGAACGCCGGGTCGAGTTGCTGTCGGGCACGCTCAACGCCGCCGGCAGCGTGATGCGCCGCTACACCGGCGATGGTTCGTACCAGGACTTCGCGTTCGTCAGCGCCGACCTGTACCGCTCGACCACCGGCGATGGCGCGCACGACACGCTCAACCGCGACGGCGCGACCAGCACCTGGACCTGGGTCGAAGGCAGCACCCGCCGCGAGGAGCAGTACGCCAATCATGCCGACGCCACGCTCAAGGGACGGCTGACGCGGATTCGCGATTTGAAGTCCGATGGCGTGTCGGCCGCGACCTGGAATGTCGTGTACGACGCCAGCAACCGCATCAGCGAAGTGCAGGCGGTCGAAGGCGGGCCGCAGGAAGCGCTGATCTTCGGTTACGACGCCAATGGCCGGCTGAGCACGTTGTCGACCCGCATCAATGGCGTGGTCAATGAGCAAGTCACCTACGGTTACGACGGCTCGGGTCGGTTGAGTTCGGTGCTGGTCGACCTGACCCCGGCCGATGCCGCGGGCGATCGCGACGTCTGGGACACCAGCAACTTCGCCAACAACGACGGCTACCGTTTCCACACGGTCTATACCTATGTCGACGTCAGCAGCCTGCAACTGAGCCAGGTACGGCAGAGCGACGGCACGCTGGTCAGCTACACCTACGACGCGCAAGGCCGGGTGCGCACGCTGACCCGCGGCGACGTCAACACCGACGACAGCGACGGCGCCGGCCAGACCCTGACCTTCACCTACGACACCGCCAACCGCAGCACCGAAGTCGCCGACTCGACCGGACGCTCGTGGGGCTATGTCTACGACGCAGCGGGGCAGTTGATCGAAGTGCGTTCGCCGGCGGTGTCGGGCGTGCGCGACCTGACCCAGTACAGCTACGACGCCAGCGGTAACGTCACCCGGGTCAAGGCCGTGCGCGGCAGCGCCACCTTGAGCGAGACCGTGTACCAGTACGACGCCAACGGCAACGTGCTGTGGCAGTGGAATACCGTCAACCCCGCTTCGGGCACGGCAGCGACCGCGGTGCAGCGCACCTACACCGCGAGCAACCAGCTGGCCAGCGAGACGGTCTACACCGGCCTGGACGCCGACCGCGAACTGGGCGCGCAGGCACCCAGCGGCGGCCTGACCACCTCGTATGTCTACGACGCGCAGGACCGCGTGCGCTTCGTGATCGACGCGCTCGGCGCGGTGCATGAGTTCGAGTACGAGACCGTTGGCGCCGGCGCGGGCCAGGTGTCGAAGTCGCGCCAATACCTGGGCGCGGCCTACAGCGGCGTGATGACCCTGGCCGGATTGACCGCCTGGGCCACCACGGCGCAACGCGCGCAGAGCACGCTGAGCGAATCCAGTTACGACCTCAAGGGCCGGCTGTCGGGCACCAAGGTCTATGCCGCGGTCGACGGCTCCGGCAACGGCGTCGAAAACGACGCGACCGAGATCGTCCAGTACCAATACGACGCGCATGGACAGCTGACCCAGCGCCGCGCGCTGCGCAGCTCCACCGTCGCCGCCAACGACGGCCGCGACATCGTCCAGACCACGACCTATCTGTACGACGGCATGGGCCGCCTGCTGTCGGAAGTGATCAGCGAAAAGGTCGGCGCCGGCAGCGACGAGGTACGGCGCACGACCTCGCGATGGACCTACCAGGACTCCGGCGCCAGCGTGCGCATGGTGATCGAGGGCGGCACGGTCAACGACGGGGTGACCAGCAACGACCTGCTGCGGGTCGAAGTGCGCGACAAGGCCGGCCAACTGATCAGCGTCACCGATTCCGCATTCAGCGGCGGCGCGGCGCGGACGGTGTCGAAGAACTACTACGACACCGCCGGGCGCTTGCGCGCGAGCGAGGATGCGGGCGGTGCGCGCAGCTATTTCTTCTACGACGAAGAGGGTCAGCTGGCGGCCCAGGTCGATGAAACCGGCGCGGTGATCGAATTCATCCGCGACGACCTGGGCCGGGTGATCCAGACCAAGGCCTACGCAACCCGGGTCGATGCCAGTACGTGGTTGACGGCCGGCAAGGTCGTGCCCGCGACGGTCGCCGCGATCCGGCCGGCCGCGACCGCCGACGACCGGACGAGCACGAACACCTACGACGCACTGGGCCGCCTGCTCACCCAGAAATCCGGCAGCGACGGCGCGACCACCACCCACAGCTACGACGGCGCGGGCCGCCTGTTGCAGACGACCGCCCAGGACAGCGCCGGCAACACGCGCACGATCCGCTATTTCTACGACGCCAGCGGCCGCCAGACCGGCGCGCTCGACGCCGAAGGCTATCTAGTCGAACACAGCTACGACCCCGCCGGCCGCCGCATCGCCAGCAGGGCCTACGCGACCGTGACCGCGAGCGCGCAGCGCGCCGCCGGCACGCTCACTCAATTGCGCCCGGCGAACGCCGCCGCCGATCAACTCACCCGCTGGTTCTACGATGGCCGCGGCAACGTCGTCGGCCAGTTGAACGCCGAGGGCTACCTGACCGAGTTCGTGTTCGACGAAGCGCGCAACGAACGCGCGGTGCTGGCCTACGCCAAGCAGCTGACCGGCCTGAGCGGCAGCGAAACCCTGGCGACCCTGCACGCGTCGGCGATCACCGGCACGCTGCAGGAAACCCGCCGCAGCTACGACAGCCTGGGCCGGCTGAGCACCGAGCGCAACGCCGAAGGCACGGTGACCCGTTATACCTACGACGTGCAAGGCCACTTGGTCCGCAGCGAAACGGCGGCCGATACCAGCGAGGTGCGCGAAGGGCGCTTTCGCTACAACGTGTTCGGCGAACTGATCGGCGAGCTCGACGGCGAAGGCGCGATCCGCGTCACCGCCGGCATGACCGAGGCGCAACTCGACGCGGTGTATGCGCAGTACGGCGTGCGTCACAGCTACAACACCCTGGGCCAGCGCATCGAAAGCATCGACGCGGCCGGCAACAAGACCTGGTACTTCTACGATGCCAGCGGCCAGCCGACCTTCACCGTCAAGGGCGTGGCCAATGCCAGCGGCGTGGCGAATGCGCTAGGCGAAGTCACCGAGATCCGCTACAACGCCTTCGGCGAAGTGCGCGACACCACCAATTACACCGGCCGCATCACCCTAGCCACCGCCGGCAGCCGCGACAGCGCCGCCACCGCCATCACCACGCTGGCTTACGTGGCCGCCAGCGATAGCCGACGCAGCATCACCTACGACCAGCGTGGCCAGGTCATCGACTCGGTCGACGCCGAAGGCATCGCCACCCGTTACACCTACAACGCGTTCGGCGAGAAGGTCCGCGAAGAGCGCGCATATCCGATGACCGGTGCGCCGACGGTTGAATTCGAATACGACAAACGTGGCCTGCTGATTGCGCGTACCGACTCGCGCGGCCACGCAGTGCAGCGCGGCGAAGCGTGGACCTACGACGCCTTCGGCCGCGTGACCACGGCCGTCGATGCGCGCGGCATCGCCACGACCTACAGCTACGACCGCCTCGGCCGCCAGCTGACCGCAAGCCAGACGGTGATGGGCCGCCAGGAACTGGTCAGCAGCAGCTACGACGCCTACGGCCGCGTGCTGAGCGTCACCGACGCGATGGGCCGCACCACCACCAGCGCCTACGACACCGCCAACCGCACCACCACGATCACCACGCCCGAAGGCGTGAGCGTGACCACGACCTTCAATCGCCACGGCCAGCAGGTCAACGTCGCCACGCCCTTGCCCGGCGGCACCGTCGCCAACACCAGCTACCTCTACGACCGCGACGGCAACCTCAAGAGCACCACCGACGCGCTCGGCCGCGCCGATTCCAACGAATACGACGCGCGCGGCCTGCTCAGCGCCACGGTCGATCGCACCGGGCGCCGGGTCGAGCTGCGCTACGACGCGGTCGGCCGCCTGCTGCAACGGATCGAAGATCCCGCGGGTCTCGCGCTGACCACGACCTACCGCTACGACGGCCAAGGCCGCCAGAGCGAAGTCACCGATGCCAGCGGCCGCAAGACCGCCTACAGCTACGACCGCGAAGGCCGCCTGACCCAGGTCGCATTGGACCCGGCCGGTTTGAACCTGCGCACGGCCTACACCTACGATGCGCTGGGCCGGCAGATCACCGTGACCGAAGGCGCCGGGACCGCGCAGGCGCGCACGATCCAGTACGACTACGACGTACTCGGCCGCCGCACCGCCGAACGCCTCGATCCGTCCGGCCTGAACCTGATCACGAGTTACGCCTACGACGCCAACGACAACGTCGTGCGTCGCACCGACGCGACCGGCAACGTCACCCGGTTCTATTACGACGAAGCCGATCGAGTGATGTATACGGTCGATCCGCTTGGAGTGATGACGCGCAACTGGTACAACCTCGCCGGCAAGGTCGTGGCCACGCGCACTCTGATCGTCGCGACCGACGCATCGACCCTGACCGACGCGACTACCATCGCCCAGTTGGATGCGCGCATCACATGGAACTCGCTCGATCCGGGCAGCTACACCGTCTACGACCGCGACGGCCGTGTACGGCTGGTGCTGAGCACGGCCAGTACGATCCAGGAGTACAGCTACGACGCCGCCGGCCGAGTCTCGTCGATCCGCCACTATGCCGCGCTGTGGCCCGACTTCGGCACGACCATGCTCGGCAAGCTGTTCGACGGTACGGCGCTGCCCAGCGACTTCAATCTGGCGGCGCTGCGCAACGACGCTAGCGACCAGATCACCTATCAAGTCTTTACCTCGCTCGGCGAACTGCGCACCACCGTCGACAATGCCGGCACGGTGATCTCCTACGTGTACGACGCCGCCGGCCGCCAGACCGTGCATAAGCGCTACTCACGCGCGGCCCAGCTCAATCCGACCCTGCGCGCCAAGCTGACCGCCGGCACTGCTTCGCCGCAGGACGTCGTCGACGTCACCGCGGTCGACAACGCCGCCGACCTGGTCGGCTATACCACCTACGACAGCGCCGGCCGCGCGCACTTCAGCGTCGATGCCTATGGCGCCGTGGTCGAATTGCTGTACGACGCCGCTGGCCGCACCGTCGACACGCGCGCCTACGCCAGCGCGATCACCATCGACGCGACCCTCAAGGCGCAATTGATCGCCGGCGATCCGGCCGCTGAAGCGACCCTGCGCTCGCGCACCACGGCGATCGCCAGCGATGCGCGCGATCTGCGCAGTTACCAGGTCTACGACAGCGCCGGCCGCATCGCCGCGACCGTCGACGGCGCAGGCTACGTCAGCACGCGCAGCTACGATGCCGCCGGTCGCGTCACCATGGAGCGACGTCACGCGCAAGCCGCAACGATCAATGCCGCGCTATGGACCAAGCTGGCCGCCGGCACCGCCACGGTTGCCGACATCACCGCCGTCGCTGCCCAGAACGCCAGCACCGACGCGGTCGTGCGCCGCATCTACGACGCCGCCGGCCGCGAGCGCTACACCCTCACCCAGAACAGCGCCAGCACCTATCTGGTCAGCGAACGCCGCTATGACGGCGCCGGCCGGGTGATCGCGCAGTACCAATACGTCGTGCCGATCGCACTCGGCCCGGTGGCGACACCGGCCGACGTCAACGCCGCGCTGGGCGCGGCGGGCGCCTACGCCAGCGCCGACCGATATCGCTCGACCCAGTACGTGTTCGACGCCGCGGGCCGCGTGCGTTTCACCGTCGACGATCTCGGCGCGGTCAACGAACAGCGCTACGACGGTGCCGGCCGCCTCGTCGAGACACGACGCTACGGCGGATACATCTCCATCGTTACGCCGATGAACGAGGCCGCGGTGTCCGCCGCGGTCGCCGGCATCGCCGACGTGCGCAAGACCACGACCGCCTACGACGCGATGAGTCGTGTGGTCCGCGTCACCGACGCGCTGAACCAATACGAGGACTACACCTATAACCCGCTGGGCCAGGTCACCGCCTTCCGCAACAAGAACGGAGCCATCTGGAACTACGAATACGACGCGGCCGGCCGCCGCACCGCCGAGATCAGTCCGGACGTATGGCTCGCCAGCGTCGATTCGGCTGGCAACCACAGTTATGGCGTGCGGCGCGTCATCACCCGGACCGCCTACGACGCACTGGGAAATGTCGTCGCCCGAACCGAGAACGCCGACACCACGCAAAGCCGCATCACCCGCTACGAGTACGACAACCGCGGCAACCAGATCCGCACGATCTTCCCCGACGCCGGCAAGATCGATCCGGCCAACGGACAACTGGTCGCCTCGGGCATCCAGCCGACCATCGAAATCGTCTACGACGCACTCGGCCGCGCCGTGGTGCAGAAGGACGTACGCGGCAACTACAGCTACAAGGTCTACGACGCGCAGGGGCAACTGGCCTACGACATCGACCAGGAAAACTACGTCACCCGCAACAGCTACGACGGTTTCGGCCAGAAGACCCAGCTGCGCCGCTACGAAGCACGCCTCAACACCGCCGCGATGGCGGGATGGGCGGTAGGCCAGCCGATCACGCTGGCGCAGATCGAAACCGCCGGCGCGGTCGTGGCCGGCGCGCAGGACCGCACCATCACCACGCGCTACGACCAGCGCGGTCTCGCCGTGCAGATCGAACAGGCGCAGGTCACCTACTACACCGCCGCCGGCGCCGCCGCGACGGGCTCGCCGACCGTGCGGGTCGAGTACGACGGCTTCGGCAACAAGGTCAAGGAGTCGATCCTGCTGCAAGGCACCGCGGGCCAGGCCGATGCGCGCTGGGCCGACAGCTACACCTATTACGACCTGGTCGGCCGGGTCACGATGACCGTAGACGCCGAAGGCTACGTCACCCGCACCCAATACAACGCCACCGGCGAAGTCACCGAAACCGTCGAGTTCGCCCGCGCCGTGTCGACCATCGGCCTGACCACGCTGGCACCGCCCAACCCGCCGCCGGCCGGCGACGACGTCAGCGGCTACGATCGCGCGATCCGTTACGGCTACGACGCATTGGGCCGCAAGTCGATCCAAGCCGTGGTGCGCCACTTCCAGCGCAACGACGGCAGCTCCGGCGTACGCGATGTGTTCACCCAGTTCCGCTACAACGGCGAAAACCGCGTCACCGAAGTCATCGACGATACCGGCATCACCAAGACCGACTACGACTCGCTCGGCAACGCGGTCAGCGTGACCGAGCCGGTGCGCGCCGTCATCAACGATACGACCTTCTCCTTGCTGGGCAGCGGCACCGATCGGGATTTGACGACGTCGTGGATGTACGAATACGTCTCCCCGTTTACCAACATGATCTACGACGCGTTCGGCAATATCGTGCTGACGCGCCGGTTCGCCAATGGCAAGAATGCCGCCGGGAACGTAATTGCGGACGACAACAAGGACCAGATCGATCGTGTCCGCTACGACTGGCAAGGTCGCGCGGTCGCTACGATCAACAGCAACGATCAGAGCACGTATAGCGACTACGACGCGGCCGACAACGTCGTCCATCGCTGGACCGTCCTGTCCGGCAGCGAAGCCACCTACGACGTGCGCGTCCACTCGTGGTACAGCTACGACAAGGCCGGTCGCCAGACCGGCAGCAGCCAGACCCGCGACCTGCTCAACGGCCTCGGCTCCGGCACCGACACGTCCGAAGCGGTGGTCTACAACGCATTCGGCGAAATCGTCCAGAAGACCTACGCGGGGATCCAGGGCACGTTGAACTACGGCTACGACGGCGCGGGCCGTCTGGTCACGTCTAACGAAGCATTCGTGCCCAAGAACTTCGGCTACAACCTCGCCGGACATCAAGTGCGCGAAACCCACGTGGTCGCCACGTCCGACGGACAGAAAGTAGACGCGATCACCTGGAACACCACCGATCGCCTGGGCCGCACCACCGCCACTCGCCTGCCGTCGCACACCGCCGACCCGAACGCCACATCCAACATCCAGCAACGCCTGGACCGCTGGGGCAACGTGCTGGAAGTGATCGACGCACGCGGCTACCGCACCAACTACCAGTACAACGAAGCCAATCAGGTCGTGCGCGACGAGCGCCCGATCGTCCAGGTCGTGTCCGATACCGGCGCGGTCAGCTGGGTGCGCCCGGTCAACCAGTGGTTCTACGACGCGCTCGGCCGCCTGATCGGCACCCGCGACGCCAATGGAAATACCCGTACCAACGAATACGATGCGGCCGGGCGCCTGATCGCCACGCGCGACGCGCTGGGCCAGACGACCCGATTCGCGTTCGACGCGCTGGGCAACCAACGCATCACCCAGAACCCGCTCGGCTACCTTACCTACCAGGACTACGACCGCCTGGGCCGCGTGGTCGAGATCGGCGACTACCTTGCGAACGGCGCTGGCGGACGCACGCGTTCGGCGCTGCAGCGTTATGTGTTGAACCAGAACGGCGACCGCGTCCAGGTGTTCGACGCGCTCAACAATCTGGCGCGTTACGAGTACGACAGCCAACACCGGTTGCTGCTGTCGCGCACGGCGATGGGCGTAGGTACCGGTTACGTCTACGACACGCAGGGCCGCAAGATTTACGAAACCCTTTGGTCGATCAATGCGGCGACGATCGTCGATCGCGATGGCGAGACGGTGCGTCTGCATCAGTTGTCGTGGGACTACGACGTCTACGGCCGTCTGACCGACCACAACAACCTCAGCGGCCGCGATTTCAACTACGCCTACGACGCCACCACCGGACAGATCACCGCCGAGACCCAATCGGGCGGTCCGGCCGGGGATGCCATCCGCTACACCACCTACTACGCCAATGGCCTGATCAAAGCGCTGCATGAGAACGGCGCCGCCCCGACTTATCGCTACGAGTACGACGCCGCCGGCAATCGCACGCTCGAAGAAATCAACACCACCGACGCCGGCGGCAAGGTCGTGCATACGATCACCCGCACCTGGTACGACAGCAACAACCGCGTCCAGCGCGTGGTGCAGGACGACCTGTCCAACGGCGCGGCCAAGCGCGCGTTCGACCTGACCTACAGCTACGACGCCGTCGGCAACCGGCGCCGCGTGCAGGCCTCGGCCGGTTACGGCGCCGACTCGGCCGAAGTGCCCGCGATCAACACCGCGCCGCAACTGGTGCAGTCGCCGCCTTCGCGCTCGGTCCACAAGGGCGCGACCACCGAGTTCGCGCTGGTGTTCAACGAGATCTTCCTCGATGCCCAGCAGGACCCGCTGACCCTGCAGATCAGCCTCGCCGACGGCAGCCCCCTGCCCGCGTGGCTGACCGCGCGGCGCGACGCCGCCACCGGCCAGATCATCTTCACCGCCCAGCCCGCCGCCAACGCCGCCGACCAGGACCTGTCGATCCGCCTGCTCGCCTCGGAAACCGGCAACCCCGGCAATGCGGCCGCGACCACGTTCACCCTGTACGTGCGCAGCAACGTCGGCCCGCAAGTGTTCAACACCGCGCCGGAGACGATCCCGGTCAAGGTCGGCACGAACCTCACCAAGACCCTGCGCGCCAGCGATTATTTCTACGACCTCGACATTGGCGACCAGCTGCGGCTGAGCATCGACAACCTGAGTTCGCTGCCGGCTTGGTTGCAGATCGATCCGACCACGATGCTGCTGCGCGCCGACCCGACCGCGGTCGGCGTGTTCGCGGTGATGCTGCGCGCGACCGACCAGAACGGCCTGTCGGTGGTCAAGACCATTCACGTCAACGCCGCCGCCAACAGCGCGCCGACCGGTCCGTCGCCGCTGCCGGCCGTGGCCGCGATGCACAACAGCGACTTCAGCTGGTCGAGCCCGCTGGCGCAAGTGTTCACCGACCCCGATGGCGACAGTTTCACCGTCACCGCCAGCGGCCTGCCGGCGTGGCTGTCGTTCCAGCGCATCGACAACCCCGCGCGCCCGGAGCTGCGGCTGATCGGCCGCGTCCCCGGCGACATTCCGTCGGGCACCGTCTACACCGTCAGCTTCACCGCCACCGACACCAGCGGCGCGGTCAAGACCACGACGATGGCGATCACCGTGCGCGCGAACAACCAGGCGCCCAACCCGCCGGCCACGTTCTCGATGCCGTGGGCGGCGGTCGGGCATGGGTACAGCTATCAGCTGCCGGCCTTCACCGATCCCGAAGGCGATGCGATCACCTACCAGCTGACCGGCCTGCCCGCCGGGCTGAGCTTCGACGCGCAAAGCCGCACCATCAGCGGCGTGGCCAGCGGCGCGAGCAACGTGCGCCTGTACTACACCGCCACCGATGCGTTCGGCGCCAGCAAGATCATCGACTTCGGCTTCGGCAGCTACGTCAACCACCCGCCGGTCGCCTCCTCGATCCCCAACCAGACCGCCGGCGTCGGCACCGGCTTCGCCTACCAGATCCCCGCGTTCACCGATGCGGGCGGCGGCCAGGTCGCCACCTACACCGCCACCGGCCTGCCGCCGGGCCTGAGCATGAGCAGCACCGGCGTCATCAGCGGCACGCCGAGCACCGCCGGCAGCTACACCGTCACCGTCACCGGTTCCGATGGCTACGACTCGGCCTCGACCAGCTTCGTGATCACGGTCAATGCGGTCGCGCCGCCCAACCGCGCGCCGATCCGCAACTACACCCCGCAAGACGTGAGCATGTCGATCTCGCCGAGCGAAGGCGCCGCGGGAGAAGCCAGTTGGCCGGTCGATGCCTTCGTCGATCCCGATGGCAATCCGTTGAGCTATCAACTGATCAACTCGCCGAGCTGGGTGTACTACAGCTACAGCAGCGGCACGTTCGGCGGCCACCAGTTCAATCTGTACCCGCCCGGCCAGAACGGAACCTACACCGTCACCGTGCGCGCCACCGACAGCTTCGGCGCGTCCGTCGACATGAGTTTCGTCGTCCGTGTCCACTACAGCCCCGGCGGCGGCGTACCGCTGTCGCAACCCGGCGGCCCGGCGCAAAGCAGCCTGAGCTTCGACATGGCGCCCGAGTCCGAGAGCGCCGCCACCGCAACCACCGCCAGCGCCATGGCGAGCACGCCCACGCCGATCGACGTGCGCGACTACTGGTTCACCTACGACGCCGAGAACCGCATCGCGATCAACAACGGCCGCATGGTCAACGGCCAGATCGTGCTCACCGAGCAAGGCGGCGACTCGTACCAGTTGGGTTACGACGCCGCCGGCCATGCGGTCACCCGCACCTTCTACCGCTTCAACAACCTCAAAGTGCAGCGCAGCGACTACGACCTGCGCGGCAACCGCACCGTCGAGTTCCAGGAGCAACTGGCCGGCAGCAGCTACTTCGGCGGCATCAATCGCGTTTTCAGCTACGACGCCAACAATCGCCAGCTCGGCAGCCGTACCTACATTGCCGCGGGCGATACCTACACCTACACCTCCAATCCCGGCGGCATCCACGAAGAATACGAAACCTACGAAATCGGCGGCTGGCTCTCGCAGGCGGAAAACTTCGCCTACGACGCCGACGGCCGCCTGATCTACCAGGAACAATGGACCCGCAACGGCGACCTGGCCAACTGGGTCCGCCAGGCCGCGCGGAATAACGAGAACGGCCGCCAGGCCACCGACACCAGCGTGCTCGACGTGCGCAAGAGCCGCGTCGACTACCTCGACAACAACAATCAGAGCACCTACGACGGCTCCGGCAAGGCCACGAGCTACCGCACCTTCGCCCCCGGCTACATGCACACCTACACCGTCACCTACGAAGGTTGGGAGAGCTACCAAGAAAAGAGCGTCAGCGGCTCCAGCACCGACAACAACTACAAGGCCACCACCAACACGCTGAGCTACGACGCCTACGGCCGCCTGATCTCGCAGGTCGAAAACACCCGCCTGAAGAACGGCACCCTCGACGACCGCGTGCGCTACTACGCCTACAACGGCGACGGCCAAGTGCAGACCCGCCGCGAAGGCACCCTGAGCAACGGCCAGTTCACCCAGACCGGCACGACCAAACCGAACTACCTGTTCGCCTACGCCGGCGGCCAGCAGATGGCGCAAGTGCGCGAAGGCGCACTCGGCATCGTCAGCCTCAACGGCATGGGCCTATACGAAGCCGGCGGCGGCAAGGTCACCGCGCTGGCCGGCGAAAGCCTGCGCGACCTGGCCCGTCGCGTGTACGGCAACGAACAGCAGTGGTACGTGCTGGCGCAGGCGAACGGCTTGGGCGATCCGGATCAGGAGATCGGTGGCGGTTTGCAGTTGGAAGCGCCGAACGTTGATGTCAGTCGCAACGATGCGGGTACGTTCAAGCCGTATAACCCGTCCGAAGCGATTGGGTCGACTACGCCGAGTTTGCCCCATATACCGCCGCCGAAGGCCGCCTGCAGCAGCGTCGCCAAGGTGATCGTCTTAGTCATCGTTGTAGCCGTTGCTGTCTTTACGGGCGGCACCATCCTGGCTGCGCTGCCTACAGCAGGCACGCTAGGACTAGGTACCGCCATGTTCATTGGCGGCGTCGCTGGTGCAGCTGGCGCTCTGGCTGGCCAAGCCGCCGGCAGCTTCATGGGAATATCCAGTTTCAGCTGGCGGGCGGTTGCGGCCGGAGCAATTACAGGCGCTATTACAGGCGGCATTGCCGAGATCGCTGGTGGAGCCGCTGCAGGATTTGGTAGTACCGTCGATGGCGCAGAGCAGGCGGTCAGTGCAACAGCTGGATTTGGCAGAGTGGCCGCTCAAGCCATCGGTAATCCGCTGGCAGCGTATGCCGGTGACAAGATTGCCGGGCTGGATACCAGCTTCAGTTGGCGAAATATCGTTGCAGGTACCTTTACGAATCTGGTCGCATCTTATGCAGGTCCGGCAATCAGCGATCGACTCAAACTTAATTCGAACTTCAGCAGAAGCTTTACCAAAGGCATGACCGCGGGTGTGGTCAGCGCCGCAACTCGCAACGTTATGGGTATCGGCGATGGGGTCGACCTGCGTTCAATTGTCACCGACGCCTTCGGCAATGCGTTGGGCAGCATGATCGGCGATGCCAGCGCCGTCGCGTACGAAGCAAGCGCGGCGGGCGACAGCGATAGTTCGAACTGGGAAAGCTCGGATTCGTTCTCGACTGAGTCGTGGTTGAATGAGCCCGATTACGCTTCAAGCTGGGATGGCCTCGGACTGGCGCTTGGGTACGGCTTCGAGACAGGCAGCGGCTTGAGCGGTATGGCCGGCTCCACCGTGCAGAACAGTCGCTCTCTCGCGTCCGGCTATGTCGTTGGTGCATACGAGAATGGCGCAGAGAATCTCGACCGTCTGGTGGTAACGACCAATGAGCATTTCAACCGATTCTCCATGGACCTGTGGGATTGGACCACCCGCTACAAACAGACCGGGCTGACCGCCGCCACTTACCAAGGGGTGGCTGGGATGGTCAATTACTGGGCCGATAAGACCGCCTCGATGGCTCCAGCGTATACAGAGTGGCTCCACAGCGCAGCACCGATCCGCATCGGCGGCGGTCCTGTGGAGAGCCAGAATACGCGGGATGCGCGTGGCTTCGAGCAGAGCAGGAACAACACCAAGGAGTATTACGACGGATTCCGAGGTTCGATTTTGGGGGACTTGGGGGCCAACGCCGGCACCATCTTCAGTCACGCCGGCATCGGTATCGCGCAAGGCGCCAATTCCGTCTACAACCTCTTCACCGACAAACGCTCCCGTGATGAGGCCATTGAAGGTGGGGTGCAAGTAGCTTTCAATCCGGGCGATACGTATTGGAAAGCGGTTGGCCTCACTTCTGACTTCATGGGCATGTCCTCCGACGACCAGTGGCGCATTATCGGCACCGGTGCGGTGGCCTTTGTCGCGACAGCAGGCCTGGAGGGCTTGGCCGCGAAGGGCGTCGGCATGGGCGGTCGAGCGCTGACCGGAGCGGTGGATGCGCTCGATGCCGCTTTCGACACGGCCAATGTTGCCGACCGCACTGTCTCCAGGGCATATCAGCGCGCACAGATTCTGGCTAACATAAGGAAGATTCGGGAGGGCAATCTATCAAGCGACTTCGCTGTCCATATCGTTAGCGAGGAACGAGCCCTTGCAGACATTGCTGTACGAGCAAGTGGCAACGCTGACATTTCGGGAGAATTGTTGACCGTGTCGGGTGCGAACGACCTTACGCAACTTATGCGGAAAGGCGGTATGACCAAAGAAATTCACGGAAGGATAGACGAAAGTTTTGTTGATCTTCCGGCGGCAGAAAAGGTGGCTCAGTCCTTCAAGAGCATCGAGCGTGTCTTCGGGAAGAAGTACTCCGACAAGATTTATGAGATCTATAGCTCAGCCCGACACAGCGATTTCGTGGATGGTGATGTGATGGGGGAATTCGAAGTGAGAGGCAAAAGTCCGGCGATTAGCATCGCGAGTAATTTCGGAAATGCCGAACTCCAAGGACTCACAATATTGCACGAAATCAGGCACTTGCGCCATTTCAACAAGGTCATGAAAAAGAGTTTTACCCCGGCTGGCGTAGAGATGAATAGCGCCACCAGAAATCTGGCATTTCATCACGCAAAGAAGTACTGGAACAACCCCACCAATATAAGCACATACGAAAAGGAAGTTTTTGCGGCTTCGACCAATCAGTGGCAAGGGAAGCGATTTGGCTTGACGCCTGATGAAATATCGATATTCGAAAGATACATGAATTACAATCGGAAGCAGTTACACGCGTCGAAATCAAAAAGGGGGTTGTGATGCTACAAGTCAAACGAGTGGACGGCTTCGACTATCGTGCGGGAATTACCGAACTTCCGCTCTTGGTCTCGCTACACTTCAGCGATAAGATGGAAATAGCAAGGACCATCGATGTCAATGTTGTCTATTTTCAGGCGGTCGATGACGAAGGTCCGTCTTTCGGTTTTAACAGAAGTACGTTGACTTCTCCGAAGGCATCGATAGACGTAGGCCCTGATCGAACACACGATATTCTGGTTGATGCCCTGGCGGGAGAGGATGATCATGATTATGTTGAGGCCGGAAGCTACGACCTCACTATTCAGGTCGTGATCTATAAAAAAAAGGAAAATGGTACTTTTGAACCAGTTACGCTCGCGGCGAAAACTTTGTTCACGATAGAGTGAAGGAAAACAGGGGTCAGAGTGGACTTTCCATTCCACTCTCCGAAACAGGGGTCAGAGTGCACTTTCCAAGCTCTATCGAGCCTTAGACGGACGCCCGATCTTTGCCGGACCTGCGCGCCGCTGCAACTGGGTTTCGATCATGGCTCGGAACCGGTCAGTACCGAGTGCGTGTTGGCGCTGCAGTCGCAGCCGAATAAGCGCCACTTCGTCTGGATTTAGTATCTCTGCAACCAAGCCCAAAACAGGGGTCAGAGTGGACTTTTCGCTCCACTCTCCGACCCCCAGCCGATTCTTGCACGGACGCCCTGAAAATAGGCGTCAGAGTGGACTTTTCATTCCACTCCCCGGCCCCGGCCGATCTTTATACGGACGCCCAATCTTTGCCGGACCTGCGCGCCGCTGCAACTGGGCTTCGATCATGGCTCGAAACCGGTCAGTACCGAGTGCGTGTTGGCGCTGCAGCCGCAGCCGAATAAGCGCCACTTCGTCTGGATTTAGTATCTCTGCAACCAAGCGGGCATAAGCGTGTTGACGATATGCGCTGCCCGTACCCAGCGCCAGATAGGTGGGATGCGGAGTGAGCAGAGCACTGGATTGGCCAGACGCATTCGCGTGATAGCTGGACCAGCGATAATCGCCTGGTGTGCTCGCCATCCCTGCACGCACGGGATTGAGTTCTATATACCGATAGCAGTGCAGCAAATAGCTATCTGTGTCGACAGGGCACGCCTTGTACCGCCCTTCCCACAGGGTACCGGTGCGAGGATAACGATCATTAACATAGCGGACATAACGTCGTCCCAGCGCCTGCATGATCGCACTTACCTGCCCCGCCTGAGATGGCGTGAGCAACAGATGGACATGATTCGTCATCAGCACGTAGGCGTGAATCGCGCAGCCGGCCCGCGTGGCCAGTTCGCGCAGTTCACTCAAATAGCGAAGGTAATCTACGTCCTGGAAGAAACACGGACGTCGATCGTTACCGCGTTGAACGACATGTTGCGCGATGTGGGGCGCATCAATTCTAGGCTGTCGAGGCATACTGTGCTTCCTTGCGGGGGACAACACACAGCCTGTTTAGCTTGGCGCCGACCACCATCGGTCCATTACGGATACGGGGCTAAGGAAAGCGCACTCTGCCCCCCTGTTTCTGACCCCTGTTTCTGAATGCCGGCGCCGCCAGATTGGTTAATCGACCTGATGAGAAAGAAACCATGACTCAAGTGGAAGACGCGCTTAATAACTACCAAAGCCTCAGCGATTACGATCGCGACGGGTTATTGGATCTCATTTACAGAAGAATTGAACGGGGCGACTACGAAGAATTAGAAGTAAACAATTTAATATTGAAATTAGACGATCTGGTGATCAACGGAGAAAACCCTGATATTGAATACAGTTATTTTATGGTCCTCGGCTTAGCGGCGACACTAACTACGGCTCAAGCTGTTGCTATAGCCATAACAACGAGGAGGCTTGATAAGCTACATCCAGATTCACTTTATCAAGCCTTGGAAATAATTTCCGAGTCCGACAAAGCGGATAAATTAATAATATTATCCAAGTTCACACACCACAAAGAAGAGTCAATCAGCAATTTAGCAAATAAGCTATTAAATCAAAATAAACATGATCGCTAAAAATGGAGCAGAGATTTCCAAAACACGCAAAACAGGGGTCAGAGTGGACTTTACTTGGAAAGTTCACTCTGACCCCTGTTTTGGGCTGTCGAGGCATACTGTGCTTCCTTGCGGGGACAACACACAGCCTGTTTTAGCTTGGCGCCGACCACCATCGGTCCATTACGGATACGAGGCTAAGGAAAGTGCACTCTGACCCCTGTTTCTCAGCCGGCCCGCGTGGCCAGTTCGCGCAGTTCACTCAAATAGCGAAGGTAATCTACGTCCTGGAAGAAACACGGACGTCGATCGTTACCGCGTTGAACGACATGTTGCGCGATGTGGGGCAGATCAATTCTAGGCTGTCGAGGCATACTGTGCTTCCTTGCGGGGACAACACACAGCCTGTTTTAGCTTGGCGCCGACCACCATCGGTCCATCACGGATACGGGGCTAAGGAAAGTGCACTCTGACCCTGTTTCTGAAAAAGGCAGCGAAACAATGAACAACACGACAAACACCAAGAAAACAGGCGCATTTATATGCTTTTCATGTTTAAAAGAGTCCACAGATCCTAAAATATGCAGCAACTGCGGCGAAAAAATTGAAGAAATAACTCTTGAAAACTCCTTTTTTCTGCCGCCGCAAAAAATAAGCTATAGCGTCCTTCTCTCAAGCATATCTGAGAGCGAGATCATCCAAGCCATTAAGTTTGTGGAAAACAACTTCTCTCAAACATTTAAATATGAAAAAACAAATAATCGACTCAATATTGAATCAACCGATATAGCTCTAACGAAATTGACTGAACAGATTGAATCGATGAAGGGCATTTCCCAACCGGATGTTTTCTCCAGGTTTATAGAGATAAATAACGCAAATAATTCGTAGCAAAAGAGTGCATCTTCCAGCCGTTAAGCTATCTGCTCCATCAAAATGTGAGCCGCTCCATGGCGGCGATGCCGATAAAAACACGGAGCAGAGTGGACTTTCCATTCCGCTCCAAACAGGGGTCAGAGAGTACTTTCATATTCACCCTCCGAACCAGTCGAACCTTAGACGGACGTCCAATCTTTGCCGGACCTGCGCGCCGCTGCAACTGGGCTTCGATCATGGCTCGAAAGCGGTCAGTACCGAGTGCGTGTTGGCGCTGCAGTCGCAACCGAATAAGCGCCACTTCGTCTGGATTCAGCATCTATGCAACCCCAAGCACGCATAAGCGTGTTGACGATATGCGCTGTCCGTACCCAGCGCCAGATAGGTGGGATGCGGAGTGAGTAGAGCATTGCAAAACAGGGGTCAGAGTGGACTTTACTTAGAAAGTCCACTCTGACCCCTGTTTTGCAAAGAATCCGTATTCGATTTTGAAAAGACCGGCGAATATCACATCATATCGAGCACAGGCAAGAGTCGAGATATTTCAAAATTAATGAGACGCCTCTCCAAAATATTACAGCAATCCCATTGACCCCCAGCAAGAATGGGGGCAGCAAGGGGCGAAACAGAACCGCAAACACAGGCCAGGGCGACTTTGCTAAACAAGTACACGCCGCCCCTATTTTCAAGGCCCAAGGAAGCGCGCCCTGCCCGCTTGCTTCACCGCCCCTTGCTTGTCGCAAAATTCCAGAGCTGATATATGTTTGAAAAATTTGATGAATACATCAGCAAGGATTGGGGCATAGATTACTGGTCGGACGTTGGTGTCGATGATGCTGCCCGGATTTTAATTTGCTTCGACGATGAAGACTGGAGCGCATTGGCTGGCAACCTTCCGTCCCGGCCCTTTTACTGGTTGAAAAGGTGCGCTGAGGTACTGGGTCAATTGCCTTGTGACAAATCGCTCAGTGGATTGGTCCACATTGCATTGATGGATGATCATGAGGCCGCTGTCGCGGCTCTTGATTCCTTGAGGGATTTTGAAGCCGAGGGAGTGTCTCTGGCAGGGCATAAGAACATTCTCATTGAGAGAATAGATGCGCTGATCCCGCATGCGGACCCGATAGAGCTAATCGTGCTTCATATCTTCAGGAAAGATCTCTTCGCCTGATGTCTCGGCAAAATCATTGTCCGCAAATATCGATATGTAACTTACCAAGCCTGGGCGCATCGATAAATTCCATGCCTCAAATAAGCGAGTAGATTCATGCTCAAGGAAAAAATAATCTCCGCAGGCCTTGACATCAAACGCCCCATACTTGGGTTGAGCGACGAGGAGATCGAGGAAATAGAAAGGCATCAGGCAGTGAAGCTTCCAGCGCAGTACAAATTATTTCTTAAGGAATGCGGGAAATCGGCAGGCCTACTCTTCAACGACGTTGATTTTTCTTTCCCTTCGTTAAAATACCTAAAGCAAGAACTTAAGGTTGCGATCGAAGAGAATGGCGCCGACTTCCTTATTGCTGACAACGCTTTCGTTTTTTCCGCCTATCAAGGATCGCAATATCTTTATTTTATTTGCGACCAAGACGACCCGCCTACTTTCAGGGTTTATGACGATGGCACGGTCGAATCCGGAGCTGACTCCTTTTCCGAGCTCATTGAGAAGGTCATAGAAGATTGGCGCTCGACTCTTTCAGACGAGCACTTGCCTGAAATTGAGAAGAAAGCGTAATAACCGGGCAGCTTGGCATTTGGTCTTATCCACGCCGCGGACGAGAACTGTCGTATAGGCGCAGTAATCGGCCGAAGGCTGCGCGAGCCCCTCAGCCACGCGCGCGATGCGCCGATTGCCGACCGCAAAGCTCCGAACCTTGCGCGCAAGCTCGCCGGCCTGATCGCAAGGCTCCGAGGCTTGCGATGGCAAGGCAAAAAGCGTCGTGCGCCGGGCTCGCGACTTCGCGGGCCGAGTTCAGAGCTGCGCGCGCAAGGTTCCCAGCCCGGTCGCAAGGCAAAAAGCTTTGCGAGCGCAAGCCTCCGAGCCTCGGGGGCGGAGCTTTTGGCCTTGCGGTCGGAGCATGGGGCTGCGATCGCAAGGTTCCGAGCTTTGCGATCGCGGTTGCGCGCTCGGCGCTTGGCCTCTTGGGGGCTGACCGCGAGCCTTCAAACGCGGGGCGTTGGGCGATGTAAGGCTCCCACCGCCGTTGTCGGTACGCGCGGGGCCTGATTTCGTTCAGGCCTTGGCCAAAACAGCGCGTGCGCGGGCATTGGCGCCTTGCGTGCGTTCGCTTGCTCGGTGCGGCCGCCGTCGCGGTCGACGACGGCCGGGGCGCGACGGTGTTACGCCGGTCGGATCGCCTTGAGGCTGCGATCCATCTGCTCGGCCCATAGCCGGAAGACTTTGGCCAGGGCGCGGCGGCGGGATTGTTCGGCCTTGCGGGCCTTCAGGGTCGGCGGCGTGGCAGGATCGATAGTTCGCGCGAGACTTATCAGCTCGTCGTGGAATGCCCGCAATTCTAAGAATGCATCGACGGGTAATATCAGTTCGCCCACACACGTAGCAGGCGGGGTCTTGCGAGACATAAGCAGTGCTCCAATCCGAGACTTGTGGTCCGCGCCGCGCGCAAGCGCAGGCGGAAACTCCACTCATTTCGGAGGTGGGACCGCTATGTAAGGAGATTCTAGGCTCCGAGGCAAAGATTGCTACCGCCAAATCGGCGTGTCAACTGACCCATTAGGCGTTGTCGCCGCGCAATGGACCGCCACCGGATCGATAGCGATACTGCTTTCAAATGAGCGCACCACTCTTCCCTTCACGCAAGAGCCGAAACCCACCATGGAAACTACCGCTGAAGTGCTCGATCCGACAATCAACTGCGCGATCGTCAAATTGTCAACGCGCGCCTTCCCCGGCGTGCTATTGCAGGGCGACACGTTATATAGCCTGTATCGCGGCGTGCAGAAAACCCTCACGACACTGAATCCGGATGAACAACCAGAGGCTTATGACGAGCTCGAATTCGTTGTCGATTCGCTGAAAGGTTATTTGGATTTGTACGAGAGCGTTCTGACCCGCAATGGCTATTCGCTTCCCTACTTCTAGGGCCGGACTACGGCATGTTGTTTGCCAGAAATCGTTATGCAAGCCCTTCGACAAAAACCCATGCGAGAACGAGCAATGTTCATCGGCGTCACAGTGGACGAGGCATCGCTTCGCTTCTCAAGGAACGTAACCGGCACCGTGTTCTTCGAGTTCGGCGCGTTCCAATTTCCCGAGCGGAACTGGAATGACTTCGTCGTCGTCATTCTCGGCTGGTGGCTCGATGCAACGACAAAGCTCATGTCAGCCGGCGAAGGCGAAACCGAGCTGTATTTCATGGATGGCCCCTACTCATTGCGGATAACCATCGTGGGCGACTCTTTTATAGTCAGGCGCGGACGCGATGACGTCGCAACGGAAGCCGAGTCCTTCGAGCTGGAAGTCGATGCATTGGCCTTTCTACAAGCGATCCGCGATGCATCAAAGTCAGTCCTTTCGGCTTGTGCGAGCCGAGCTTGGGCGACCGCGGACATTGAAGCGTTACGGCTTAAAGTTTCGCGATTGGATGCGCGGCATTGATACGGGCATCGAGTGATGCTCTGGGCGACCATGACGACCTTGAAGTCGTACACTGCGCCCGAGTCTTCAGTGGCCGTAATTGGCCCGATCGCTATGAACCTGGTTGAAGCGCAGAGGGAAGTCGCGCGGCTGGATGGGTTTCTTTACGGAGCCGCAGCGATGGTCGGATGTATCAGGGGATACAGTGGCTCCGCCTATCTCATCGAGGCTAGGGACGACGCTGGTATCGAACAGGCCTTGAAGGGTTTCTACACCTGGAACCCGACCTTGGCATTCGATGGCGTCGAACGCCTTGAACGTGGTTTGGGCAGTCTTGAGTTCGATATCAGGCCGTTTATTGTCAGGCAGACGCCTCGGACCAGCGATGTCGATCTGTCGGATTTGCGGGCCTATCTGTCGTTCAGAGTGATGGACATGCTTTCGCTGATTCTGGATGGAAGACGGCATTTCGAGGTTTTCAGGCTGAACTCCGCGCCCAGGCCGGCAGCGTCTGAATGCGTGTTTTTCTGTATCAAGGCGGATGCTGCGTGGGTGGTGCTGCAGTTCAACGATGACATTCCCTACCTTGAAGGCTTGGCCCGAGAGACGTAAGGCGGGTCGTTGGAATGCGGTTGAAGGCAGTGAATGCGCGGCGCTGCATGACGAGTGATGCTCGTGGCCGATGTATCACGCACGAGCACAAGTGACGACGTGGTTGAGGTGTCGCGGTCGCGGCTTGCGCCGCTCCTACAGGGGGCGGGCGTCGTTGTGGAGCGATCTGGCTAGCTGCAAAAGAAAAGGGCGTCCTTGCGGACGCCCTCTTTTGACTCATGTGTTGCAGCGGTGCGGGTTGAAACCGGCGGTCAGTAGTAACCCGCCAGATTCAGGAACCAGCCCTTGTTGTCGTATTCCAGATCGGTCAGGTCGTCGCTGAAGTCGGTGAAGTTGTAGCCCACGCCGACCTTGAAGTTGTCGCCGATCTGGCGGTCCACGCCGACCAGCCAGCCGCGCTTGTCGCCGCCGTCCTTGACCGCCAGCCAGCGGTATTCGGCCAGGGCGTCCCATTTGGCGATCAGGTGGTAGCGCACTTGGCCGGCGAGGAAGTCGGCGCGGCTGTCCAGCCACAGGCCGGTGCCGCGGCCCATGCGGTAGTCGCCCCAACGGCTCGCGGCCTTGCCGCCCACTTCCCACTTGTCGTCGACGCGGTAGATGCCTTCGAACGACAGCACCTGCGAGCGCTGGTCGTACTGGTTGCCGCCGTCCTGGCCGATGGTGGCCAGGTCGTAGAGGTACACGTACTTGCCGAATGCCGCCCAGCGCGAGCTGTCGTGCGGGCGGTAGGCGAAGCCGAGGTTGCCTTCGACGGTCTTGGCGCCGCGGCTGACGTCGATTTCGTCCTTGATGTCGGAGTACAGGAAGCGCGCGGCGATGCGCCAGTCTTCGTTGACCTTGTAGAACAACCGGTTGCTGGTGACCCAGGCTTCGCGACGCTCGGCGCCGCTGTCCTTGCGGTATTCGATCTTGCTCGACCAGTCGGTGTTGGGATCGACGCGGCCGCCGCTGAGGCTGTAGGCGCGGCGGTCGACGTGGCCGGTCGCCGCTTCCAGGTCGCCGTCCATCACCGCGAAGCCCAGGTTCCAGCCTTCGGCCGGATAAAAGTCCATGCCGAAGGTGTGCATGATCCCTTCGCTGGAATCGCGCGGGTCCTTGAGGAACTGGCTTTCGTTGTACAGGTTGGTCTGGTTGTTCAGGCGCCAGCGCTGGCCGATGGTCCAGCCGGTCTGCAAGGCGCTGTCGAACAGCGGATCGCGCTGCGTGCTGTCGGTGCTGAAGGTGTAGGCGCCGTACAGGGTGTGGTCGGTGTTGAGGCGGTACTCGGCGTCGACCTTGCCGGCTTCGCCGCGGTTGCCGCTGCTGACTTCGGCGCCGACGCTGGAGCGGTCGCCGAACAGGTAGCGCGCGCCCACGGTCAGCAGGTCGTTGCGGTCGTACTTGCCGCCGTCGTCGTCGAGGGTGTACTGGCCGGTCGCGTACAGCTCAAGGGTCGAGCCGATGCGGTGACGGTAGCTCAGCGCGAACAGCATCGCGTCGATGTCCGGGGTCAGCGAACTGGCGTTGCGTTCTTCGCGGATGCGGCGCAGTTCGGCGCCGAGCTGGTCGTCGTTGGTGATGCGCCAGTCGGCGGTCAGCTGGGTCTGTTCGAGCGCTTCGTCGCCGCGTTCGCGACGGGTGTGGCGGCCGAACAGGCTGAAGTTCTCGGTGAAGTACCCCAGGAACTCGGCGCCGTATTCCTGCACCGCTTCGCCGTTGTCGTAGCGCGAGATCGAGAAGCCCTGGTCGATGTCGCGCCACCAGGCGCCCACGCTCCAGTCCAGCTGGGTCCAGCCCAGTTCCTTGAAGTTGGCGCGCGCTTCGACCTTGTCGGCGTCGCCGCGACGCGCGCCGGTGATCGGGTTGATGCGGGTGAAGTCGACGCCGCCGTTGGTCGAGTACCAGATCGGCGCGGCGGTCGATTCGGTGCGGGTCTTTTCCAGTTTCAGGTAGGTGCCGCGGCCGGCCTGCAGGGTCAGGTCGACGCCCTTGAGGCTGTAGTCGTCGCCGCTGCGGTTTTCGTCGACATACGTGCCGCCGACGGCGAAGTGATCGCCGAACCATTGCTTGCCGCGGAAACCGGCGCTGACGTCGTCGACCTGGAAACCGGCCGGGACGTATTCGTAGTCGACCAGCAGGCGCTGGGTGTAGCCGTCCAGCGGGGTGTCGCGGGTCAAGGTGCGCACGTTCTCGCGGGTGATCTGCGACAACGGCCGGCTCAGCAGGATGCGGCCCTGCATGTCGTTGATTTCGTAATCGGCGCCGCGCTTGAGATCGACGCGCGATTCGACCCGGCCGGTGCTCACGTCGCGGATTTCGACGGTGATTTTTTCCGAACCCGGCAGGATGTCGGTGTGGCGCAGCATGTACAGGCTGTTGCCGGTGCCGAGGAATTCGGTGTGGCCCAGCGCGCTTTGCGCTTCGGAGCCGAACAGCTTGAGTTCGCTCTTGGGATCGCCCAGCACGGTGGTGTTGCGGCTGCGCCAGTTCAACGCCGCGCCGTACAGCGAGCGGTTGTACTGGGCGTACTCGGTGCCGGTCATGCCGGTGTTGAAGTTGCCCCACAGCGCCTGGTTCTGGTCCCAGTCCACGCGCAGATACAGCTTGCCCTGGGTGTCGACATCGCGGTAGGTGTTGGAATCGTCGCCGTACACCGGGTAGTACAGGTTCGGGTCGAGGCGACGGAAGATGTCCTGCGCCTGGGCGTCGAAGAAGCCGTTGAACAGCCGCTTGATTTCGTTTTCGTGGGTGTCGGCCTGGGCGGTGATGAGGTACTTGCCCTGCACTTTGCCCTTCAGATAGAACGCCAGGCGGCCTTCGCTGATGAAGCTGTCGTCGTAGCGGCCGTTGTCGCCGGCGGCCAGCGGTTCGATGTTGCCGCTGACGTTGTTCTGCGACAGGGTCACGTCGGCCAGCGCGACCAGGAAGCTGTACTTGCCGGTCACGTTGACGTCGAGGTTCTTCTCCAGCTCGCCGCCGCCGCGGTTCTTGATCTTGACCGCGTAGGTGTGTTGGCCGACCGGTTCGAGGAACTCGGCGGCGAACTTGCGCTCCAGGTCGATCGGGAAGGTCTGGTCGTTGATGGTCAGCTGCGCGTCGCGCGGGATGTCGCGGCCGTAGATGCGCACGCGCGAGCCGTACACCGGGATGTTCTGGATGCGGATCGCGTTGGTGCCATAGATCGAGCTGGTGATCTCCACGTCCTGCGCGCCGCGATCGTCGATCGCCTGGCCCAGGGTGCGCTGCACTTCCTCGCGCTGGATCTGCACGCCGCGTTCGTATTCTTCCGGCTTGACCAGTTGGATGCGCTGCGGATTGATTTCGTCGAACGCGCCGTCCTTGCCGTAGGCGCGGGCGATGTAGATCAGTTCGTCGCCGGCGAGCAGGTTGATGTTGGACGGCAAGGTGCCGTCCCATTCCTGTTCGGACACGTTATCGACCGGCAGGTCGATGGTGGCCAGCGGCGTGACCAGGTCGGTGTCGCTGCCGCGGTACACGGTGACCTGCAACTTGTCGATGAACGACGCGTAGTTGGTGTAGCCGTGGAAACGCAGCGGCTTGGTGATGCGGCCGTTCTCGAACGGCGCGATCGAACCGGCCTGGACGTTGAGCACCGGCGGGCCGAGGGTGGGATCTTCGGTGGCCCAGATCACCCCGCCGTTGGGCAGGTCGATCTGGAACTTGCCGGCGATCTTGGCCGCGCCCGGGGTGAGGTTTTCGCGCACCACGTCAACGCGGCGATTGGCCTGCAGCGCGTTGGCGTCGTCGCCTTCGGCCACCGGCTTGTCTTCGCCTCGGGTGCGCACGCGGAACAACAGGCCTTCGTCGCTGCGGCACTCGCTGCCTTCGCACTTGGTACGCGGCACCGGTTCGAGCGCTTCAGTCTGCGGCTGTGGTTTGTCGAGCGAGCTCAAGTCCACCGGGACCGGCGTGGTGCGCCGGCCGGTGTCGCGGGCCGGCGCGTTCTGGCTCGGGTTGTTGGCGCCGGCTTTCTGCGCGAACGCGGGCGTGGCTGCACCGGCCGAGAGCAGGCCGATCAGGGTCATGTCCAGAAGCTTCATCTTCATCTTCATGGTCATGTCCTCAGCGGTTGCCCACGCCGACTGGCGCCTGGGTGTCGTCAGTGATGTCAACTCGCACTTTCTGCCTCACCTCGGGCTTGAGTTCGGCCGAGATCGCTTCGAACACGGCCTTGGCACGGCGTAGACCCAGTTGCACGTTGTAGGCGGCCGCGCCGCGTTTGTCGGCACGGCCGATCACACCGACCGCCCCACTGCCCTGTTGGTTGAGCGCCTTGGCGATTTCGCTGATCAATGGCTTGTACTGCGGCTTGATCGTGGCCTGGTCGGTGTCGAACAGCACCTCGCCCAGGCGGATCGCCGGATCCAGGCTGACCAGCGCCTGGCTCGCGTCGACACCGGCGACCACGTCGACCTGCACCTTGCGCGCCAGCTCCGGATCGGACTCGAGCTGTCGCATCAGTTCGGTCTGCACGGCGCGGGCGCGGGCGAAGGCGAGTGCCTCCTCTTCGGCCTGCGCGGTGACGGTGACGCTGCCACCGCCGGCGTCGCGCAGCTTGCCGGCGATGTCTTCGAACATCGGCGTGTAGCCGGTCTTGACCTTGGCGCTGCCGGCTTCGAAGAACACCTCGCCCAGTTCGACGTCGGTGTTCGACTTGCTGCTGCCGATCTCGCCCGGCGGCAGCTTGACGCCGAAGTCGAAGCGGGTCGGCACGCCCTGGGTGATGCGGCGCACGCGCGGGTTTTCGGTGGTGAACACCGTGCCCGGCGGCAAGGTGGCTGCGTCGACCTTGAGGATGAAGTTGCGTCCCCGCGCCGAGTTGCCGCCTTCGATGCCTTCCAGGTGGTAACGGCCGTAGGCGTCGGTTTCCATGATCAAGCCTTCGACCGAGGCGATGCGCACGCCCGGGATGCCGCGTTCCTCGACCCCGTTGTTGCGGATCGTGTACGACACGACGTACCCGTTCGCGCCCTGGCTGACCTGGCGGCTGACCTGCAGATCCTGCGCGGTCAGGCCCTTGGCGGCGTCGCCGCGGCTGCGCTCGACCGTGGTCTTGCCGGCCGCGTCCATCCGCACCGTGGTGCCTTCCTCGGTGGTCAGCACGAAGTCGTCGGCGAACTCCAGCGCGCTGAGCGTCTGGCGCACGACCACTTGATGCTGCTCGGCCGAGACCGCGTCGGAGCTGCGGCCTTCGATCCGGCCCAGCGCGATGCCGTGCAGCATCGGTGCGCTGGCGTCGGGTTCGGCGACCGGGCCTTCGCCGCGATCGACCGTGGTCGAGCCGGCGACGTAGGCACCCGGGGCGAAGCCGCCCTGCACCTTCACGCCGGTGGCCTTGGCCGGGTCCTGCCAGCCGTCGCTGTCGCGGTCGTCGAACACGCTGCCGACGATCAGGCTGTCCTCGAGCAGCGGATCGCCCGCCATCACCACTTCGGCGGTCGCATCGTTACTGATCTTGGTGCCGTTGCCGTCGTAGCCGGCGACCTGGTTCTTGTGCACGCCCTTGCCGACGCCGGCGCCGACGCGCAGGAAGTAGCTGACCGTCGCCTTGCCGCCGATGCCGACATCGATGCCGGTGATGCGCAGCGGGTTGGCGCTGGCGATCACGCCGTTCTTGTTGTCGTCGTCCACCGTCAGCGAGTTGTCGACGAAGGTGAAGCCGGCCGGCGGGATGTCGACCAGGGTCGCGTTGACCGCGGGCGAATCGCCGACGTTCTCGATCTGCACGGTGTAGCGGACCAGGTCGCCGATCTTCACTTCGCGGGTGGCCGAGGTCTTGACCAGGCGCAGCACCGGGGCGTTGGCGATCACCGTGATCGTCACCGAGGCGGTCGCACACACCGGGGTCGGCGACGAGGTGTCGCAGACGCGGTAGGTGAACGTGTCGGTGCCGGCGAAGAACTGGTTCGGCGTGTAGGTGCACGAACCGGCCGCGCAGGTGACGGTGCCGTGGCCCGGCTGGTTGACGATGGTCAGCGAGCCCGGATCCAGCGGCGCACCGGTCACGGTGTCGTTGCCGATCACGTTGATCGTCACCGGCGTCTGCTGGTTGGTCTGGGCGGTATCCGGCGTTGCGGTGACCGTGTTCGGCTGCACCGTGACGGTGACCGTGGCGGTCGCGCAGTTGGTCGGATTGAGCTTCTCGCAGATCGTGTAGACGTAGCTGTCGGTGCCGCTGAAGTTGGCGCGCGGCGTGTAGGTGATGGTGCCGTCGGTGTTGACCACCACGGTGCCGTTGCTCGGATCGGTGCTGACCGTGATCGTGACCAGGGCCGGATCGATCGGCGCGCCGTTGAGCGTGTCGTTGGCGATCACGTTGGTCGTCACCGGCGTGTTCTGCGGGGTGACGCCGGTGCCGCCGGCCGGATCGTCGGTGGCGGTGATGGCCGGCGCGCTGACGGTGATGGTCACCGTGGCGGTGTCGCAGTTGCTCGGGTTCAACACCTCGCACAGCTGGTAGGTGACGGTGTAGGTGCCGGCCGGGGTGCCCGGTGCGACATCCACGCCGCCGCCGGCCTTGACCGTGAGCGGGCCGCTGGTGACCGGGGTGACGGTGACGTCGGCCGGATTCACCGCGCTGCCGCCGAGGGTGTCGTTGGCGAGCACGTTGATGACGTTGGTGCCGCCGGTGCTGCCGTTGACCGGGGTGGCGACCACGTCGTCCACCGCATCGATCGCCGCGGCATTGACGGTGACGGTGACGCTGGCCTGGCTGCAGTTGGTCGGATCGGCGATTTCGCAGATCTGGTAGACCAGCGTGTAGCTGCCCTGCGCCGTGCCGGGCGCGACGTTCACCGCGCCCGTGGCCGGATCGATGGTCACGTTCGGGTTGCTGGTCGAGACCTGGCTGATGGTCACCGTCGACACCGTGGCCGGCTGGCCGTTGAGGGTGTCGTTGACCAGCACGTTCGCCACCGCCTGGCCGCCGGCCGCGCCGTTGGTCACCGTGCCGTTGTCGCCGGTGGCGACGATCGCGCGGCGCGCGGTCGGCGTGGTCACGCTGGCGCTCTGCGGGGTGTTCTGCGCGGAGTCGGCGGTGGCGGTGTTGACGATCTGGTTGGCGGTGACGTCCTGCAGGGTCACGGTGTGGGTACCGGTCAGCACGCAGGTCGCGTTCGGGGCGAGGGTCGCGCAGGTCTGGCTGGCCGGAACGGTCTGGGTGTCGTTGATCACGACATTGGTCAGGGTCACGTTGCCGGTGTTGGTCGCGGTGATGGTGTAGGTCAGCACGTCGCCGATCGTCACCGAGCCGCTGCCGTCGTTGTCGGCGTTGCTCGGGGCCGGCTTGACCAGCGCCAGCGCCGGGGTGCGCACCGGCACCGGGGTGCTGGTACCGGTGTTGTTGCCCGGGGTCGGATCGCTGGTGGTCGAGCTGCCGGTCGCGGTGTTGGTGTACGAGCCGGTTTCCAGCACGGTGGCTACCACGGTCAGGGTCGCATCCGCGCCCAGGGCCAGGGTGCCGACGGTCCACACGCCGCTGCCGGCGTTGTAGCTGCCGATGCTCGGGGTGGCCGAAACCAGGGTGTAGCCGCTCGGCAGGGCGTCGTTGACGACCACGCTGTCGGCGCTGGACGGGCCGGCGTTGGCGACGGTCACGGTGAAGGTGACGTTGCTGCCCACCGGCGGCGCCGCGTTCGACACCGACTTGGTCACGCTGATGTCGGCCGAAGCCACCGGCGACGGGTTGCTGGTGCCGGTGTTGTTGCCCGGGGTCGGATCGCCCGTGGTCGAGGTCGCGGTCGCGGTGTTGAGGTACGGGCCGGTCGCGAGCACGGTCGCCACCACGGTCAGCGTGGCGTTGCCGCCCGAGGCCAGGGTGCCCACCGTCCACACGCCGGTGCCGGCGTTGTAGCTGCCGACGCTTTCGGTCGCCGAGACCAGGGTGTAACCGGCCGGCAGCTGGTCGGTGACGCTGACCGCATCGGCCGCGGACGGGCCGTTGTTGCTGACGGTGACGGTGAAGGTGACGTTGGTGCCGACCGTCGGGTTGGCGTTGTCGACGGTCTTGGTCACGGCCAAGTCGGCCGAGGCCACCGGCGTCGGCGTGTTGGTCGCGGTGTTGTTGCCCGGGGTCGGATCGCTGGTGGTCGAGGTGGCCGTCGCGGTGTTCGCGTAGGAACCGGTTGCGAGCACGGTCGCCACCACGGTCAGCGTCGCGTTGCCGCCCGAGGTCAGGGTACCGACCGCCCACACGCCGGTGCCGGCGTTGTAGGTGCCGATGCTCGGCGTGGCCGAAACCAGGGTGTAGCCGCTCGGCAGCGGGTCGGTGACGTTGACGCCGTCGGCCGAGGACGGGCCGTTGTTGCTGACGGTCACAGTGAAGGTCACGTCGGTGCCGACGGTGGGCGTCGGGTTCGATGCGGTCTTGGTCACGGCCAGGTCGGCCGAGGCCACCGGCGACGGCGTGCTGGTCGAGGTGTTGTTGCCCGGGGTCGGATCGCCGGTGGTCGAGGTCGCGGTCGCGGTGTTCGCGTACGAACCCGTGGCCAGGACCGTGGCGACCACGCTGAGGGTTTCACTGCCGCCCGAAGCCAGGGTGCCGACGGTCCACACGCCGGTGCCGGCATTGTAGGTGCCCGCGCTCGGCGTCGCCGAGACCAGGGTGTAGCCGCTCGGCAACTGGTCGGTGACGTTGACGCCAGCCGCAGCCGACGGACCGTTGTTGCTGACGGTCACGGTGAAGGTGACGTTGGTGCCGACGACCGGGTTCGGGTTCGATGCGGTCTTGATCACGGCCAGGTCGGCCGACGCCACCGGCGTCGGGGTGCTGGTCGCGGTGTTGTTGCCCGGGGTCGGATCGCCGGTGGTCGAGGTCGCCGTTGCGGTGTTCGCATACGGACCGGTCGCCAGGACGGTGGCCACGATGTCCAGGGTCGCGTTCGCACCCGACGCCAGGGTGCCGACGGCCCACACGCCGGTGCCGGCGTTGTAGGTGCCGACGCTCGGGTTGGACGAGACGAAGGTGTAGCCGGCCGGCAGCTGGTCGGTGACGTTGACGGCATCGGCCGACGACGGACCGTTATTGCTGACAGTCACGGTGAAGGTGACGTTGGTACCGACGACCGGGTTCGGGTTCGACGCGGTCTTGGTCACGGCCAAGTCGGCCGACGCGACCGGCGTCGGCGTGTTGGTCGCGGTGTTGTTGCCCGGGGTCGGATCGCCGGTGGTCGAGGTCGCGGTCGCGGTGTTCGCGTACGAACCCGTGGCCAGAACCGTAGCCACCACGGTCAGCGTTTCGTTGCTGCCCGCGGCCAGGGTGCCGACCGCCCACACGCCGGTGCCGGCGTTGTAGGTGCCTGCGCTCGGCGTGGCCGACACGAGGGTGTAGCCGCTCGGCAGCTGGTCGGTGACGTTGACGGCATCGGCCGACGACGGACCGTTGTTGCTGACGGTCACGGTGAAGGTGACGTTGGTGCCGACGGTCGGGGTTGCGCTCGACGCGGTCTTGGTCACGGCCAGGTCGGCCGACGCCACCGGCGTCGGGGTGCTGGTCGCGGTGTTGTTGCCCGGGGTCGGATCGCCGGTGGTCGACGTCGCCGTTGCGGTGTTCGCATACGGGCCGGTCGCGAGCACGGTGGCGACGATGTCCAGGGTCGCATTCGCACCCGACGCCAGGGTGCCGACGACCCACACGCCGGTGCCGGCGTTGTAGGTGCCGACGCTCGGGTTGGACGAGACGAAGGTGTAGCCGGCCGGCAGCTGGTCGGTGACGTTGACGGCATCGGCCGACGACGGACCGTTGTTGCTGACGGTCACGGTGAAGGTGACGTTGGTACCGACCACCGGGTTCGGGTTCGACGCGGTCTTGGTCACGGCCAGGTCGGCCGACGCGACCGGCGTCGGGGTGTTGGTCGCGGTGTTGTTGCCCGGGGTCGGGTCGCCGGTGGTCGAGGTCGCGGTCGCGGTGTTCGCGTACGAACCGGTTGCGAGCACGGTCGCCACCACGGTCAGCGTTTCGTTGCTGCCCGCCGCCAAGGTGCCGACGGCCCACACGCCGGTGCCGGCGTTGTAGGTGCCTGCGCTCGGCGTGGCCGAAACCAGGGTGTAACCGCTCGGCAGCTGGTCGGTGACGTTGACGGCATCGGCCGACGACGGACCGTTGTTGCTGACGGTGACGGTGAAGGTGACGTTGGTGCCGACGGTCGGGGTTGCGCTCGACGCGGTCTTGGTCACGGCCAGGTCGGCCGAAGCGACCGGGACCGGCGTATTGGTCGCGGTGTTGTTGCCCGGGGTCGGGTCGCCGGTGGTCGACGTCGCCGTTGCGGTGTTCGCATACGGGCCGGTTGCCAGGACGGTGGCGACGATGTCCAGGGTTTCACTCGCACCCGAAACCAGCGTGCCGACGGCCCACACGCCGGTGCCGGCGTTATAGGTGCCGACGCTCGGGTTGGACGAGACGAAGGTGTAACCGGCCGGCAGCTGGTCGGTGACGTTCACGCCGGCCGCGGCCGACGGACCGTTATTGCTGACG
Source organism: Lysobacter capsici (assembly GCF_018732085.1). Classification (NCBI taxonomy): domain Bacteria; kingdom Pseudomonadati; phylum Pseudomonadota; class Gammaproteobacteria; order Lysobacterales; family Lysobacteraceae; genus Lysobacter; species Lysobacter capsici. The sequence goes on along the minus strand of NZ_CP076103.1, from coordinate 1,636,324 downwards.
GTCACGGTGAAGGTGACGTTGGTGCCGACGATCGGCGCGGCGTTCGACGCGGTCTTGGTCACGGCCAGGTCGGCCGAGGCCACCGGGACCGGCGTATTGGTCGCGGTGTTGTTGCCCGGGGTCGGGTCGCCCGTGGTCGAGGTCGCGGTCGCAGTGTTCGCGTACGAACCCGTAGCCAGCACAGTCGCCACCACGGTCAGCGTTTCGTTGCTGCCCGCAGCCAGGGTGCCGACGGCCCACACGCCGGTGCCGGCGTTGTAGGTGCCCGCGCTCGGCGTGGCCGACACGAGGGTGTAGCCGCTCGGCAGCTGGTCGGTGACGTTGACGCCGGCCGCGGCCGACGGACCGTTGTTGCTGACGGTCACGGTGAAGGTGATGTCGGTACCGACCGTCGGGGTCGCGGTCGACGCGGTCTTGGTCACGGCCACATCGGCCGACGCCACCGGCGTCGGCGTATTGGTCGCGGTGTTGTTGCCCGGGGTCGGGTCGCCCGTGGTCGAGGTCGCGGTCGCGGTGTTCGCGTACGAACCCGTCGCCAGGACGGTCGCCACCACGGTCAGGGTCTCGCTGTCGCCCGCGGCCAGGGTGCCGACGGCCCACACGCCGGTGCCGGCGTTGTAGGTGCCCGTGCTCGGCGTGGCCGAGACCAGGGTATAGCCGCTCGGCAGCTGATCGTTGACGTTGACGCCCGCGGCCGACGACGGACCGTTGTTGCTGACGGTCACGGTGAAGGTGATGTCGGTGCCGACGACCGGGGTCGCGGTCGACGCGGTCTTGGTCACCGCCAGGTCGGCCGACGCCACCGGAACCGGCGTGTTGGTCGCGCTGTTGTTGGCGCTGTTCGGATCGCCGGTGGTCGAGGTGGCCGTCGCGGTGTTCGCGTACGGACCGGTCGCGAGCACGGTGGCGACGATGTCCAGGGTTTCGCTCGCACCCGACGCCAGCGTGCCGATGGCCCACACGCCGGTGCCGGCGTTGTAGGTGCCGACGCTCGGGTTGGACGAAACGAAGGTGTAGCCGGCCGGCAGCTGATCGTTGACGTTGACCGCATCGGCCGACGACGGGCCGTTGTTGGTCACGGTCACGGTGAAGGTGACGTTCGTGCCGACGATCGGCGCGGCGTTCGACGCGGCCTTGGTCACGGCCAGGTCGGCCGACGCGGTCGGCGACGGCGTGCTGGTCGCGGTGTTGTTGCCCGGGGTCGGATCGCTGGTGGTCGAAGTCGCGGTGGCGGTGTTCGCGTACGAACCCGTCGCCAGGACGGTCGCGACCACGGTCAGGGTCTCGCTGTCGCCCGACGCCAGGGCGCCGACGGCCCACACGCCGGTGCCGGCGTTGTAGGTGCCCGCGCTCGGCGTGGCCGAGACCAGGGTGTAACCGCTCGGCAGCTGATCGTTGACGTTGACGCCGGCCGCGGCCGACGGACCGTTGTTGGTCACGGTCACGGTGAAGGTGATATCGGTGCCGACGACCGGGGTCGCGGTCGACGCGGTCTTGGTCACGGCGAGGTCGGCCGAGGCGACGGGCACCGGCGTATTGGTCGCGGTGTTGTTGCCCGGGGTCGGGTCGCTGGTGGTCGAGGTGGCCGTCGCGGTGTTCGCGTATGGACCGGTCGGCAGCACGGTCGCGACGATCTGCAAGGTCGCATTAGCGCCCGAGGCCAAGCCGCCGACCGCCCACACGCCGGTGCCGGCGTTATAGGTGCCCACGCTCGGCGTGGCCGAGACGAAGGTGTAGCCCGCCGGCAGCTGATCGTTGACGTTGACGCCGGCAGCAGCCGACGGACCGTTGTTGCTGACGGTCACGGTGAAGGTGACGTTGGTGCCGACGATCGGCGCGGCGCTCGATGCGGTCTTGGTCACGGCCAGGTCGGCCGAGGCCACCGGGACCGGCGTGTTGGTCGCGGTGTTGTTGCCCGGGGTCGGGTCGCTGGTGGTCGAGGTGGCCGTCGCGGTGTTCGCGTACGGGCCGGTCGGCAGCACGGTGGCGACGATCTGCAAGGTCGCGTTAGCGCCGGACGCCAGCGCCCCGACGGCCCACACGCCGGTGCCGGCGTTATAGGCACCCACGCTCGGCGTGGCCGAAACGAAGGTGTAACCCGCCGGCAGCTGATCGTTGACGTTCACGCCCGCCGCAGCCGACGGACCGTTGTTGCTGACGGTCACGGTGAAGGTGACGTTGGTGCCGACGATCGGCGCAGCGTTCGATGCGGTCTTGGTCACGGCCAGGTCGGCCGAGGCCACCGGGACCGGCGTGTTGGTCGCGGTGTTGTTGCCCGGGGTCGGGTCGCTGGTGGTCGAGGTGGCCGTCGCGGTGTTCGCGTACGGGCCGGTCGGCAGCACGGTCGCGACGATCTGCAAGGTCGCATTAGCGCCCGAGGCCAGGCCGCCGACCGCCCACACGCCGGTGCCGGCGTTGTAGGTACCCACGCTCGGCGTCGCCGAGACGAAGGTGTAACCGGCCGGCAGCTGATCGTTGACGTTGACGCCGGCCGCAGCGGACGGACCGTTGTTGCTGACGGTCACCGTAAAGGTGACGTTGGTGCCGACGGTCGGCGTCGCGCTCGATGCGGTCTTGGTCACGGCCAGATCAGCCGAAGCGACCGGGACCGGCGTATTGGTCGCGGTGTTGTTGCCCGGGGTCGGGTCGCTGGTGGTCGAGGTGGCCGTCGCGGTGTTCGCGTATGGACCGGTCGGCAGCACGGTGGCGACGATCTGCAAGGTCGCATTAGCGCCCGAGGCCAGGCCGCCGACCGCCCACACGCCGGTGCCGGCGTTATAGGTGCCCACGCTCGGCGTGGCCGAGACGAAGGTGTAACCGGCCGGCAGCTGATCGTTGACGTTCACGCCCGCCGCAGCCGACGGACCGTTGTTGCTGACGGTCACGGTGAAGGTGACGTTGGTTCCGACGATCGGCGCAGCGCTCGATGCGGTCTTGGTCACGGCCAGGTCGGCCGAGGCCACCGGGACCGGCGTGTTGGTCGCGGTGTTGTTGCCCGGGGTCGGGTCGCTGGTGGTCGAGGTCGCCGTTGCGGTGTTCGCGTACGGGCCGGTCGGCAGCACGGTCGCGACGATCTGCAAGGTCGCGTTCGCACCCGACGCCAGGCCGCCCACGGCCCACACGCCGGTGCCGGCGTTGTAGGTGCCCACGCTCGGCGTCGCCGAGACGAAGGTGTAGCCCGCCGGCAGTTGATCGTTGACGTTGACGCCCGCCGCGGCCGACGGACCGTTATTGCTGACGGTCACCGTAAAGGTGACGTTGGTGCCGACGGTCGGCGTCGCGCTCGAAGCGGTCTTGGTCACGGCCAAGTCGGCCGACGCAACCGGGACTGGCGTATTGGTCGCGGTGTTGTTGCCCGGGGTCGGATCGTTGGTGGTCGACGTGGCCGTCGCGGTGTTCGCGTACGGGCCGGTCGGCAGCACGGTCGCGACGATCTGCAAGGTCGCATTCGCGCCGGAAGCCAGACCACCCACGGCCCACACGCCGGTGCCCGCGTTGTACGTACCCACGCTCGGGTTCGCCGAGACGAAGGTGTAACCAGCCGGTAGCTGATCGTTGACGTTCACGCCAGCCGCAGCCGACGGACCGTTGTTGGACACGGTCACGGTGAAGGTGACATTCGTACCGATGACCGGCGTCGCGCTCGACGCGGTCTTGGTCACCGCCAAGTCAGCCGAAGCGACGGGCACCGGCGTGTTGGTCGCGGTGTTGTTGCCCGGGGTCGGATCGTTGGTGGTCGACGTCGCAGTCGCGGTGTTCGCGTACGGACCGGTGGCGCGCACGGTCGCGATGATCTGCAAGGTCGCGTTCGCGCCCGAAGCCAGGCCGCCCACGGCCCACACGCCGGTGCCGGCGTTGTAGGTACCCACGCTCGGCGTGGCCGAGACGAAGGTGTAACCGGCCGGCAGTTGATCGTTGACGTTGACCGCAGCAGCCGCCGACGGACCGTTGTTGCTGACGGTCACGGTGAAGGTGATGTTCGTGCCGACGGTCGGCGTCGCGCTCGAAGCGGTCTTGGTCACGGCCAAGTCGGCCGACGCAACCGGGACCGGCGTATTGGTCGCGGTGTTGTTGCCCGGGGTCGGATCGCTGGTGGTCGAGGTCGCCGTCGCGGTGTTCGCGTACGGGCCGGTCGGCAGCACGGTGGCGACGATCTGCAGAGTCGCGTTCGCGCCCGAGGCCAGCGCACCAACCGCCCACACGCCGGTGCCCGCGTTGTACGTACCCACGCTCGGCGTGGCGGAAACGAAGGTGTAACCCGCCGGCAGTTGGTCGTTGACGTTGACGCCAGCCGCAGCCGACGGGCCGTTGTTGCTGACGGTCACAGTAAAGGTGACGTTCGTGCCGATGACCGGGGTCGCACTCGACGCCGTCTTGGTCACCGCCAAGTCAGCCGAAGCGACGGGCACCGGCGTGTTGGTCGCGGTGTTGTTGCCCGGGGTCGGATCGCTGGTGGTCGACGTCGCGGTCGCGGTGTTCGCGTACGGGCCGGTCGGCAGCACGGTGGCGACGATCTGCAAGGTCGCATTCGCGCCCGAGGCCAGACCACCGACCGCCCACACACCGGTGCCGGCGTTGTACGTACCCACGCTCGGCGTCGCCGAGACGAAGGTGTAACCCGCCGGCAGTTGATCGTTGACGTTGACCGCGGCCGCGGCCGACGGACCGTTGTTGCTGACGGTCACGGTGAAGGTGATGTTCGTGCCGACGGTCGGAGTTCCGCTCGAAGCGGTCTTGGTCACCGCCAGATCGGCCGAGGCCACCGGGACCGGCGTATTGGTCGCGGTGTTGTTGCCCGGGGTCGGATCGCTCGTGGTCGAGGTCGCCGTCGCGGTATTCGCGTACGGACCGGTCGGCAGCACGGTAGCGACGATCTGCAGAGTCGCGTTCGCGCCCGAGGCCAGCGCACCAACCGCCCACACGCCGGTACCGGCGTTATAGGTGCCCACGCTCGGCGTGGCAGAAACGAAGGTGTAACCGGCCGGCAGCTGATCGTTGACGTTCACGCCGGCTGCAGCGGACGGGCCGTTGTTGCTGACGGTCACGGTGAAGGTGACGTTGCTGCCGATGATCGGCGTCGCGCTCGACGCGGTCTTGGTCACCGCCAGATCGGCCGAAGCGACCGGCACCGGCGTATTGGTCGCGGTGTTGTTGCCCGGGGTGGGATCGTTGGTGGTCGACGTCGCCGTCGCAGTGTTCGCGTACGGACCGGTGGCGCGCACGGTCGCGACGATCTGCAAGGTCGCGTTAGCGCCCGAGGCCAGGCCGCCGACGGCCCACACACCAGTACCGGCGTTGTAGGTACCCACGCTCGGCGTGGCCGAAACGAAGGTGTAACCCGCCGGCAGCTGATCGTTGACGTTGACGCCGGCCGCAGCCGACGGACCGTTGTTGCTCACCGTCACGGTGAAGGTGATGTTGGTACCGACGGTCGGAGTTCCGCTCGACGCGGTCTTGGTCACCGCCAGGTCGGCCGAGGCCACCGGCACCGGCGTGCTGGTCGCGGTGTTGTTGCCCGGGGTCGGGTCGGTCGAGCTGGAGGTCGCGGTAGCGGTGTTCGCGTACGGACCGGTCGGCAGCACGGTGGCCACGATGGTCAGGGTCGCGTTCGCGCCCGAGGCCAGGGTGCCCACCGCCCACACGCCGGTGCCGGCGGTGTAGGTGCCCACGCTCGGCGTCGCCGAGACGAAGGTGTAACCGGCCGGCAGTTGGTCGGTCACGTTGGTGCCGACGGCCGCGGACGGGCCGGCGTTGGCGACGGTCACGGTAAAGGTGACGTTGGTGCCCACCGTCGGCGTCGGATTCGACACCGTCTTGGTGACGCTCAGGTCCGACACCGCTGCCAGCGTGTTCGAGTCCGTCGCCGAGCAGGCGCCGGTGGTCGCATTGAAGGTGCCGCCGTTCGCGGTACAGGCCGTGTCGACGTTGGTCACGTTCGTCGGCGGCGTGATCGTCGCGGTGTTGCGCAAGGGATTGGCGAACTGCGCCAGGGCCGGCAAGGCGGCCAGCGCCAGCACGGCGGAAAGCAATACACGCGCCCCGGTTCGAGCGATGCGGGATCCAGCATGGGAGTCGTGACGAGCTGACGACTGGCTGGCCGGGGTGCGGGTAGTGACGATATTCATGCGGTAGCCCAAACAGGAGTTCGGTAAGCGCCGGGAACAACGGCGACAGTCACCGGTGCGGTGAGGTGTCGTCGGCGCCAAGCGGCTGGTCGACGTGCTTACTGCTGGCAATGCCTTGTGCTGCGAGTTCGTACGGGTACGGCGAGTGCTTGATGCCTGGCTTCCATGCGTCTCGCATACCGCTGGCGACACGCAACAAATCCACAAAACATGCATCCGCTGGCGCAGACGCCCGTCAGGGAACCGCCTGGCTATCCGTCTGCTGCGCGCAAGGCCGCTTCGCCCCGCACGCCAGCGCCGAAATGGCTTGGCCGTTCACATCGACTACCAGGTAGGAACTGCTCGCCCCCAGCCGTCATGCGACGGCCATGCGACACGCAGACGGAGTCCGCCCATAAGGCGGCAGGAACAGCGACATCCCCATGGATACCGAGTCTTAGCCCCTGACACGTCATACGTGCCCCCCTTTTTCCACCCCTGTTACACGCCCCACTACGACTAAGCGCAGCGTTCAGATGCAACAGATCCTCTGTGGAACCCCCTACCGCAATACGCAGTACGTACTGCTTAATAGGACACGGCTGCAAATAGTGTGCCATCCATCACATTGTGATTTCAACACAGTTCACATCAAAAACGAGATACCGCGTGCAATAACCTGCCCCTGGAAGGCACCTAACTGACAAATCTCGGCAGTTTGTCGACCTTGGCACCGACCGCTGGAGCCTCCCGGCGATGCGGCACATCAATCCAGTCCCGATGGCAAACTTATTTCCACTTTCGATGTCGGACACTAGCGCCAGTCACGCAGATAAAGCGTGAAAATACAGCGCGATGAGCTTCACGTTTAGACGTAAAAAGGCTGCAAATTATGAGTTATTCGACGAAGTTCTGAATTCAGCTGCTTCAGTCAGAAGCGCGTCCAACGTCTCGTTCGCGGCCGCTTTTGTGCGGACTGAGACAGAAACCACACAAGCCCTATAATTCCTGTCCCCACGACCCGGCCGCCTCATGTCCTCCAGCGTTACGTCTGCGTCCATCCCCGATCTGGCAAGCATCCAGGCCCTGGCCCACAACGACATGGCGGCCGTCGACGCCCTGATCCGGCGCCGCCTGGCCTCGGACGTGGTGCTGATCAACCAGGTGGCCGAGTACATCGTCGGCGCCGGCGGCAAGCGCCTGCGGCCGATGCTGCTGCTGCTGGCGGCCGGCGCCCTGAACCACCGCGGGCCGGACGCGCACCAGCTCGCCGCCGTGGTCGAGTTCATCCACACCGCCACCTTGCTGCACGACGACGTGGTCGACGAGTCCGACCTGCGCCGCGGCCGCAAGACCGCCAATGCGGTCTGGGGCAACGCCGCCAGCGTGCTGGTCGGCGACTTCCTGTACTCGCGCAGCTTCCAGTTGATGGTCGAACTCGACCGCCTGGAAGTGATGAAGATCCTCGCCGACACCACCAACGCCATCGCCGAGGGCGAGGTGCTGCAACTGCTGCACGTGCGCAACCCCGACACCGACGAGGCCGCCTACCTGCGCGTGATCGAGCGCAAGACCGCGGTGCTGTTCGCCGCCGCGACCCGCCTGGGCGCGGTCCTGGCCGGCGCCGACGCGCAGGTGCAGCAGCGCCTGCACGACTACGGCATGGCCCTGGGCTACGCGTTCCAGATCGCCGACGACGTGCTCGACTACGCCTCCGACGCGCAGACCCTGGGCAAGAACCTCGGCGACGACCTCGCCGAAGGCAAGGCCACCTTGCCCCTGATCCACGCCATCGCCCACAGCGACGACGCCACCCGCGCGCGCCTGCGCGCGGCGGTCGAACACGGCGACACCGACGCCATGCCCGAGGTGCTCGCCGCGATCCGCGCCACCGGCGGCCTGGATTACAGCCGCCGGCGCGCCGAGGACTACGCCGACGCGGCGGACGCCGCGCTCGAAGGGCTCGAAGACAACGACTACACCGCGGCGCTGCGCGGGTTGGCGCGGTATGCGGTGAGTCGGGATCACTGAGGGCTGCGCGCGCTGCGGCGCGCGTGCTTCGATCGCGTGTTTGCGACGGCGGCCTTGGGCCGCCGTTTTTGGTTGTGGTGAATGGTGCCTCTGTCGGCGCGATGGGCGATGGGCGATGGCGCCGCTTTGTTGTTGCCGTTGTCGTTGCCGTTGTCGTTGTTGCTGTTGCTGTTGCTGCTGTTGCTGTTGCTGCTGTTGCTGTTGTTGTTGTTGCTGTTGTTGCTGTTGTTGCTGTTGCTGCTGTTGCTGCTGTTGCTGCTGTTGCTGCTGTTGCTGTTGCTGTTGCTGTTGTTGCTGTTGTTGCTGTTGTTGTTGTTGTTGTTGCTGTTGTTGTTGTTGTTGTTGCCGTTGTTGTTGTTGCCGTTGTCGTTGCTGACGCCCCTGAGCATCAAGGCAACCATCCATGCAACCTATGCCTCGCCTCTCCCAGCCGTCATTCCCGCGAACGCGGGAATCCAGTGACTTCAAGCGTTCTCGCACGAAGAGCCCTGGATCCCCGCCTTCGCGGGGATGACGTTCTTGAGGTTTCTCGCACGAAAGGCACTGGATTCCCACGTTCGCGGGAATGACGTTCTTCAGGTTTCTCGCACGAAAGTCGCTGGATTCCCGCGTTCGCGGGAATGACGGCCTTGAAGATTCGTAATCCGATTGGGCAATCCGCGACTACGGGCGGAGCACTCGCAATACAGCCGGCACGTTGCCGGGTTCAGTCCTTAGTCCTCGACTTCAAACCAGAACCCACAACGCGCTAGTCGCTAGTCGCCAGCCGTAGCCCGTAGCCCGTAGCCGTAGCCAAAGCCCCAAATCCTCGACCCGCAACCCGAACCCATCAATCCTCCTTCCCAAACCGCTCCGCAAAGAACCCCCGCATCGCCGCGAACGAGCGCTTCGACGCACGTTCGTCATACCGGCAATTGTCCTCGGGCGGATTGTTGGCATTCTCGATCTCGGCGAAACAATGCCGCGCGCCGCTGTAGTTGACCAGCTGCCAATCCGCGCCGGCCTCGTCCATTTCCTTTTCGAAACCGACGATATCCTCGTTCGGCACCGACTTGTCGGCCGCGCCGTTGAGCACCAGCACCGAGGTGTTGACCTTGACCCCGTTGCTCGGCAGATGCGCCTTGAGCCCGCCATGGAAGCTGACCACGCCGGCCAGGTTGGCGCCGGTGCGCGCCAGTTCCAGCACCGTCGAGCCGCCGAAGCAGAAGCCCAACGCGCCGATCTTGGCCGCGTTCAACGGCGCGGTCTTGTCCTGCGCCTTCAACACCGCGACCGCCTCGCTCACGCGCTTGCGCAAGGTCGCGCCGCCATCGGCGTAGGCCTTGCCGACCGCCGCCTTGGCTTCGTCCTTGTTCTTGGGCCGCACGTTCTTGCCGTAGACATCGGCGACCAGCACGACATAACTGTCGCCGGCGATGTCCTTGGCATGCTGGATCGCGTTGTCGGTGATGCCCATCCAGTTCGGCACCATCACCAGGCCTGGACGTTTGATCGCATTGACGTCGTCGAACACCAGCACACCGCTGAACGTGTCTTCGCCGATCTTCCATTCGACCGGTTTGGCCTGCATGGCCGCGAACGCGGGCGAGGTACACAACACTAGCGACAGGGCAGCGGCGAGACGGCGCATGACGAAACTCCGGATGGGCGATCGCCGCAGACTAACCGGTTCGGTGAGCCGTTTGCGTGACGGAACGCGAGCGCCACACCCTAGGTCTTTGTAGGAGCCCCTTCAGGCCCGCGCGTTCGACTAAGGCCGAAAGAAAAGCGCCTGACTCGAAGCCATCCCAAACAATGCGCCTCAAGCGATGCCACGGGACAGGAACACCATGCCCGAAGTCTTTTGTGGGAGGGCCTTCAGGCCCGACGCCTTTGGCTCAGATCGAAACGAAAAACACCCGGCTCGACGCCATCCCAAACAAGGCGCCTCAAGCGATCCCCAAGCCATCGATGGCGACGATCGCGTCAGGATCGAAGCCGGCCAGTTCAGCGAAATGGCGGCCGCGCGCGACGTAGTCCCGATACGGGCCAAAACTCGGCGCCCCCGGCGACAACAGCACCGTGCCACCGGCCTCGCCCAGGGCCGCGCGCGCCTGCGCCATCGCATCGGCGAGGTCCTTGGCCGCGCTCAAACGAAAATCCGACTGCGCCGCGATCGGCGCGAGCAAGGCATGGATGCGCGGGCCGTTCTCGCCCATGGTCACGATCGCGACCGGCGCGCGCCGACGCATCGCATCGGCGAAGGCCTGCCAGTCGATGCCGCGATCATGGCCGCCGACCAACAAGGCGATGCGCCGGTCCGAATAGCAATCCAGCGCCGCGAGACTCGCATGCGGCGTGGTGCTGATCGAATCGTTGACGTAAGCAATGCCGTCGCGCGTACCGAGCGGCTGCAGCCGGTTCGGCAACGGCCTGAAACTCGCGGCGTGCGGCGCCAGCGGGGCCGCGTCGATGCCGAGCGCTTCGATCGCGGTCAACACGGCGCACAGATTGCCGCGATTGTGGCGTCCGGGCAGCGGCAAGGACGCGGTGTCCATGATTTCGCGATCGCCGCGCCACAGCGCGTCGCCGCGCAGATGCCAACCGGCCTCGTGGCCGAACCAAAGGATCTCGCTGTCGGGCAACTTCAAACCCGAAAGTGTCGCGTCATTGGCGTTCAACACCGCAATGCGCGGCTTGCCTTCGGTCAACAAGCGCAGCTTGTCCTCGACATAACGCGCCTGCGAGCCGTGCCAGTCGAGATGTTCGGGATAGATGTTCAGCGCGACCGCGACCTCGGGCCGCGCGCCGCTCGCACCGACATCGCCGGTCTGATAGCTCGACAACTCGATCGCCCAGAACTCCGGCGGTTGCGGCGGATCGAGCACTTCCAGCAAGGGCAGCCCGATATTGCCGGCCAGCGCAGTGCGATGACCGCCGGCGCGCAGCAGATGCGCGAGCAGCGAGGTCGTAGTGCTCTTGCCCTTGGTGCCGGTCACGCAGACCGTGCGCGCGTCGCCGTGTTCGCCGAACCACAACGCGGTGCCGCCGAGAAAGCGCGCGCCCTGCTCCACCGCCGACAAGGCTTCGGCGCGATACGGGCTGATGCCCGGCGATTTGACGATGATCTCGAACGCGCCCAGCCGCTCGGCGGTGGCCGCGGTTTCGATCGCCAGGCGCACATCGCCGAGCGCGCGCGCATCGGCGGCTTCCTCGTGCGAACAGAACAGGGTCAGCGCGAGTTCGGGCAATCGCGAGCGGATCGCGTGATAGGCCGCGCGGCCTTCGCGGCCCCAGCCCCACAGCGCGACCGTGCGAGCGTCAAGCTGCGAAATACGCACGCAACCGCTCCCACAGCCGCGGCGGCAGGCGCTGTTCGTCGTCCAGCGTCAGCAGCGGCTCGATGCGCAGATCGTCGTCGCCCAGTTGCGGACGGATTTCGCGCGCAAACCGTTCGACCAGGGCGTCTTCGCGCCATTCCGGACGCTCGCTCAGCGCGGCCATCGCCGCGCGCGATTCGCGGCCTTCGCCGACGCATTCGAACGGTTTGTGATTGCGGTATTCGAGCAGCGCGTCGTAGCCGTCGGTCTGGCCCGGATCGTCGAGCAGATTACGGCCGAAGATGCCGACCAAGCGAGGCTTGGTCATGAACGGCGCCAGCGCCAGGAACACGAAGTGGCACTTGGGACATACCCCGCACCAGCGACTGGCCGGCCGCTCGCCCAAGATGTGGAAATTGCGATTGCAACTGCTGAAATGCGCGTCGTAACGATCGCTGCGGGCGAACTGCCGCGCCACCGCCAGTTCGCTGAGCGGACGCAGCAGCGAGTAGTAATGCAGATCGGCCGCGACATGCCGCTGTACGTAATCGCCGAACGCCTGCTCGCAGGCCCAGCCCTTCGACCACTGGTGATTCACCTCGCCGGTGCCTTCGATCAGGCTGCCGTAGCTGGCCGAGCGTTCGTTGGAGAACACGACTTGATCGACGCCGTGCAGCAGCGCCGCCAGCACCATGATCGCCGAGTTCACCACCGTGACCGGGATATGCCCGTTGTAGGCGCCCTGGCGATTAAGTTCGAACAACTGCGGCGCGAGCGCGCGTCCGAGGTTGAGAGTCGGCAGATCGGTGCGCGCGGCGCAGGCCGCGATCAGCTGCGAACCGCCGATCCAGGTGACCGTCTGTTCGATGCCGAGCGCGCGCAGGGCTTCGATGCTGACCAGCGAGTCCTTGCCGCCACCGATCGCGACCAGGGCGTGTTCGCGCAGACCGAGCGCGGGGGCCCGGCCCTCACCCCGGCCCTCTCCCGCAGGCGGGAGAGGGAGACCATCAAGAGCAGACTCACTGGCAAGGGCAGAGGCGTTGGGGAGGGCATCAAGAGCGGACGCATCAGCGCTGTTGCTCCCTCTCCCGCTGGCGGGAGAGGGCTGGGGTGAGGGCCCCACCGGAAACTTGATCTTCCCGTGCAGATTCAAGCCATTGCGATACGCGAATTCGCCCAGCCCGTTGACGTAGATCAATTCCAGCAACGCCGCCGCATCGGCATCGATCGCATACGAATCGATGCGGATCTCCTCGGGCACCGCCGCCTTGTAGTAACTCACGCCGGCGATCAGGTGCAGCAGACGCAGCGCCTGTTGCACCGCCTGCTCGCGCGCGCCGTCGAGCACGAACGGCGCGCCCGGGACGGTGATGGTTTCGATCAGCTCCGGACCATCGTCGAAGGCGTAGACCAGTTCGGCGATGCCGGTGGCGGCGTCGAGGTGGCAGCGGACGAAACGGAAGGCGCGAACCGCGTCGCGTTGGAATTGGGCACTCACAAGCGTTTTCCCGAAATCAGAGCGAATCGCGCGCAGGGTTTGGATGCGATCGAGGAAGCGGTCGATGTCATTCGATCACCTCCTCGGCCGGCAGCGCGCGCAGGTTGTAGGTATTGGCCATCGCCATGCCGTAGGCGCCGGTGTCGGCGACGAGGATGACGTCGCCCTCCTCGGTCGCGATCGGCATCGGCCGGCCGCGGCCGAGCACGTCGCTGCTCTCGCACACCGGGCCGACCACGTCGAACGCGGCGACCGCGCCATCGTCGAAGCGGCTCAGGTTGTGGATGCCGTGATACGCCTCGTACATCGCCGGACGCATCAGCGCGTTCATGCCGGCGTCGCAACCGATCCGGCGCACGCCGTCCTTTTCGATCACTTGCGTAACCGCGAGCAGCAGCACGCCGCTTTCGGCCACGAGGTAACGACCGGGTTCGATGATCAGCCCGTAGCGCGGATACGCGGCCTTGATTTCATCCAGGCCCGCGCGCCATTGCGCCAGATCGAACAGCGGCGCTTCCGGCGTATAGGCGATCGGCAGGCCGCCGCCGATGTCGATGGTCTCGATCGTGCCGACGCTGTCGGCCAGCCCGGCCAGGCTGGCGTACACACCGCGCCAGTGCTGCGGATCGTCGATGCCGCTGCCCAGGTGCGCGTGCAGGCCGCTGATGCGGATGTCGAGCTTGCGCGCTTGCTCGACGAACGCATCGAAACGCGACAGCGGCAGGCCGAACTTGGCCGCGACGCCGCCGGTGCGGACTTTCTCGTGATGGCCTTCGCCGTGGCCCAGGTCCAGGCGCAGCCACAGGGTGCGGCCGCGGAACAACTCGGGCCAGCGCTGCAGCGCTTCGATGTTGTCGAGGGTGACGATCACGCCGCGCTTGAACGCGGCTTCGTATTCGCGCCGCGGCGCGAAGCTCGGGGTGAACAGCACCCGCTCGGGCGCCATGTGCGGGATCGCGGCGAATACCCGCTCGATCTCGGCCAGCGACACGCATTCCAGGCCGAAACCTTCGCCGACGATGGTCTTGAGTACGGCCGGATGCGAATTGGCCTTCATCGCGTAGAAACAGCGATCGACCGCGTCGGTGCCGATCAGCGAGCGAGCGCGTTCGCGCACAGTGGCCAGGTCGTAGACGTAGCGCGGGGTGCCGGCATCGGCCATCGCCAGCAAGCGTTCGCGCCGCCCCTGCCACCACGCCGGCGCGCGCTGCGGCTTGCCGTGCGCGATCTCGCGCCAGCTCGGGCCGAACACGCTGTCGTCGCGCACCGGCATGGCGCCGCCGCGGATCAGTTCGTGATGCAGATGCGGCAACAGGCCGTCGGCATCGGCCTCGTCGATCACGAAGGTCAGGTTGAGGTCGTTGGACGATTGCGAAATCAGATGCACGCGCTCGCGCCCGAACGCGGCCCAGATGTCGGACAACCGATGCAGCAGCGAACGCATGCCGCGGCCGACCAGGGTGATCGCCGCGCACGGCGCGATCACCTTGACCCGGCACACCTCGGCCAGGTCGGCCGACAGCGCTTCGAGCACATTGCTGTTGACCAGGTTCTCGCTCGGGTCCAACGAGACCGTCACGTTGGTTTCCGACGAACCGATCAAGTCGATGGAGAGTCCATGGCGCTTGAACCGCTCGAACACGTCGGCCAAAAAGCCGACCTGCTGCCACATGCCGATGCTTTCCATCGACACCAGCACGATGCCGTTGCGGCGGCTGATCGCCTTGACCCCGGGCACGGTCGCCGCGCTGGCGTCGATGCGGGTGCCGGGCAGATCGAAACGCTCGGTGTCGAGGATCGCCATCGGCACGCCGGCGTCGCGGCACGGCGCGATCGAACGCGGGTGCAGGACCTTGGCGCCGGTGGTGGCGATTTCCTGGGCCTCGGCGTAATCCAATCGCGCCAGCAGCCGCGCGTCGGGCACTTCGCGCGGATTGGCACTGAACATGCCGGGCACGTCGGTCCAGATTTCCACTCGCTGCGCTTTCAGCAGCGCGCCGAAATACGCGGCCGAGGTGTCGGAGCCGCCGCGGCCGAGAATCGCGGTGCCGCCGTCGCCGTGACGGGCGATGAAGCCCTGGGTGATCAGCATCGCGGTCGGCTGCGCGTCGAAGCGCTCGGCGAAACCCGGTTCGGCCTGGTGTCGGCAGTTCACCGACAGGCGCTGCGCCCACTCGCTCGCGTTCGGCAACGACACCGCGTCGAGCCAGTCGCGCGCATCGCACCACCCGAAGTCGAGCCCCTGCGAGCGCAGGTAGGCCGCGCCCAAGGTGGACGACAGCAGTTCGCCCTGCCCCAGCACCTCGGCCTGCCAGTCCAATGCGCGGCTCGGCGCGCGCGGATCGGTTTCCAGCGCAACCAGTTTCGCCAGGCGTTCGCCGAGCACCGCATCGGGATTCAAATCGAGTTCGGCACAGAACGTGCGGTGACGCTCGACCAGCCCGGCGAAACGCGCGGCGATGCCGTCGTCCTGCCCGGGCGCGGCATACGCGATCGCCTGCAGCTCGTTGGTCACGCCCGACAACGCCGAGACCACCACCAGCACGCGCCGGCCGTCGTCTTTCAGGCGTTTGGAGGCCAGGCGTCCGATCGTGTCCCAACGGTTGCGGCGGGATACCGAAGTACCACCGAACTTGAGCACCACCCAGCCTGTCGCTTGCGCCACCACGTCTTCCTCGGTTGTCGTTACGGGTTTCAAGCCCCGGCGACGGCCGGGACAGGTCGATCGGCCCGCCACGCCGCATCGATGCGGGGCCGCGGGGTTGCACACTTGCCGGTCCTGCGCGCCTAGAATCGCGTGCCTGCCATCGCGCGCGGTTGGAGTCCGGGCATGAGGCGACGATTCTAGTCGAAGCGGCCGGTTTCCGAACGAAGGGGCCGGGCCGGTGGTTTCGGCGGTTCGCTTCGGCGGGTTGCCCGGTCGCTCGTTTTCATCCGTTCTATGTGACGTTTCTCACTGCTCCCCAATCGTTCCTGTCCATGGCTCGCCCGGCTGATCGTTTCCTCCGCTCTATCTGACGTTTCTCACTGCTCCCCTGCTCTTTCCTCACTCATGGTCCCGCCCTTGTACCGCCACCTGCACGGGCCTCTTGGAAGCCCACCCGAATGACGCAACGCCGCTATCTGCAACTGGACGTGTTCGCCGACCGGCCCGGCGCCGGCAATCCGCTGGCCGTGGTCCTCGACGCGGACGGCCTGGACGACGCCGCCATGCAGGCCATCGCCCGCTGGACTCGCCTGCCCGAAACCACCTTCGTGTTTCCGCCGAGTCAGGCCGGCGCCAGTTACCGCATCCGCATGTTCAGCCCGCGCCGCGAGGTGCCGTTCGCCGGCCATCCCAGCGTCGGCACCGCCTGCGTGGTGCTCGAGGCCGGGCTGGCGACGCCGGTCGACGGCGTGCTGGTGCAGGAAGGCGTCGCCGGGTTGCTGCCGCTGTCGGTGACCGGCGAAGGCGAGTCGCGCACGATCGCGGTGCGCACGCCGCGCGCGCGGGTGGTCGAGACCGCGAGCGCCGGCGATCCGCGCCTGGCCGACACTTTGCGCAATCTGTCCCTGGGCGCGCTGCCGCCGGCGCTGATGGACGGCGGCCGCCGCTGGTGGCTGGCCGAACTGCGCGACGAAGCCGCGCTGCGCGCCGCCAGCCCGGACTGGGCCGCGATCGGCGCGCTGGCCGAAAGCACCGAGAGCATGGGCCTGTGCGCGTTCGCGCGCGCCGACGCCGGGCAGGACTACGACTTGGTCGTGCGCGCCTTCGTCGGCGCCCCGGCGCAGTTCGAGGACGCCGCCTCCGGCGCCGCCAACGCCACCCTGGCCGCATGGCTCAACCACAACGGCGCCCTGCCCGGCCGCGACGGACGCTACACCGTCAGCCAGGGCCGCGAAGTCGGCTTCGACGCGCGGCTGGAGTTGCGCGTGGATGGCGATGGGGAGGTGTGGTCGGGGGGGCGGGTCAGCAATGTGGTGCGTGGGTCGATCGATTGGCGTTGACCCTCACCCCAACCCCTCTCCCGCAAGCGGGAGAGGGGCTTTAATGCAGTTCTTCTCCCGCTTGCGGGAGAGGGGCTAGTGCAGTTCTTCTCCCGCTTGCGGGAGAAGGTGGCCCGAAGGGCCGGATGAGGGCGCGGGCAAGCAGCAATCATTCACGCCAGATCCGCGAGCAGGTGTAACCACTTTCAAACCACCGCCCCGCGGGCTTGTTCGCGCGCCACCGCCCGCCGCCCCAGCATCACCACCGCGAACGCCGGCAGGTACATCAGCAAGCCGTACATCGCCGCCGGCACCGCGACCTGCGGCGAGTTCAACAAGGTCAACGCGATCACGATCGCCAAGGTGCTGTTCTGCACGCCGACCTCCATCCCGACCGTGATCGAATCGCGCAAGCCCAACCCGCTCACCCGCGCCAGCGCGAAGCCGCCGCCGATCGCCGCGCTGCACATCAGCAACGCCGCCGGGCCGAGTTCGGGGAAGGTGCGCAGCAGCAGGTCGTGCTGGGTGACGCTAATCGCGACGATCAGCAACAACAGCAGCAACAAGGCGAAGCGGCTGACCCACGGCTCGATGCGCTGGGCCAGCGCCGGCGCGAAACGCCGAAGGCCCATGCCGAGCAACACCGGCACCAGCACCAGCGCGGCCAGGTGCATCACGGTCTGACCGATCGGCAGGCGGATCTGGCGGGTTTCGCCGCCGAACCAGTCCAGCGCCAGATTGACCAGCAACGGCACGCTGATGAACGTGACCAGCGCGCTGATCACCGTCAAGGTCACCGCCAGCGCGACGTTGCCGCGGGCGAGAAACGTCAGCGCATTGGAGCTGCTGCCGCTCGGACATGCCGCGACCAGCACGAAGCCCACCGCGAACTCCAGCGAATTGGGAAACAGCCACGCCACCGCGAAGCCGAGCAGCGGCAGCACCAGGTAATGCCCGATCAGCCCGACCACGACCGGTTTGGGATGCTGGCCGATGCGGCGGAAATCCGCGCCGCTCAGGGTCAGGCCGATGCCGCACATGATGATGGCGATGGCGATCGGCAGACCGATCTTGAGCAACACGCTGTCCTGCACGAAGGATCTCCCGACTACCGGCTGCATGGGCCGGCGCGATCCCGGCGGCTGGAACGTTACGGCGCACAGCGGTCGCGGCGCGAAGCTGCCGCAGCGCAAAGCCGACTCAGCGATCGTAGCCCGGATTGTGCCGCTGCAATCGCCGCAACAGCGACGGCCACGCCAACGCGCCGCCGAGTCCGCGCGTGACCTGCGCGGCCTGGGCCTGGATGCCGGCGAGAATCGGCGCGGGGATGCGCAGCAAATCGCCGCCGCCGGCCATCGCCCGCACCTGGATCGCGCACGCGGCTTCGAAGATGTACATCGCCAGGAACGCATCGGCGACGCTCGCGCCGACCGTCAGCAGGCCATGGTTGCGCAGCATCAGGAAGGTATTGCGTCCCAGATCGCGCACCAGCCGCGGTTTTTCCTCGTCGTTGAGCGCCACGCCTTCGTAGTCGTGATAGCCCAGCGCGGCCAGCACGAACAGCGACTGTTGCGAGATCGGCAGCACCCCGTCGCGCTGCGCCGACACCGCGATGCCGTTGAGCGAATGGGTGTGCATCACGCACAAGGCGTCGTCGCGCGCGGCATGCACCGCGCTGTGGATCACGAAGCCGGCCGGGTTGACCGGGATCGGCCGCTCGCTGCGCGCTTCGCCCACCGGCAGGCCGTCGAGGCCGATCTTGACCAGCGAGGAGGCGGTGATTTCGTCGAAGCCCATGCCGTAGCGATTGATCAGGAAATGGTGGTCGGGGCCGGGGATGCGCGCGGTCAGATGGGTGAACACCAGATCGTCCCAGCCGAACAGCGCGACCAGCCGGTAGGCCGCGGCCAGATCGACCCGCAACGCCCACTCGGCCTCGGCCGTGGCTGTCTGCGTATCGCCATCGTGACTGCTCATAGACATGGTCGCTCCCCGCCGTGGTCCAACGGGCACAATAGCCCCGCGCCCCGGCGCCGACCGTCGGCTTGCCGACAGTCGAACCCTTCGCAGCCGCCGAACCCTCCGCACAGGCCCGCCATGCAGGATCGCCACGCGCCCGCTCGCCACGCCGACATGACCGACCCCGCGCTGAGCGCCGATCCGTGGCTGCGCGACCTGTCGCCGGAACTGGTCGCGCACCTGCAGGCGATGTCGCTGCGCCGGCGCCTGCGCGACGGCGAACGGCTGTACGCGCGCGGCGATGCCGCCGAAGGGCTGTACGGCGTGGTCCGCGGCCGCATCCGCCTGAGCGTGCCTACCCCGAACGGGCGCGAGGTGCTGTTCGTGTTGTTCGAACCGGGCAGTTGGTTCGGCGAGGTGTCGATGTTCGACGGCGAACCGCGCCCGCAGGACGCGCGCGCGATCGGCGACAGCGAAATCCTGCTGCTGCCGCGCCTGCGTTTTCTCGCCCTGCTCGACGAACACCCCGAGCTGTATCGCGGCTTCACCCGCCTGCTGTGCCGCAAGCTGCGCACGGTGCTCGATTACGTCGAGGACGCGCTGACCCTGCCGTTGGCGGCGCGGCTGGGCAAGCGCCTGCTGCAACTGGCGCAGGTCTACGGCGTCGACGAGGCCGACGGCCGCTTGATCGACCTGGCGCTGCCGCAGGACGATCTGGCGAGCATGCTCGGCGCGACCCGGCAAAGCGTGAGCAAGGAACTCAAGGCCTGGGAACAGCAGGGCTGGATCGGCCTGCGTTATCGCCATGTGGTGTTGCGCGACGAAGCGGCGCTGGCGCGGATGGTGGCGCGTGCTTCGGGGTTGCCGGAGCCCTGAGCCGGCGGGCCATTGGATTCGTCGCGCGCAAACGAGGCAGAAACATCGCGATTTCAAGCATCGCGATCTCGAGCCGCCACAACGACCTCACGATCACGACGCAAGCGCTGTGGCGCGGTCGCGGCTCGCGCCGCTTCTACAAACAGAAACGAAGCTGCGACCGCTCCCTGTAGGAGCGGCGCGAGCCGCGACCGCGACATCACGACCGCGTCGCAAGCAAGGACGCCAGTGATCGCAACAACGACTCCAACCGGATCAACCACTCCAGCGCGCAACAAGGGAGGCCGGAACCTCGTGCTCCCAAGCCTCCGCCACGACCGCGCCGTCACGACGCAAGCGCCGTGACGCGATCGCGGCTCGCGCCGCTTCTACAGCGAGAAACGAAGCTGCGACCGCTCCCTGCAGGAGCGGCGCGAGCCGCGACCGCGACATCACAACCACGCCGCAAGGAACAACGCCGGCGACCGCGACAACGACTCCAACCGGATCAACCACTCCAACGCGCAACAAGGGGACGCCGGAACCTCGTGCTCCCAAGCCTCCGCCACGACCTCGCCGTCACGACGCAAGCGCCGTGACGCGATCGCGGCTCACACCGCTCCTACAAGGGAAAACGAAGCTGTCGAACCGATCAGTCCGGCCGCACGTCCACGCGCACGCGGATGCGGTCGCCGGGGTGGTGATCGGTGCGGGTGCGATAGGTCTTGCCGGCGTATTCGTACGTCACGTCGTAACCGCTGACCGAACGCTCGCCGTTGTTGCCGGTCGGGTAATAGTTGCCATTGTCCTGGACCGGATCGCAGACCCGCACCATGCCGCTGCGCGGCGGCTGCTGGCTGCGCTTGTTCTGTTCGTAGATGCTCTTGCCGGCCATGCCGCCGACCATCGAGCCGATCGCCGAGGTCGCGTAGCGCGCGCTGCCGCCGCCGACCTTGCTGCCGAGCACCGCGCCGACAATGCCGCCGACCACGGTCGCGGCCATGCGGCCGCCTTCGGTGCCGGTGCTGCGGCGCTCGCCGCCGTTGGGGTCGTAGTAGGAATCGCCGTTGCGGTTGTCGTCGCCGTAGTAGCTGTCGCCCTGCACGTAGGCCGGACGCTCGTAGCAGCGCGGGCCGGTGCTGGCCGGCTGGGTCCGGTATTCGTCGAACACCGGATCGACCCGGATCACCCGCGCGAAATCGATCTGCGAGCTGTAGCCGGCGTTGCCGGTGTTCTGCGGATACGTGCTCTGCGGGTAGTTGTTCTGCGGGTAGCCGTACGACGACTGCGCCGAAGCGATGCCGGTGGCGGCGGTCAGCGCCAGGCCCAGGACGGTGACGAGCGAGCGATTCATCGTGGACTCCAGACGCCGGGATGGCGCGATGCGGATCGTCGGGCCGCGGCGGTCAACCCGGGCTGAATGCGGCCGGCCCGGGCCCGCACGGGCGCGCGGCGTTTACCTCGCCGACAGCCAGTCGGCGGCGGCCGCGGCGGTGCGGGCGGCGTCGCGGCCGAGCAACGGACCGACGTGGCTGCTGTGCGGGTACCGCCACAAGGTCGCACCGAGCGCGTGAGCAAACTGTGCGGTGGTTCGCGCGGCGACATCCTGGTCGCGCTCGGACGCGATGCACAGCACCGGGCCGGCCGGCGCGGGCGCCTCGACGCCGGCATACGCCTGGCGCAGGACCCGGCCGGATTCGTCGCGCCAGCGGCGCAGCGCATACAAGGCCGCGGCCTCGTCGGCGTCGGGCATGGCGCGCCGGGTCGAGGCCAGGCGCGCGTCGCGGCGCCACGGCACGAGTTCGGGCCACTCGCGGGGCGGCAGTTGCGCCGCCCACGGGGCCGGCGGCAAGGGGTTGATCAGGATCAACGCGTCGGCGCGATCCGCGCATCGCATCGCCAGCAGGCCGCCGAGGCTGGCGCCGATCAGCGCGCACGGGCGTGGCAAGCGGGCCAGCGCGGCCAGGACCTGATCGCGGTAGTCGTCCAACGAGGTCGCGGCCAGGCCGCCGGCCGCGGCTTGCAGGTCCGGCGCAAGGGTGGTGAAGCCGCGCGCGTGCAGGACCTCGCGCCACAGGTTCCATTCCCAGCCGCCGGCGCCGGCGCCGTGGATCAGCAGGGCGTGGCGGATGGCGCGGGTGCCGGGGGTCTTGGCGGGAGGATCGAGCACGGGCGGAGTTTCGTCGTGGATGACGGGAGTTTCGGCGTAGATGAAATGTCGCGGTCGCGGCTTGCGCCGCTCCTACAGGTAGGCCATGTAGGAGCGGCGCGAGCCGCGACCGCGTGGTTTAACGGTCGAACGTATCCTTCACGAAGGCCGAATCGCCCCCGAACCCATCAGGCCAGCTTGGCCTCCAGGCTGATCGGCACCGCGCTGAGCGCCTTCGACACCGGGCAATTGGCCTTGGCGTCCTCGGCGATCGCCTGGAACTTGGCCGCATCGATCCCCGGCACCTCGGCGGTCACCTTGAGCCGGATCTGCGACAGCGTCGGGCCGCCTTCCATCGACAGGTCGACCTCGGCGCGGGTGTCGAGCCTGGCCGGCGGATGCCCGGCTTCGCTGAGCTTGGCCGACAAGGCCATGGTGAAACAGCCGGCGTGGGCCGCGGCGATCAGTTCTTCGGGATTGGTGCCCTTCTCGTCGCCGAAGCGGCTGTTGAAACCGTAACGGGTGTTGTCGAGCAGACCGCTCTGCGGCGTGCTCAGCTTGCCCTGCCCGCTCTTGAGATCGCCTTCCCAATGTGCGGTGGCGTGACGCGAGATACCCATGGTGCGACTCCGGTGCGATGAGGGGAGCCATAGACTAACGGCGCGGATGTTATGCGGCCGGGAATGGGTGGGGCCGGGAATCGGGAATCGGGAATCGGGAATCGGGAATCGGCAAAAGCATGCGGGCTTTCGCGTCGGCACGCCGCGTCGTTTTACGATTCCCTATTCCCCATTCCCCATTCCCCATTCCCGGCCCCATCCCCTGCCGCAACGCAACACGCGCAACCGCCAAGCAGTGCGCGCTTCGCGCGACCGGGCTTGACCCACCCTGCCGCCTGCGGGAGTCTGTGATTCCCGGCGACCCGCCGGCCCGCCATGACCGCCCGCCGAGCGCCACGCTCGGGCGCGCAGCGCGGACAGCCATGACGGCCTTCCCACCCTTTGCCCGCGGGCAATCAACAGGGAGAAGTCCGCTCATGTCCTACAGCACAGAATCGATTCGCAACGTGGCCCTCGCAGGCCACCCCGGCGCCGGCAAAACCACGCTCTTCGAAGCCCTGCTGCAGGCCGGCGGCGCAGTCCAGACGGCAGGCACCATCGAACGCGGTAGCACGGTGTCGGATTTCGACCCGATCGAGAAGCAGCGCGGCCACTCGATCGACGCGGCGATCGCCAGCACCGACCACGCCGGCATCCACGTCAACCTGATCGACACCCCCGGCTATCCCGATTTCCGCGGCCCCACCCTGTCGGCGCTGGCCGCGGTGGAAACCGTGGCGGTGGTGGTCGATGCCGACAGCGGCGTCGCCTACGGCACCCGCCGGATGATGGAACACGCCAAGGCGCGCGGCCTGTGCCGGGCGATCGTGGTCAACAAGATCGATCACGAAGGCGCCGACCCGGCGCGCGTGCTCGACGCCATCCGCGAAAGCTTCGGCCCCGAGTGCCTGCCGTTGAACCTGCCGGCCGAGCGCGGCCAGGCGGTGATCGACTGCTTCGGCGCGAACCAGGGCGACAGCGATCTCGGCCCCGTCGCCGACTGGCATCAGAAGATCATCGACCAGGTGGTCGAGATCAACGAGACGGTGATGGAGCATTACCTCGACCTCGGCGAAGGCGGGCTGTCCGGCGAGGAACTGCACAACGCCTTCGAACAATGCCTGCGCGAAGGCCATCTGGTGCCGGTGCTGTTCTGTTCGGCGCGCAGCGGCGTGGGGGTCAAGGAGTTGCTCGATGTCGCCGAACACTTGTTCCCGCATCCGGGCGAGGCCAACGCGCCGCCGTTCCTCAAGGGCGTCGGCGAGCAGGCCAAGCCGATCCTGGCCGTGCCCAACGCCAAGGCGCACGTGATCGCCGACGTGTTCAAGATCGTCAACGATCCCTTCGTCGGCAAGCTCGGCGTGTTCCGGGTCTATCAGGGCACCGTGCGCAAGGACACCCAGTTGTTCGTCGACGACGGCAAGAAGCCGTTCAAGGTCGGGCATCTGTTCAAGCTCAAGGGCAAGGACCACGTCGAGATCGAACAGGCGATTCCCGGCGACATAGCCGCGGTGGCCAAGGTCGAGGAGCTGCATTTCGACGCGGTGCTGCACGACAGCCACGACGAAGACCACATCCACCTGGCGCCGTTGAATTTCCCGCGGCCGATGTTCGGCCTGGCGGTCGAGGCGGCGAGCAAGGGCCAGGAACAGAAACTCGCCACCGCGCTGCACAAGCTGGCCGAGGAAGATCCCTGCTTCCATGTCGAGCACGAAACCGAAACCAACGAAACCGTGATCCGCGGCCTGTCGGACCTGCACCTGCGCATCAACATCGACCGGCTCAAGGACAAGTACAGCGTGGAGGTCAAGGTGCGGCCGCCGCGCATCGCCTACCGCGAAACCGTCGCCGGCAAGGCCGAAGGCCATCATCGCCACAAGAAACAGACCGGCGGCGCGGGCCAGTTCGGCGAAGTGTTCCTGCGGGTCGAACCCTTGCCGCGCGGCGGCGGTTTCGAATTCGTCGACGAAGTCAAAGGCGGCACCATTCCGGGCCAGTTCCTGCCGGCGGTGGAGAAAGGCGTGCGCCAGGTGCTGCACGACGGCGCGGTCGCCGGGTATCCGCTGCAGGACGTGCGGGTAATCGTGTACGACGGCAAGTACCACAGCGTCGACAGCAAGGAAGTGGCCTTCGTCGCCGCCGGCAAGAAGGCCTTTCTCGATGCGATCGGCAAGGCGCGGCCGCAGGTGCTCGAACCGATCGTCGAACTGGAGGTCAACGCGCCCGAGCAGCACATGGGCGACATCAGCGGCGGCTTGGCGAGCAAGCGCGCGCGCATCAGTGGGACCGACAGCATGCGCGGCGGCGAGATCGTGGTGCGCGCGCAGGTGCCGCTGTCGGAACTGGAAGGTTATGCGGCCGAACTCAAGTCGGTCACCGCCGGGCGCGGCCGCTACTCGCTGGATTTCAGTCATTACGAACCGGTGCCGGGGCATGTGCAGCAGAAGCTGGTCGAGGCCTATAAACCGCGGCACGAGGAGGACTGAAGCCCGGTGGCAGGGGCTTGCGCCGTGCTGCCGTGCAGGTCCGATCGCCGCGACGGGCGATCGGACCTGAGGATTCGCCCCACAAAGACTTCGATATCCGCGCAATCTTTTGTGGGAGGGGCTTGAGCCCCGACGCCTTCCGATCCGACGCGGCGAACTGAGCGCAGAGCGTCGGGGTTGAAACCCCTCCCACAACCGACCTCTCGGCGGCCCATGGCTCCGGCGAGCTCCGAGCGAGAACCCAATGGCCCACTCGCATCCCGATAACCGCTCATTACGCTGCCACCAGATCTTTTGTGGGAGGGGCTTCAGCCCCGACGCCCTCCGATCCGAAGCGGCGAACTGAGCGCAGAGCGTCGGGGTTGAAACCCCTCCCACAACAGACCTCTCGGCGGCCCATGCGTCTTGCGAACCTCGAGCGAGAACCCAATGGCTCACTCGCATCGCAATAACCACTCACCCCGCCGCAGCCAGATCTTTTGTCGGAGGGGCTTGAGCCCCGACGCTCTGCGCTCAGCTCGCCACGCTACCCCCACGCGAATCCCACCGCGACATTTCCCCCGCCATCACACTCCAGCACGAACAATCGCGATGGCGAGGCTCACACCCGGCCGCCTGTCTCGTTACCATCGAAAGACATCGACCCGAAGGACACCGCGATGCCGCACAACGCCCCCGGCCACAGCCCGACCCGTCCGAACCTGCGCGATCCACGCCGCGCGCACCGGCGCGCGATCCTCGGCGCCTGCCTGACGCTCTGGCTCGTCGTACTGCCTGGCACCGTCTGGGGAAAAACCGCTGCGAAGGGCTCGGCCGTCGAGAACCGCTGCGGTTGGTTCGCCAACCCCAGCCCCGGCAATGCATGGCTGACCGATCGCGACGGCGAATGGACCGTAGCGATACAGGGCGGCCATCAGGCCGACGGCGACTGGCCGCCGCCCAGGGCCGAGAAGGAATGGGTGCCGGCCGGCGGCGAAGGCGACCCGCGCGGCTACGGTTACGGCTGCGCCTGCATGAAAGTCAAAACCGACCGTGCACAGATGCTGATCACCCGGATCGTGTCCTCGCAGGGCAAACCCCTGAGCCAATGCCGCCGCGATCGCAAGCTCGTCGAACCGCGCGATTGATCCGCGTCCGGACCTGTCACCCTCTCCGATCGATCCCCCGACCACCGAACCGATGACCGCCGACACCAAGCCCTCCCTGGAGACCGACCCCGAACTGTCCGAGATCGTGTCCGATGCCCTGGACGTGGTGTCCAATCCGACCGACCTGATCATTACCGTGCTGGTGTTGCTCGGCGCGCTGGCGATCGCGGTGCTCATCACGCGCAAGATCAAGGCCAGACTGGGTCATCAACGGCCCATCGTGCTGATCCTGGTCGAGTACCTGTGCATGCCGCTGATCATGCTGCTGAGCCTGGGCGCGATCAGCCTGATCGGCGGCAGCTTCGACAATCCGCTGATCGGCCTGGCCGGGACCTTGCTGTTCTTGTTCGTGATCATCCGCGTAGTCGGCGCGGTGGTGGAACTGCTGTTCCGCCCGACCATGCTGCTGCGGATCATGCTGCGGCTGGCCACGGTGGTGTCGTGGCTGGCCGTGGTGTTCGCCGTGTTCAAGGACCGCAGCGCGCTGATCGCCAAACTCTACTCGGCCAAGCTCAGCTTCGGCGGCATCAACCTGTCCAGCGAGGGCGTGATCCGGGGCCTGGTGGTCGGCGTGGTGATCGCGATCATCGCGCTGTGGGGCGACAAGGCGGTCACCAACCTGCTGCGCCGCAGCCGCACCTTGCAGCCCAATTTCGTGCTGGCGCTGTCGCGGATCTTCAGCGTGGCGGTGTGGATCACCGCGACCGCGGTGATCTTCTCGATCAGCGGCATCAACCTCACCGCGCTGGCCGCGTTCAGCGGCGCGCTCGGCATCGGCCTGGGCCTGGGCCTGCAACGGCTGGCGGCGAGCTACATCAGCGGCCTGATCGTGCTGTTCGAACAATCGGTGCGGGTCGGCGACAACATCGCGACCAACAACATCGTCGGCCGGGTCACCCGCATGACCGTGCGCTACACCATGATCCGCACCCGCGACGGCGTCGAGGCCATCGTCCCCAACGACAGCCTGACCAGCAACGTGATCGTCAACCAGTCCTGGTCCGACCGTAACCTACGCCTGGTCTGCGGGGTGCTGGTCAAGGGCGACGCCGATCTCGACCTGGCGCGCAAACTGTTCGTCGAGGCGATGACCGCGCAATCGCGCGTGCTGCAACAACCGCCGCCGCATATGTACATCACCGGCGTCAACGACAAGGGCATCCAGCTCGACGGCCACTTCTGGATCAACGACCCGGAAAACGGCCAGCACAACGTCATCTCCGACACTTACGACGCGGTGCTGGCGGCGTTTCGCAAGAACGCGGTGCAGTTGGTCGCGCAGTGACGGCGCGGGCGTGGCCCGCTTTTGCTTTGTCCGTCGCGACCGGGCGGCAACGGCGGTCTCCACGCCTGACGCGATGAATCGACGACGCACGGCCTGAGACACGCGAATGGTGCAATAGCGTTCGCCGGCCCAAGCCGGCAGGCGCGGTCATCGCTTGAGCATGCGATGCCGCCCACGCGATGTTCTGCAGCTCGAAAGCCCCCAAACGCAATCAATACCGACTATGGAACGTGCAAGCCCATGAAAAAACGCCCCCTGTCCGCGCTGCTGCTGTCGGCAAGCCTCGCGTTCCAATCCTCCCACGCGGCCGAATTCGTCGACGGCACCTTCGCGTTCATGACCGCCGAGATGTGCTACACGACGCCGGCGGGCAGCGGCTGCTACCGCAACGATCCCGTGCAGGCGCGCAAAGCCGTCAACGCCCTGGCGGATCTGGGCGTTACCAAGTTCCTGCTGCCGCCCACCGACACCCTCGCCGCCGCCCGCCTGATCGCCGCGCCGATCAAGGAGCGCGGCCTGAGCTTCTACACCTACGAAGGTTTCGACTGGTACAGCACCCGCGGCCCGGATGGCGCCGCGGATTGCGCGAGCTACACCCAAAAGCGCATCGACCCGCTGATCGCGCCGCTGCGCGCCGAATTCGGCGATACCTACGCTGGCCTGCATTTCGCCGACGAACCCGCGCTGGACGATATCGCCCGTCTCCAGCAGCAGACCAACTGCGTCAAGAGCGATCCGCGCCTGGTCGGCATGAAGATCTTCGTCAACCTGCTTCCGCTGCACGCCAACGACGCGTCGTTCAACGGCACCGGGCATGCCGGCGCGCTCGCGCCTCACGAGTACGGCGTGGACTGCGCCACGGGCACCATCTCCCAGCCCGCGTTGACCACGGCGATGGTCAACCGCTATTCCAACTACGCCCGCGATGCGGTCGACAAGATCCGGCCGGACTACCTCGCGTTCAACCTGTACCCGTTCGTGCCGTCGCTGCAGAACTGCGCGACCGCGCGCGATCTGCTGATGTCGGAAAACATGTCGATCGTCTCCAACATGGCGCGCAGCCGCGGCCGCACCTCGGTGGCGTACATGCAGAACGTGCGGACCGCCGATCCGGCCAACCATCCCGATCCGTTCGATTACGCAAACTTCAACAGCCTGCGCTGGTCGGCGAGCTGGTTCTATGTGTTCGGCGGCGATGGCCTGGCCAATTTCGCCAGCCACACTCATCGCTACAAGGGCGGGTTCAATAACCTGGGCGGTTGGCAAACCAGCATGCTGGACTGGAACAACGACCCCACCGCCATCGCCGGCGACGCGCTGAACCTGCACAGCTACAGCCGTCAGTTCCAGCGCGAACTCAGCGCCTACGCCTACCGCGGTTTCGTCGACAACGCACTGGGCGTAGGCAGCGGCGATCTGGTCGGTTGGATTTCCTCCAACCAGGTGCTGGCCGGCGAATACGGCAAATCCACCGACACCCGCGCCCTGGTGGTATTCGCCCGCCGCTTCCCGACTGTCTCCGGCACGGCGACGATCGGACTCAACCGCTGGTGGACGCAGATCGAGAAGCTCAACCTCGACACCGGCCTGTGGACGACCGTGGGCACCAGCACCAACCGTATCGATGTCTCGCTGAGCACCGATCCGGGCGCGCTGTATCGCCTGACCCTGTAAGCGGCGGCCGCATCGGGGCGATCGTGTATCGCCCCGATGTCGCCCCTGTTCGGCGGCACCGGGCTTTCCCGGTCCGTCCGGCGAGAACTCCGCGCCGGGCCCGTGTTGGCCGCCGTCCCGCCGCGACTGGAGTAGCATGACCGGGTGACCGAGACCACCCACCCGCGGTTCTTCTGGCAGTTTCCGATGAAGCTGGTGCGCGAGGCGCGCCTGGACGAATTCCTGCCCGACGACGGCCACCTGCGCATCTTGTTCCTGTGGGGCAAGGACTGTCCGAACTGCGATGTCGCCAAGGGCCAGATGTTGCTCGCGCAGGAGCGCTTCAGCTGGCCGGACGTGGAGTGGCTGCACGACAACGTCTACGAAGATCCGGCGATGGGCACGCGTTTCGGCTTGCACGGCATTCCGGCGTTCCTGGTGTTCCGCGGCAGCAAGAAGCTCGGGCGGATCGGTCAGTGGCCCGGCACCGAGGCGTTCGTGTCGGCGATCGAGAAGATCCAGAGTCAGTCGCCGGCGTCGGCCTGACCGTTCGGCCTGCCTGATCGGCCCGACCATTCGAGCCGATCAACCGCGCTGCACGCGACGCTATCCGGACGCCGGCCGGCATCGCCGCAAACACGCAACACACACTCGCGTCGGTGCGATCGCGCGGGACTTGGCGGCCGCCGTCGCCGCGGCGCAGACTGCGGCTCCGCCCTTCGCCCGCCGCCGCCATGTTCGACACCGCCACCCTTACCGCCTACCTGATCGCCGCCGCCGTGCTGGTGTTCATTCCCGGCCCCGGCACCGCCTGGATCATCGCCCAGAGCGCGGCCGGCGGGACCGCGCGCGGGGTGCAGGCGGCGTTCGGGCTGGAAACGGCGACGCTGATCCACGCGCTCGCCGCCGGGCTCGGGTTGTCGGCCTTGCTGGCGACCTCGGCGCTGGCCTTCGAAGTGCTCAAGTACGCCGGTGCGGCGTATCTGATCTGGCTCGGGATCAAGGCCTGGCGCAGCGCGCCGGCGCCGGCCGACGCGGCGGCCGAGCCCATCGCCGAAGCCGTGCCGGCAGCGCGCGTGTCGGCCCGCCATGTCTATCTGCGCTCGGTCGTCACCGGCGTGCTCAATCCCAAGGTCGCCTTGTTCTTCCTCGCTTTCCTGCCGCAGTTCGTGCATCCCGAGCGCGGCATGGTGTGGCTGCAGTTCCTGGTGCTCGGCGCCTTGCTGTCGATGATCGGCATGCTCAACAGCCTGATCCTGAGCTTCGCGGTCGGCCGCTTCGGCCGCCGTTTCGCCGCCGGTGGCGGCCGCTGGAAGGAGCGCCTGACCGGCAGCGTGTTCATCGCCCTGGGCCTGCGTCTTGCGGTGCAGCAGCGCGGCTGAGGGTCGCGCAGCGTCGCGCGAATTCATGGAGCACTGCATCGCGCGAGCTTGAATCGCGGATGTACGTCGTCGCCGTCGCGAGGCGGCGCCGGCCGCGCTCGCCTTGAAGGCCGGCGTCGCGGCCCATAGGTCGTTTGGTCACGACACTCGATCACGACCTCGCTACGGAGCGACCGCATGAAGACTCACGGCTTTCTCGACCAGTTGTTGAAGACCGCGCAGAACAGCCTCGGCGCGGGCGGGCTGGACGGCCTGCTCGGCGGCGGCAAGCCGCCGGTGCGTTATCAGGGCGAGGAGAGGAAAGAGGAAAAGCGCGGCCTGCTCAATGCCGACTTCGGCAAGGGCGCGCTGACCGGCGGCGCCCTGGGCCTGCTGCTGGGCAACAAGAAGCTGCGCAAGCACGCCGGCAAGATCGCCTTGTACGGCGGCGTCGCCGCGGTCGGCGTGCTGGCCTACAAGGCCTATGGCGACTACCGCCGCCAGCAGGGCGACAGCGCGGCCGAGCCGCAGACCGTCGATCGCCTGCCGCCGCCGCAGGCCGAGCTGCACAGCCAGGCCATTCTCAAGGCGCTGGTCGCCGCCTCCAAGGCCGACGGCCACATCGACGCGCGCGAACGCGAAGTGATCGAGGGCGAGTTCACCCGCATCGACGGCGATCCGGAACTGCGCCGCTGGCTGCACGACGAACTGGAAAAGCCGCTGGACCCGGCCGAAGTCGCGCGCGCGGCGACCACTCCGGAGATCGGCGCGGAAATGTACCTGGCCAGCCTGCTGGCGACCGACGATCAGACCTACATGGAACGCGCGTATCTGGATGAACTGGCGCGTCAGCTCAAGATCGACGATGCCTTGAAGGCGCGTCTGGAACAGCAGTTGCGCGACGCGCAGGCCTGAGCGACGCGCAAGCGCTCAGGCGCCGTTGCATGCGCCCGCGTTCCGCGCCGGCGCATGCAGCCGCATCGGCATCCAGGGCCGGCGCCGAATCGGCAAGCAAAGCGATCAGCCCGGTCGGCCAGCCCCGTCATCGCGTCCATGACAGGCTTTTTTGCGACGCTGCGTCCGCTTCATGCCGGCCGATGCCGTCGCCGCTTCCTCCCCATGGCCGACAAACGCTAGCATCGCCTGCGGCCGCAATCGCGCGGCCCCTGCTGGATGGACTACGCCGATGCGCCTGTTGATTCCCGCCCTGCTCGCACTGAGCTTCGCCGGCTGCTCCTGCCAGCGCCAACCCGACCCGGACGCGTCGGTCGCGCCGCCCGCGGCGCAAACGCCCGATGACGCGCAAACCCGCGCACAGGCCGCCGCCGCGCAGCGCGCGCAGGCGCAAAGCCAGCAACGCCTGGACGCGATGACCGAGGCGGTCGACGAACTGCACCAGTACCTGCAGCAACTGGGCAGCGGCAAACGCGAACAAGCCGACAAGCACTGGGCCTATCAACGCCTGCCGCGCGGCAACGAAGAAGCCGACCTGCGCGCGCTCGACAACCTGCGCGCGATCCGCATCGAAAACGACACGCCCAAGCAGCTCGACCAGGAAGCGCAGCCGGAGATGCTGGAGATTCCGGTCGACTTGCGGGTGAGCCTGCAGGACGGCGAGAACCGCCGTTACAAGGGCTGGTACCGGATGAAACGCAATCCGGTGGATCGGCGCTGGGAATTGATCGGGGTGTCGATCGCGGTGGTTTTGCGCTGAGTTGGGATGTGCGCTTTTTTTGTCCGTAAAGGCGCAAAGCAAAAGCAAATCTCCCCTGCCCCCTTTTCCAAAGGGGGGAAAAGCGGTTGCGGAAAGAAAAGTTACGTCGATGGTTGCGGCGAGATTCGATCCGGTAGTGCGATCCTGTCGCGCAATCTTTCGGTGCAATTTTGTTGCGCCGTCCCTCGACGCAATCTTGTCGCGCCAACCTGCGACGCGATACTGCTGCGCCATCCTGCGACGCAATCATATTGCGCAAACTTAAGGCGCAATTTTGTTCCGCCGTCCTGCGACGCAATCTTGTTGGCTATCCCGCGAAGTAATCTTGTTGCGCCGTCCTGCGTGACCCAACGTCGCCGGCCATGCCGCCACGGCCGCCCTGATTCGCCCCCTCGCCCTTGCTGTTCCCCCCTTTGAAAAAGGGGGGCAGGGGGGATTTGCTTTTGCTTTTTTACCTCCCTCAGCACCCACGCGAAACCCGCCCCACAAACCGAACACCCCCTACCGCACCCCAACACGCCGACGTTCGCCCACACACACGCACGCCCAAGTCAGCCCCCGTCCAGCTAGCTGAGTGGCCCCCCGCCCGCCACTTCCGGCACGTCGCCGCCATTACGGCCGCGCCTATACACTCGCCCGATCGCGCACCGTCCCGATCGAACCGGCATGATCGAAAACCAAGCGCGCCTCCAACCACCTCGGACTCCACCATGCGCCCGTCCCGCCCGCTGATCGCCCTGCTCGCCGTCCTGACCTGTCCGCTGTGGCTGATGACGGGCTGCAAGGACAAGGGAACCGCCGCGAACGGCGGCAGCGAAGGTGAGGCCGGCCAATCCTTGCCGACGCCCGAAGGCGCGAACCGCGGCGGCGTGACCGGCATGCCCGACCGGCCCGGCCCCGGCCAGATCGGCCTGCCCGAGGCCGACCCGAACGTACCCCCGGCACTGGACGAAAACGGCAACCCGATCGCGCCGGTCGCCCCCACCGACCCGGCCGCACTGCCGTTCGACGGCACCCTGCCGATCGCCGCGCCGGTCGATCCCAACGCACCGCCCGCCGCCCCCGCCGAGCCCAGCGCCGAAGACGCGGTCGCCGTGGTCCGCGACTACTACGCCGCGATCAACGGCAAGAACTTCGAACGCGCTTACGCGCTGTGGTCCGACGGCGGACGCGCCAGCGGCCAGACCCCGCAGCAGTTCGCCGACGGTTTCGCCGAAACCGCGGGCGTGTCGGTCGAAGTGATGCCGCCGGGCCGCGTCGATGCCGGCGCCGGTCAGCGCCATATCGAAGTGCCGGTCGCGATCACCTCGACCCAGCGCGACGGCAGCCAGCACAAGTACGTCGGCGCCTACACCCTGCGCCGCACCGTGGTCGACGGCGCCAGCGACGCGCAGCGCGCGTGGCGCATCGGCAGCGCCGACATCCGCGAAGTGAAGCAATGAACTCCACCGTTGCGCACGCGGCGATCGCACTGAGCCTGTGCGCGCTGCTGAGCGCCTGCGAGCGGCACGCCGCGATGCCGGCGCCCGCGCCCGCCGCC
The DNA here is from genome assembly GCF_018732085.1 of Lysobacter capsici. Taxonomy (NCBI): domain Bacteria; kingdom Pseudomonadati; phylum Pseudomonadota; class Gammaproteobacteria; order Lysobacterales; family Lysobacteraceae; genus Lysobacter; species Lysobacter capsici. Next base: position 1,602,677 of record NZ_CP076103.1, on the reverse strand, counting down.
GCGACCACGCCATCGCCCGCGACCACCGCGAGCGCGCAAACCGCGGCCGCGATCACCACCGAACCCGCGGCCCAAGCGGTGTCCGAGTACGTCCTGCCCGGCGCGCTCGCACCGGACGTCGGACCCGAACGCCTGAAGCAGTTGTTCGGCGCGGCCAATGTCCGCATCGACGATCACCTGCCCGGCCCGGAAGGCGAAGATTTCCGCGGCGTGATCCTGTTCGCCGACGACCCCGGCCGCCGCGCGGTGCTGCACTACCAGGACGAACAACAACTGCGCGGCCTGGCCTTCGTGAGCGTGCGCGAATCGGACACACGCTGGCGCCTCGATAACGGCATCGTCATGGGCATGCGCCTGAGCGAGCTGGCGCGGCTCAACGGCAAGCCGATCCGCTTCAGCGGCATGGGCTGGGATTACGGCGGCACCGTCACCGACTGGAACGGCGGCAAGCTCGCCAGCCGCGACGGCGACCCGGTGATGCGCGGCGCACGCCTGGGCATGGTGCCCGGCTCGTCCACGCAGGCCGACGCGGTGCCGTCCAGCGACGCCGACTATGCCAGCGACGATCCCAAGTTCCCCAGGCAGGGCGAATTGCTGCGGGTCGAAGAATTGAGCGTGTCGTTTCCCGGCGAGGACGATCTTTGAGTCACGCCACGGCCGCCCGCGCATGAGCGCGCAACCGCCGCGCATCGTCCTCGACAGCAACGTCTGCCTGGACCTGTTCGCGTTCCGGGCGCCGGATCTGGCGCCCTTGCTCGAAGCCCTGCGCAGCGGCGCGATCGAAGCGGTCACCGACGCCGAGTGCCGCGCCGAATGGCAGCGCGTGCTCACCTATCCGCAACTCAAGCTCGACCCGGCTGCGCGCGAACGCAGCCTGCTCGACTACGACCGCTGGCTGCGCGTGTTCGAGCACGATGCCGAAGCGCAGACCGTCGCCCTGCCCCGTTGCGCCGATCCGGACGACCAGAAATTCCTCGAACTGGCGTTGGCGGCGAACGCACGCTGGCTGCTCAGCCGCGACCACGCGCTGCTGGTGCTCGGCCGCCGCACCGCGCGCGCCGGGCTGTTCGAGATCCTGACCGCGCACGCCTGGGTCGCCGTGCAGAATTTGCGCGGCGACGCCGCCGCGCCCGCCTGAAGCCCGCGCGGACGCATGCCATACTCGGCGCATGCAAGGCGTACCCGCCCAATTCGTCGATGCCTTTGACGCGGCCGAGTTCCGCCAGCCGGCGCATCGCCGCGGCATCGAGCTGTATCGCGCGCACATCGTCCGCCATGCCTTCGAACCGCACACCCACGAGGCTTACGGCCTGGGCGCGATCGAGTCCGGGGTCGAACGCTTTCGCTACCGCGGCAGCGATCATCTCGCGCCGCCCGATTCGCTGGTGCTGATGAACCCCGACGTGCTGCACACCGGCCGCGCCGAAACCGAGGGCGGCTGGCGTTACCGCATGATCTACGTCGATCCCGACGTGGCCGACGAGATCACCGGCGAAGCCGGCTGGTGGTTCGATCAGGCGGTGCAACACGATCCGCTGCGCGCGCGCCGCATCACCGCGCGCCTGGATCGCTTGTGGCAGGCGCGCGAACCGCTGGATTTCGACAGCCAGCTGCATGCGCTGCTCGACGAGTTCCGCGATCACGCGCGCATCCCGCAGCGCTTGCGCGACGAACCGGCGCATCGCTTCGGCCGCGTGGTCGAATACCTGCGCGCGCATCTGGCCGAGCGCATCACCCTGGACGAACTCGCCGCGATCGCCGGCCTGAGCCCGTTCCATTTCCTGCGCCGGTTCCGCGCGCAGTACCACGTCACCCCGCAGCAGATGCTGATGGCGTTACGCCTGTACCAGGCCAAGCGCCTGCTCGCCGCGGGCGCCACGCCGGCCGGTATCGCCGCCGACACCGGCCTGACCGATCAGGCGCACCTGACCCGCGCGTTCGTGCGACGCTATGGCATTACTCCTGCGCGGTATCAGAAGCAGGTTCGCGGCTGACGGTCGGCGACGACGTTTTCGCAATGGCGCAGTCGCGGCTCGCGCCGCTCCCACACACAGAGCCATTGCATCCGAAGCCCCTGTAGGAGAGGCGCAAGCCGCGACCACGCCACCGCGCACACGACGCCAACCCGCCACGCCCGCGAACCCGCCAAAACCGCCAAAACCGCAATCTGCTACAAGACCGCGCCGCCCTCGCCCGCCACACTGCGCGCATGCTGACAGGAACCCTCTACGCCCTGCTCGCCGGCCTGATCTGGGGCCTGGTCTTCATCGGCCCGCTGCTGCTGCCCGAATACCCGGCCGCGCTGCAATCGGTCGGGCGCTACCTCGCCTTCGGCCTGATCGCCCTGCCACTGGCCTGGCTGGACCGCAGCGCCTTGCGCCAACTCACCCGCGCCGACTGGATCGAAGCGCTCAAGCTGTCGGCGGTCGGCAACCTGCTCTATTACCTGTGCCTGGCCAGCGCGATCCAGCGCGCGGGCGGCCCGCTGCCGACCATGATCATCGGCACCTTGCCGGTGGTGATCGCGATCAGCGCCAACCTACGCGACGGCAAGCGCGACGGCCGTCTGCCGTGGCGGCGGCTGGCGCCGTCGCTGCTGCTGATCGCGCTGGGCATCGCCTGCGTCAACCAGGCCGAACTCGAGGCGCTGCGCGCCGACGCCAATGCCGACCTGCGCCGTTACGCGATCGGCGCACTGCTGGCGCTCGGCGGCGTCGTCTGCTGGACCTGGTACCCGCTGCGCAACGCCGACTGGTTGCGCGCGCATCCCGATCGCAGCCCGCGCAGCTGGGCCACCGCGCAGGGCGTGGCGACCTTGCCGCTGGCCTTGCTCGGCTACATCGCGCTGTGGCTGTACATGAGCGCGAGCGGCGCATCGTTCGCGATGCCGTTCGGGCCGCGCCCGGCGTTCTTCATCGCCTTGATGGCGGCGATCGGATTGCTCGCATCATGGGTCGGCACGCTGTGCTGGAACGAGGCGAGCCAACGCCTGCCCACCGCCCTGGCCGGGCAACTGATCGTGTTCGAAACCCTGGCGGCGTTGAGTTATGCCTTCATCCTGCGCGGCCAGGCGCCCAAGCCGCTGACGCTGATCGGGGTCGGGCTGTTGATTGCGGGGGTGATCTGGGCGCTGCGGGTCAAGCCGGTGCATGCGTCGGCGACGTCGGCAAGCGATACGACGTGAGCGATCGGAACGATCGATCGGTGAGGTTCGCTGTTGAAACGCGGTTCGCGGTCGCGTCGATGCCGGCCGTCGACTACCCGCGTCGTGCGCCGTGGCCGCGTGGCCGCGACTGGTAAACCTAGGAAGTTCCGTGCGACGACGCTCCAGCATCGGAGCGACAACCTCGCCGCCCGCTGCGACAAACGCGGTATGCGCGACAGCTGAAAACGTCAAAGCAACGCCGCAACGGCCATCGCCGGGCATCATGCCCCACTGCGGCGATATGCCGCACTCGCATGCGAAAAACGCCGCCTAAGCTTCCCGGCTTTACGCCTGCGATCACCCCGCCATGCGCATCGTCACACTTCGTATCGCCGCGCTCGCGCTCGCGACCGCCGTTGCCTTCGACGCCGTCGCCTTCGACGGCGTCGCGCAGTCCGATGCCGCGCCGACACCGGACGACGCGCCGGCCAAGACGCTCGGCACGGTCCGCGTCCTCGGTCGCTACGCGCGAGGCCGCGCGGTCGACAGCCCCGAGGCCGCACGCACGCGCCTGGATCAGCGCGCAGGCGCGACCGCGCTGGTCGACGGCGAGTCGTACCGCGACGGCCGCGTCAGCACCTTGACCGATGCGCTCGGCTACGCGCCGGGCGTGTTCGTGCAACCGCGCTTCGGCGCCGAGGAAGCGCGCCTGTCGATCCGCGGCTCGGGCCTGCAACGTACCTTTCATGGCCGTGGCCTGGAACTGCTGCAGGACGGCAGCCCGCTCAATCTCGCCGACGGCGGTTTCGATTTCCAGGCGGTCGAACCGCTGGCCACGCGCTACATCGAGGTCTATCGCGGCGCCAACGCGCTGGAGTTCGGCGCGGCGACGCTCGGCGGCGCGATCAACTTCGTCTCGCCGACCGGTTACGACGCCGCGCCCGTGACCGCGCGCGCCGAAGCCGGCGCCTTCGGTTATCGCCGCGGCCAGATCGCGCTCGCCGGCGTGCGCGGCGACGCCGACGGCTATCTGAGCCTGAGCGGCATCAATCAAACCGGTTACCGCGATCACGCCGAGCAGGAAAATTACCGTTTGTTCGCCAACGCCGGCTATCGCTTCAGCGACACGCTCGATGCGCGCGTCTACCTGACCCACGTCGACACGCGCTCGGCGCTGCCCGGCAATCTGACCCTCGACGAATCGCGCCGCGATCCGCGCCTGGCCGCGCCCGGCAACCTCGCCCTGAACCAGCGCCGCGACTACCGCCTCGACCGCGTCGCCGGCAAGCTGGCCTGGGCCGCGTCCGAGCGCAGCACCCTGACCGTGTCGGCCTATTACGCCGACAAGTCGCTGCATCACCCGATCTTCCAGGTATTGCAGCAGGACAGTAGCGATGTCGGTATCGATCTGCGCTGGCGCCACGAGTCGCAATGGCTGGACCGGCGCAATGTGCTGATCGCCGGCGCCGCCTTCGCTCGGGGCGACATCGACGACGACCGCTACTTCAACGTCGCCGGCCGCGCCGGCGCGCGCAGCAACCGCTTCGATCAACGCGCGCGCAATCGCAAGCTCTATCTGGAGAACCAGACCTGGCTTGCGCCGCAATGGGTGCTGTCGCTGGGCGCGCAGGCGCTCGACGCCGACCGCCGCTCGCGCGATCGCCTGATCACCGGCGGGCGCGACGAGAGTTTCGCCGCCGACTATTCCGGCCTCAGCCCCAAGCTCGGCCTGCGCTACGTCATCGACGAGCATGCCCAGCTCTACGTCAACCTCAGCCGCAGTCTGGAACCGCCGAGCTTCGGCGAACTCAGCGGCGGCCCCGGCATCACCCCGGTCGACAAGCAACGCGCGGACAGCGGCGAAATCGGCCTGCGCCTCAATCGCGACGCGCTGTCGCTGGACCTGGCCGTGTATCGCGCACGCGTCCGCGGCGAACTGCTCTCGCTCAGCGACGGCAACGGCAATCCGCTGGGCACGGTCAATGCCGATCGCACCGTGCATCAGGGCATCGAGCTGGGCCTGGGCTGGAAACCCGCGGCGCAGTGGACCGTGTCGGCGAACTACCTCTACAACGATTTCCGTTTCGACGGCGATCGCGTCTACAGCGACAACGATCTGGCCGGCGTGCCGCCGCAACAACTGCGCGCCGAACTGCGCTGGTCGCCGGGCGAGTATCTCTACCTCGCGCCGAGCGTGGAGTGGACACCGCAGGCTTATTACATCGACCACGCCAACAGCTTCAAGGCGCCGGGCTACACCATCGCCGGCCTGCGCGTAGGCGGCAGGCTCGCGAAACAATGGTCGTGGTTCGCCGATGCGCGCAACCTGGGCGACCGCAAGTGGATCGCCAGCACCAACGTGATCGCCGATGTGCGCGGGGTGGATGGGCGCAATTTTCTGCCGGGCGATGGGCGGGCGGTGTATTTCGGGGTGGAGTGGCGCAAGGATTGAATCCGTCCGCTTCTCGGCCGTCGAATTCGTGCGGCGACGCGGCGTATTGGTCGGTGGCATCGTCGATGCAGTGTCGCGGTCGCGGCTCGCGCCGCTCCTACAGGTAGCCCATGTAGGAGCGGCGCAAGCCGCGACCACGACATCACAAACAACGACGCAACCACCTGCAACAGACTTCGCCCGATACGATCCAATCACCGACCCGCACGAACCCGACCGCCAGCGACCCTCGCCTCAAATCTCGAACCGATACGACAACTTCACCAGCAACTGCTCGCTGTCGCGCAGATCGAACGCATCGCGGAACTGCCGGCCGACGCCGTCGTGCTGCATGCCTTCCTCGAACATCTCGCCGCCGCGCACGTAGGCCACGTACAGGTACGACAGCGGCGCGAGTTCGTAGCGGTAGCGCACCTGGAAGCCGAGATTGCGCACGCGGAAATCCGGAATCTCCTCAGCCACTGCCAGCGCGCGGCCGTCGCTGGCGACCCGGTAGGCCTGGCGCGCGCGCGCATCCACGCCGATGGTTTCCAGGCGCAGCCGCAGTTCTTGCTTGTCGTCGATGAACCACTGCAGGCCGGCGTTGAGCGAGAGGAAATCGGCGCGGAAGCTGGCGACGCGGTTGCCTTGCCGCCACAGCAGCCAGTCCGGGTTGTGGCTGTACTCGACTCCGGCGAACAACAGCATGCGGTCGCTGAACTGGTAGTTCGGCTCCAGATACAGGCGCAGTTCGCCTTCGTCCACGCCGCCCAGCCCTTCGGCGCTGTAGCCGGCCTCGGTGTACAGCGACCACGGGTTGTCGCCCTGGCGCGGACGCAGGCCTTCGTAGGTCATGAACAACTTCGCCGGCACCCGCAGCACGCCGTTGCCGCGGGTGATCAGATCGTCGTGGCCGCTGGTCCACAGCGCCGCCTCGATGAATTCGCGGCCGCCGTTGCGCAGATCGCTGCGGCGATTGACCGCGAACGCATCGGCGATATGCACGCCGTCGTCGCTGTAGCGGCGCGACACCGCGTAATGCCAGTCGTGGCTCGAATACGCCGAATCGTCGGGCAGATCGGTGACGCGCCGGCCCAGGTCGTAGCGCAGGTAGTTGAAGTTGTTGCGTTCCAGATAGCCGAAGTCGTTGAGCATCAGGTCCTTGCCCAGATGCAGGCCGTACAGCTGCTGGCGCCAGCCCTTGCCCATGTCGTAATCGATGCGGACCTGCCCGCCGCTGTCGCGGAAACTGCGCCCGGCCTGTTCGACATCCGAGGCGACCACCGCGCCGCGGATCGACCACTGCGGGTTCGGCGTCCAGCGCTGATCGAATTCGTAGACATTGGCCTGCCGATCCAGAAACGGCCGATCGACCTGGGTGACCATGGCGCCGAGCCCGTAACGGTCGAAATCGCGGGTGACGCGCGCGGCGTAGAAATCGCGGCCGATCTCGTCGCCCTCGCTGGCGGCGAACAGCCCGTAGTTGAAACCCGCCGCGCTGCCGTTGAGCTTGAGCGCCGCGGTCACGTCGCCCGAACCCTCGCCGTCGTCGCGGCCGCCGCCGACGCGGCGGGTGTAGATCAGGCGACTGTTGCTGTTGTACGAACCGAACGGTACGTCGAAGAAGCTCTGGTTCTCGGTGAAGAACGGCCGCTTGTCGCTGAAGAAGGTTTCGGTGGCGCTGAAGTTGACGGTCAGCTCGTCGCTCTCGACCTGGCCGAAATCCGGGTTCAAGGTGGCGCTGAGCTGGAACTTGCCGCTGGGCTTCCAGAACAGGTCCAGGCCGCCGTCGAAATCGCTGCCGTGCTTGACCGCGTCCTGCACGCCGACCACGTACGGCGTGATCGCCAGCAGGGTCTGGCCGTAGGCCGGCATCTGCACGCGGTTGAACGCCGACAGGTAGCGCGCCTGGGTGTAATGCACCGCCGGCCACGAGGTGCGTTCGCCGGTCGAGGCGATCACCCGGTCGAGCTGGATGCCGAGCGTGCGGTTGCCGCCGTCGGCCTTGCGCATCGGCGCGATATGCCACGGGATCAGCATTTCCGCCGACCAGCCTTCCTCGTCTTCGCTGGTGGCGTGGCGCCAGTCGCCGTCCCAGTCGTTGTTGAACTGGTTTTCGCTGGTGATGGTGGCGTCGGTGATGCTGTTGGCCAGGGTCACGGTGAAGTTGTAGCCCATGCGGCCGTCGCCATCGAAGTCGACGTACAGGTTGACCCGGTCGACCGTGCCGTCGCCGTCGCGCTCGGTGTGCTGGCGCAGCCGCGGCACCCCGGCCGGCTGCTGATTGCGGAATGCGATCGCCAAGCCTTCGGGCGTGGCCATCATCCAGGCCTGGGTCGGCTGCGACGCGGCTTCGCGCGATAGCGGCTGGGTCAGGCGGAAATCCTCGATGTGCTGGGCCTGGCTCCATTCCTGCGGATCGATGCGGCCGTCGATCTCCACCGCATGCGCGCACGGCGCGGCCAGTACGGCGCAGGCGGCCGACAACGAAACGAACAGTGGATTGCGCATGCTGCGACCCCGAGGCGGTGAACCGACCCGCGGCGCATCCCCGCCGCGGGTTCGAGTCGCGGCATACGGCACCGCGACGCCGCGCAGACTAGCGGCGTGACGGCCGTGCGCTAAATGGCGTAAGTCATGGCAACCATTGGGCGTTCATGTGCATCCCAGTGCCATGGACCGGTGGTTCAGGTTGCGGCGTGGCCGGCGCATGACAAACCTCAGCGGCAACGGCTGACTTCACGCGCTTTCGCAGGCACGAAGCTTTTTGTGGGAGGGACTTGAGCCCCGACGCTTTTCGATCAGATCCCGGCGCAGTAACCGATCCAGATTGAATCGGCCCCGCTCAAGGCGCAGTGGCATCGTGCGCGACGAACGCCGACTCGCCATGCGGCAGCTGCAACCACTCCGGGTGGCTCAAGGCCCGCGCGATATCGCTCTGCCCCGACAGCCAATGCTCGCGCATCGCCACCCGCCCGAACTGATAGTCCTTGAAATGGCCGATGCGCGCGCGGTCGCGGTAGATCAGATGGACCACGCTGTAACGGCGGTCGCAGGCCAGTTCGGCCGCGTGCTGCGCCCAGGGATTGGTCTTGCGCACGTCCTCGGGGATTTCTTCCAGCAACTCGCGCAGCAGCCGTCGGTAATGCTGGAACACCCGCTGGGTGTCGGTGATCAGGCGGGTGCGGCTGGAGTACTGGATTTCCTTCTGCCGCTCGGCCACGTCGAGCAGGTTCTGCGGCAGATCGCCGCGCGCGTTCCACAGGTCGATCTGGAACACCAGGGTGTCGCGGCGCGGCGATGCGGTCAGCACCTGCGACAAGGGCGTGTTGGACACCAGGCCGCCGTCCCAGTAGAACTCGCCGTCGATCTCGACCGCCGGAAACGCCGGGGGCAACGCGCCCGAGGCGAGGATATGCCGCGCGTCCAGGCGCATCTGGGTGTTGTCGAAATATTCCAGGTTGCCGGTGCGCACATTGACCGCACCGACGCTGACCCGGATGCCGCCGTCGTTGAGCCGGTCGAAATCGACCATGCGCTCGAGCGTGGCGATCATCGGCGAGGTGTCGTAGAAACTCGCCTCCGCCGGCCCCGGCGGCGCGCCGAACAGCGCCATCGGGTCTTGGCCGAGCCAGCTGCGCGGCTGATAGAAGCCGTGCTGGCCTTCGACGATCGCGCGCCAGGCCTCCCAGGTGTCGAGCCAGGCACGGCTGTCGGCGTCGAGCTCGGCGAAGTGCGCTTCCTGGCCGAAGGTGGTCGACGGCAACAGGTAGGGACGCGAGATCGTGTCCCAGAATTCGCGCAACGCCTCCATCCGCCGCTGCGGCGGATTGCCGGCGATGATCGCGGTGTTGAACGCGCCGATCGAAATGCCGGCGATCCAGTTCGGCGCGATGCCGGCTTCGAACAGGCCTTGATAGACCCCGGCCTGGTACGCGCCGAGCGCGCCGCCGCCCTGGAGCACCAAGGCGATGTTTTCGGGCAGGGCCGGTGCGGCGTCGCGGGTTTTAGTCTGGCCAGCGCCGCGGCTGCGACGCGGATCGGCGTTGCCATCGGCGCGACCGTCATCAGCGCGCTTGGCCGCGCGCGAAGTCGCCGTCTTGTCGGGTGTATGCGTTTGCTCGCGCTTTCGATTTTCCGCGTGTGCTGCTTTGGCGGATTCGATCGCCGCGGACGGCTCGCCGGCGGGATCGATGAACGCGGCTTGTTTGGTTGTTTGTTTGATCGCCTGCTTGGGCGTTTGCTTGGTCGCTTGTTTGCTCTTTGCTTGGGTGATGCCGCGCTTGCCCGCCGTTTTCCCGGCGACACGCTTGCGCGTCGCGGGCGCGACCGCCGCCCGAGCCGCATTCGCGGACTTGGGCGGCTCTTTTCGCGCCGGCGCCTTGGCCGGCGGGTCTTTCTTCGCAGGGGTGGCCGGCTTGGGGTCGCGTCTGGCTGGATCGCGACGCGCCGGTTCGCGCTTGGCCGGCTCAGACTCGCTGGCGCGCTTTGCGCCGCCGGTAGAAGCGGCATTGCGCCGGGTCGGAGTGCGCGTGGTTGCCATGCTGACCGCCTTTTACTGTGAAGAGCTGCGGGGTGTCGCTTTCGAAAGTGCTGCTTTTTAAGGAGTGGCTTTTAAAGGTGTCGCGTTTACGTTTAAAGGTACCTGAAGGTACTGCTTGCAGACTGCGGGCTACATGTTCCGACGACAGGCAAGACATCTCGTCGTCCGTCGCCCGATGCTACTGCTCGTCATCCCCGCGAAGGCGGGGATCCAGAGGCTTCAGCGCGAACCATCATCACCGTCATTCCCGCGGACGCGGGAATCCAGTGACTTTCGCCTTGCCGATGACGACGATTCCGACCAACGAAAAGTCGCTGGATTCCCGCGTTCGCGGGAATGACGAGCAAAGGCACTGTGACATTTCGCATTCACAGGCAATGACGAGCAAAGGCGACCCGACATGCCTCATTCGTGGAAATGCCGAGCAAAGCAGGCGCCGCGATCAACTCATCGGCGCGCGCCGCCTTACTGCATATACCACCCATGACTCACCACGAAGCTCTGCCCCGTCAGCGCCGCACTCGGGAACTCGGCCAGGAAGCGCACCGTCTGCGCCACGTCCTCGACCGTGGTGAACACGCCGTCGACGGTATTGCCGAGCATGACCTTCTTGATCACCTCGTCCTCGCTGATGCCCAGTTCCTTGGCCTGTTCGGGAATCTGCTTGTCGACCAGCGGCGTGCGCACGAAGCCCGGGCACACCACGTGGCTGCGCACGTTGTGCTTGGCGCCTTCCTTCGCGAGCACGCGCGACAGGCCGAGCAGGCCGTGCTTGGCGGTGACGTAGGCCGACTTCAGCGGCGAGGCCTCGTGCGAATGCACCGAGCCCATGTAGATCACCGTGCCGCCCTTGTCGCCCTTGTACATATGCGGCAACGCGGCCTTGGTGGTCAGGAACGCGCCGTCGAGGTGGATCGCGAGCATCTTCTTCCAATCGGCGAAAGCGTAGTTCTCGATCGGGTTGACGATCTGGATGCCGGCGTTGGAAATCAGGATGTCGATGCCGCCGAGCTCGGCGACCACCCGCTCGATGCCGGCGTTGACCGCGGCTTCGTCGGTGACGTCCATCGCCACGCCGATGGCGCGGCCGCCGTTGCCGATGATTTCGTCGGCCACCGCCTGGGCGCCGGCCTGGTTGAGGTCGGCGATCGCGATCGCGGCGCCGGCGCGGGCCAGCTCGTGGGCGATTTCCTTGCCGATGCCGCTGGCGGCTCCGGTGACGACGGCGACTTTGCCTTGGATCGAGCTCATGCGGGGGAACTCCTGGAGTGCGAAGCGGGGAAGCGGGAAGGAGAAACGGGAGGAATACGCGGCCCATGCGGGCGAACCGGCAGCCATTGTCGCCGCCCGGTGTTATCGCAGCGTGGCGGCGGATGCATCGCAGTGTCCCGTTGCGGGACGCGAGTGAGCTATCGGACTTTCGTACGCGGTCAATGATTGACCGGCCAGGCCTGCGCTTGCTTGTGCTTGCGCTCTCTCTCCTGCGCCGCAGGAGTGGGCTTCTGCCTGCGCTCCCTCTCCTGCTGAGCGGGAGAGGGCTGGGGTGAGGGCGCGAGCGATAAAGAAGGCTTCACGCAAGCCTGCCGCATGCCCTCATCCGGCCCTTCGGGCCACCTTCTCCCGCACGGCGGGAGAAGGGCATGGCGGGAGAAGGGACGTTCGAGAACCTGGCCCAACCCGGGCTTGCGGCCATAGCGGGCAAAGCCGCCTCCCTCACCCCTTCTTCTTACCCTTCTTGTCCTTCTTCTTTTTCTTGTCCTTCTTCTTGTCTTTCTTCTTGGACTTCTTGTCCTTCTTGGGCTGCAGCATCGTGCCGGTGCAGTTTTCCGAGCCGCAGCGGCATTCCCAGATCTTCTTGAGTTCCTTGGTGTGTTTCTCGGCCAGGGTGATGCCGTAGTTGTACGACAGCTCCTCGCCCGCGGCGATGTCGCGGATCGCCTCGATGAACACCCGGTCCTTGCGGCGGTCGTCGCCGTCGTCCTCTTCCAGCACCGCCTCGCAGCTCGGCGCGCAGCTGTGGTTGATCCAGCGCGCCGAATTGCCTTCGTAATTGGCGTCGATCACGAACTCGTCGTTGAGCGTGAACAGGAAGGTATGGCCGGAATCGGCGTCGCCGGTGTCGCCGGCATCGACCTCTTCGTGGCTGCGGCGGCGGCCCTTGTACTCGATGACGCGTTCGCCCTTGGCGATCGGGGCAACGGCGAAAACACCGTTGCCGTGGATGGCGGAACGACGGGCGGCGATCTTGCGCGGCATGGGGATTCCCAACAATGACGAACGCGCATTCTGACCTGCCGGGGCGGTCGCCGCTATCGGCAGCCGTCGCCTTTCTTCCGCGACCTGCTCCGATCGCCCGGGCATCGTCTGGCCACGGTCCGCAACGCGTCGCCCCGCCGCGGCCCGCGCCGAGGTCGCCGAGCCCACCGCCAGCCCCCGATCAACACCCCGATGAATCGGGCAAAACCACCCCGCTAGCCCGGGCCGACATAAAAACGTACAATTTCGGTACGAATTCACCCCGAGCCTCCCCACGATGCTCCGCGTCACCAAACTCACCGATTACGCCACGGTCGTCCTGACCGTCCTGGCGGCCGGGCCCGATCGCGTGCTGAGCGCGTCGGAACTGGCCGAACGGGCGGGCCTGGAAGCGCCGACGGTCAGCAAGGTGCTCAAGCCGCTCGCCCAGGCCGGCCTGGTCGAAGGCTTCCGCGGCGCCAACGGCGGCTACCGCCTGGCCCGCGCCGCCGACGACATCGGCCTGATCGAGATCGTCGAGGCGATGGAAGGCCCGCTCGGCATGACCGAATGCAGCGTCCACGAAGGCCATTGCGGCCTGGAAAACCAGTGCGGCGTGCGCGCCAACTGGCGCCGCATCAACGACGTGGTCATCGAAGCGCTCAGCAACGTCACCCTGGCCCAAATGCTCGCACCCACCGCCCCCCTTCCTCTCGACACAGCCGCCAAGCGCATCGATCTGCGCCTGGCCGGCGCTTAGACAGTAGGCAGCCGCCATGGCCACCGACATCAAACCGACTCCCGCGCAGGCGGGCGACATCGCCAACAAGGAAATCCACGAGCAGTTGGGTCGCCGCTACGAGGCCGGTTTCATCACCGACATCGAGTCCGACAGCCTGCCGCCCGGCCTGGACGAGGACGTCATCCGCGCGCTCTCGGCCAAGAAGGACGAGCCGCAATGGATGACCGACTGGCGTCTTGAGGCCTACCGCCATTGGCTGACCATGCCGATGCCGCACTGGGCCAAGCTCAACATCGCGCCGATCGATTTCCAGGCGCTGAGCTACTACAGCGCGCCGAAGGCCAAGTACGCCTCGCTCGACGAAGTGCCGCAGGAACTGCTCGACACCTACGACAAGCTCGGCGTGCCGCTGCACGAACGCGCGCGCCTGGCCGGCGTCGCGGTCGACGCGGTGTTCGACTCGGTCTCCGTCGGCACCACCTTCCGCAAGGAACTGGCCGAGAAGGGCGTGATCTTCTGCTCGATGTCCGAAGCGATCCGCGAGCAGCCCGAGCTGGTCAAGAAGTACCTGGGCAGCGTCGTGCCGACCGGCGACAACTTCTTCGCCGCGCTCAACTCGGCGGTGTTCTCCGACGGCAGCTTCGTGTTCATTCCCAAGGGCGTGCGTTGCCCGATGGAGCTGAGCACCTACTTCCGCATCAACGCAGGCCACACCGGCCAGTTCGAACGCACCTTGATCATCTGCGAGGACAAGGCCTACGTCTCGTACCTGGAAGGCTGCACCGCGCCGATGCGCGACGAAAACCAGCTGCATGCGGCGGTGGTCGAACTGGTCGCGCTGGAAGACGCCGAGATCAAGTACTCGACCGTGCAGAACTGGTACCCCGGCGACGAGAACGGCAAGGGCGGCATCTACAACTTCGTGACCAAGCGCGGCGAATGCCGCGGCGCGCGCAGCAAGATCAGCTGGACCCAGGTCGAGACCGGTTCGGCGATCACCTGGAAGTACCCCAGCTGCGTGCTGCTCGGCGACGATTCGACCGGCGAGTTCTATTCCGTCGCGCTGACCCATCACCGCCAGCAGGCCGACACCGGCACCAAGATGATCCACGTAGGCAAACGCACCAAGTCCAAGATCATCAGCAAGGGCATCAGCGCCGGCCGCGGCCAGAACACCTATCGCGGCCTGGTCAAGGTCGAGAAGAACGCCGCCGGCGCGCGCAACCATACCCAGTGCGACAGCCTGCTGATCGGCAAGAAGTGCGGCGCGCACACCTTCCCGTACATCGAGGTCAAGCATCCCGATGCGACGGTCGAGCACGAAGCGACCACCTCGAAGATCAGCGACGACCAGTTGTTCTACTGCCGTTCGCGCGGCATCGGCGAGGAAGACGCGGTGTCGATGATCGTCGACGGCTTCTGCAAGTCGGTGTTCCGCGAGCTGCCGATGGAGTTCGCGGTCGAGGCGAAGAAACTGCTGGAAGTCAGCCTGGAAGGGTCGGTCGGATGATGCGCGTACTCGCTGTGTGCTGCCTGGCCGCGCTGACGGCGGCGTGTTCGAAGACTCCGCAAACGCCGGCCGCGCAAACACCCGCGGCGCAGGCGCCGTCCGCGCAAGCGCCCGCCGCGTCCAAGCCTGCGCCGGCGCCGGCCACGCAAACCGCGGCGGTTTCGAAGGTGCAGTACCTGCTGCCGTTCACCAGCCAAGCCGAAGAAGGCGCTCCCGACGATCCGCGCATCGTGCGTTGGACCGACGGCCCCTGCGGCGCAACCCCGTTCGCGCGGGTGGCCTCGATTCCGCTGGACGACAAATCGCTGCTCGCCGATTACGTGGTCGAGTTCGATCCGGCCGGGCGCGAACTGCGTCGCTGGGGCAAGCCTTACGAAGCCGAGGTGCTCGCGGTGGAAGGCGAATGGCTGCGCGTGCGCGTCAACGACCTTGAGGGCAAGCCGCACGAACTGCGCGTCGACCTCGCCGGCGTCATCGAGCCCATCGCCGATCCGGCGCAAGCCCAGACTCCGGCACAGGCGCTGTCGGAACGCTCGAAGATGATCGACTGCCCGAAGCTGCCGACCTTCGCCGAATCCGATTACGAACAGTGCTACGACGTCACCGACGCAGCCGGCGCGCATCGCCGGCTGGCGTACGAAGGCGTCTGCGCCTGAGCGCGCGAACCCGCCGCCGGGCCGCGAGCCCGCGCGCAACCGCGCATCGACTCATTCCGAATTTCCGATGACCCATTCCATGCTCAAGATCGAAAACCTCCACGTCCAAGTCGCCGGCAAGGACATCCTCAAGGGCCTGTCGCTGGATCTGCAGCCCGGCCAGGTCCACGCCATCATGGGGCCCAACGGCGCCGGCAAATCCACCCTGGGCAACGTGCTGTCGGGCCGCGAAGGCTATGAGGTCACCCAGGGCACGGTCGAGTTCGAAGGCCGCGACCTGCTCGCGCTGGAGCCCGAGGAACGCGCCGCCGCCGGCGTGTTCCTGGCGTTCCAGTATCCGGTCGAAATCCCGGGCGTGAACAACACCTATTTCCTGCGCACCGCGCTCAACGCCCAGCGCAAGGCGCGCGGCGAGGCCGAGCTCGACTCGATGCAGTTCCTCAAGCTGGTGCGCGAAAAGCTCGCCGTGCTGCACCTCAAGGACGAACTGCTGCACCGCGGCGTCAACGAAGGCTTCAGCGGCGGCGAGAAGAAACGCAACGAGATCTTCCAGCTCGCGCTGCTCGAACCCAAGCTGGCGATCCTCGACGAAACCGATTCGGGCCTGGACATCGACGCGCTCAAGGCCGTCGCCCACGGCGTCAACACCCTGCGCTCGCCCGATCGCGCGTTCCTGGTGATCACCCACTATCAGCGCCTGCTCGACTACATCAAACCCGACGTGGTGCATGTGCTCGCCGACGGCCGCATCGTCGAAACCGGCGGCCCGGAGCTGGCGCTGGAACTCGAAGCGCACGGCTACGAATGGCTCAAGGACCGCGTCGCACCGGAGCACGCGGCGTGATGCGCGACCAACGCCGGTTCCCGGAGCGCGCCCGATGAGCGCCCTGCTCGACGCATTCGTCTCGGCCTTCGACGCGCTGCCGGTGCGCGAATCTGCCGGCCTGGGCGCGACCCGCCGCGCCGCGCTCGACGCGGCCCTGCGCGACGGCCTGCCCGGTCCGCGCACCGAGGCCTGGAAATACACCCCGCTGCGCGCGCTGGAACGGCGCGCCTTCGCCGCGGCCGACGCCGCTCCGGCCGCGTTCGACAGCGCCGCGATCGCCGGCATCCCGGCGCCGCGCATCGTCTTCCATAACGGTCGCTACGACGCCGCGCAGTCCGACCTGGCCGGCTTGCCGGCCGGCGTTTCGCTGCAGCCGCTGTCGCAGGTATTGGCGCAAGGCGACGTGCGCGAAGCCAATTTCCTCGCCCGCCGCTACGAGCGCGCCGACGAAGTCTTCGCCCGGCTCAACGCCGCGCTCGCCGACGAAGGCGCGGTGCTGCGCGTGGACGCGGGCGTGCAGGCGCAAGCGCCGGTGCATCTGGTGTTCGTCGGCAGCCCGGCCGCGGGCGATCGCGCCTGGCATCTGCGCCACCTGATCGAACTGCGCGAAGGCGCCAGCCTGACCGTGGTCGAGCATCAGCTCGCCGCCGACAGCCACACCCACCTGAGCAACAGCCTGACCCACGTCCACCTCGCGCCGAACACCCACCTGTCGCATGCGCGGGTGCAGGACGAAGCGCTGGGCGCGACCGTGATCGCGCGTACCGACGCGGTGCTCGCCGGCAACGCGCGCTATCGTCGCATCGACCTGGAACTCGGCGCGGCGCTGTCGCGTCACGAACTCAACGCCGCGCTGCACGGCGAAGCTGCGCAGGTGTACGCCAACGGCGTGCTGCTCGCGACCGACCGCCGTCATCTCGACACCCGTCTGGGCATCGATCACGTCGGCCGCGACACCCAGTGCGAACTGATCTGGCGCGGCCTCGGCGCCGGCCGTTCGCGCGCCGCCTTCCACGGCGGCATCCTGATCCGCGAAGGCGCCGACGGCAGCAACGCCATGTTGTCGAACAAGAACCTGCTGCTCAGCGAAGGCGCCGAAATCGACACCCAGCCGGTGCTCGAGATCCACGCCGATGAAGTGCAGGCCGCGCACGGCGCGACCGTCGGCCAGCTCGACGCCAACGCGCTGTTCTACCTGCGCTCGCGCGGCGTGCCGTCCGAACAGGCGCGCGCCCTGCTGACCACCGCGTTCTGTCGCGAGACCTTGTCGCTGTTCGAAGACAACAGCGCGCGGGCGATGCTGGAAGTGCGGTTGAATCTGGCGCTGGAACGACTGATTTAAGAGCGAGGAACACAGTGGACAGGAGTGAGGAAAGAGTTCGATCGCGCGGTGATGGGTGAGCCAGGCGCCTTTACTCGTTCCTCACTTTTCTCCACTCGTTCCCGCACCATCCAAGGCCCTCACCTCATGAACGTCGCCCACACCCCCACCGCCATCGACTGGGCCGCGGTACGCGCCGATTTCCCGGTGCTCACCCGCGAAGTCCACGGCAAGCCGCTGGTCTATTTCGACTCGGCCAACACCGGCCAGAAGCCCGAAGCGGTGATCGTCGCGGTCGACGATTTCTATCGCCGCCACAACGCCAACGTCAGCCGCGCGGTACATGCGCTGGGCTCGGAAGCGACCGAACTGTACGAAAGCGCGCGCAGCAAGCTCGCCCGCTTCCTCAACGTGCGCGGCGATGAGTTGGTTTTGTGCAGCGGCACGACGTTCGCGATCAACTTGGTCGCTTATTCGTGGGCGCTGCCGCGGCTCAAGGCCGGCGATGCGATCGTGCTCACGCGCATGGAGCACCACGCCAACATCGTGCCGTGGCAACTGGTCGCCCAGCGCACCGGCGCGGTCATCAAGGTCGCCGAGATCGACGAACGCGGCCAGCTCGATCTGGATCAGCTGTATTCGCTGCTCACGCCCGAAGTGAAACTGCTGGCGCTGACCCACGTCTCCAACGTGCTCGGCACGGTCAATCCGGTGCGCGAGATCTGCCGCGAAGCGCGCAAGCGCGGCATCGCCACCTTGATCGACGGCTCGCAGGCGGCGCCGCACCGGCCGCTCGACATCGCCGCGATCGGCTGCGATTTCTACGCGATCACCGGCCACAAGATGAGCGGCCCGACCGGCACCGGCGCACTGTGGGCGCGACGCGAGCACCTCGACGCGATGCCGCCGTTCATCGGCGGCGGCGAGATGATCAAGGAAGTGCGGTTCGAAGGCACCGTGTTCGCCGACGGCCCGCGCCGGTTCGAAGCCGGCACCCCGAACATCGCCGGTTTCGCCGGGCTCGGCGCCGCGGTCGACTATCTGTCGGCGCTGGGCATGGCCAACATCGAAGCGCGCGAGCAGGCCTTGCTAAGCCGTTTCACCGAGGCATTAAAGCAAGTGCCGGGCCTGCGCATTTTCGGCGAGGCCGCCGACAAGGCCGCGGTGGTGAGCTTCCTGGTCGAAGGCGCGCATGCGCACGACCTGGCCACCTTGCTGGATCTGGAAGGCGTCGCGATCCGTTCCGGCCATCACTGCGCGCACCCGCTGATGCAACACTTCGGCGTACCGGCGACCTGCCGCGCCTCGCTGGCCTACTACAACACGTTCGAAGAGATCGACGCCTTCGTGACGGCCCTGACCAAAGTACGCAAACTACTCGCATGACTGACGACACCATCAAATTCCGCGCCGCCACCCCCGCCGACACCGACGCTGTGGTCGCGCTGGTCGAATCGGCCTATCGCGGCGATTCCGGCCGCCGCGGCTGGACCACCGAGGCCGACATTCTCGACGGCCGCCGCACCGGCCCGGACGAAATCGAGAGCGTACTGGCCAAGCCGAAGGGCATGATCCTGATCGCCGAACGCGCCGACGCATCGGGCGAATTGCTCGCCTGCGCGCATATCGCGGTCGAGGACGACGGCAGCGGCTATTTCGGCATGTTCTCGGTCAACCCGAGCCTGCAGGGCGGCGGCATCGGCAAGCGCGTGCTGGCCGAAGCCGAGCGCGTCGCGCGCGAGCAATGGAACCTCACGCTGATCCGCATGAGCGTGATCAACGTGCGCGAGGAGCTGATCGAGTTCTACGTGCGCCGCGGCTACGAGCGCACCGGCCGGTTCGAGCCGTTCCCCTACGGCGACGCGCGCTTCGGTCTGCCCAAGCGCGACGATCTGAGTTTCGAAATCCTGGAAAAGAAGCTTTGATGGCCGGGATTGGGGATTCGGGATTCGGGATTGGCGAAGCCGATACCCCCGCTCTTGCCAATCCTGCATTCCACATCCCGAATTCCGCATAGAGATTGCTGCCATGGGCGATTGGATTTTCGTCTGCGCCACTTCGCAATTGCTGCCGGGCGAATCCACCGTCGCCTGGGACGGCGACACCGCGATCTTCGTCTGCAATTACGACGGCGATTACTACGCGCTGGAAGACCGCTGCTCGCACGAGGACTTCGAATTGTCCTCGGGCACCTTCGACAGCGAGGAAGCGACGATCGAATGCGTGCTGCACGGCGCGCGTTTCGACGTGCGCGACGGCCGCCCGCTGTGCGCGCCGGCCTACGAACCGGTGCCGAAGTTCCCGGTCAAGGTCGAAGACGGCGGGGTGTGGACCCGCGACGATCGCGAGTAGAACGCTCCAGCGCGAACGCATCGTTCGCCTTCTTCCAGCGGCGCCGCTGCGCCGCCTGAAGCCCATCGCTCCCATACGCGCGGCCTTGGCCGCGAAAGTTTTTTGTGGGCGGGGCTCCAGCCCCGACATTCTTCTTTCAGATCACCACGTTGCTTCGCCCCGTGAAGCAAGAAGCAGTGCGCGGCGAGCCGAGACGGAAGCCTCGGAGCTAGCCCTTCCCAGCGCCTCGCAACTAAGGCGACGCTGACATCTGGCGGGATGCGCTGGCGCCGCATTGCGAAGACGAATGGCCCATTGGGCGGAACCTCATGAAGCGTCGAGCAATACGAGCCATGGCACTCCCTTCTCCCGTAAAGCGGGAGAAGGTGCCCGAAGGGCGGATTAGGGCAAGCGCGGCCGAGTCGCCGAGGGAGATTCGGCTTTCAGGCCCTCACCCCAACCCCTCTCCCGCGCCGCGGGAGAGGGGCTCGTCAAACCGCGACCCACCACCCAATCCGCGCCCTCTTTACGTACATCAATGTGACGAAAACGGTTACAGCCGGCCCTTCACATTCACTTTTCGTTGCAAATGAGAATTCATCTCATTAAGATCGCGGCCTGACGCGGCCTCGTACCGCCTTTTTTCCTGCCCCCCAGAGATTCCCATGTCGACCACGAAGTTCGTCGTGTCGCCGCTTGCCGGCGCGCTCGCTCTTGCCCTCGCTCTGCCTGTGTTCGCCGCCCCGGCGCCGGACCCCCAGGCCAAGGACGTCGAAGGCGTCGAAGTCCACGGCCAGCGCGTCCAGAAGGCCAGCAGCGGCAAGTACACCGCGAGCCTGCGCGATACCCCGCAGACGATCACCGTGATCGACCGCAACACCATCGACGGCCAGAACCTGCTGTCGCTGACCGACATCCTCAGCACCCTGCCCGGCATCACCTTCGGCGCCGGCGAAGGCGGCGGCGGCTTCGGCGACAAGATCAACCTGCGCGGCTTCGATGCCAGCAGCGACATCACTGTCGACGGCGTGCGCGACAGCGGCCTGTACAGCCGCACCGATCCGTTCAACCTGGAATCGGTGGAAGTCATCAACGGCGCCAACTCGGTGTACTCCGGCGCGGGCTCGGTCGGCGGCACCATCAACCTGGTGACCAAGAGCGCCGGCCTCAACGAGTTCCACAAGGCCTCGATCGCCGCCGGCACCGACAGCTACGCGCGCGTCACCACCGACAGCAACTTCGTGATCGGCGAAAGCACCGCGCTGCGCCTGAACACCATGGGCCACCAGAACGACGTCCCGGGCCGCGATATCGAAACCAACGAGCGCTGGGGCGTGGCCGCCTCGCTGGCGTTCGGCCTGGGCAGCGACACCACCTGGTCGCTGAACTACCTGCACCAGGAAGACGAAAACACCCCGCAATACGGCCTGCCGTTCTTCAACGGCGACGGCCTGCCGGGCGTGGATCGCGGCAACTACTACGGCTACAGCGACGTCGACCGTCAGGACATCGAACTCGACTCGCTGACCTCGACCATCGAGCATTCGTTCAACGATCGCTTCAAGATCCGCAACCTGACCCGCTGGCAGCAGGTCGACCAATTCTCGCTGGTCGACGCCGTGCAGGGCACCTGGTGCCTGGCCAACAACCGCACCCCGACCGGCACCACCTGCGGCGCGACGAGCCCGGGCAACTACAGCCCGAGCGGCCCGCGCGGCTACGGTCGCGATACGCGCAACACCACGATCTACAACCAGACCGATCTGACCACCACCTTCAACACCGGTGCGATCGAGCACAACCTGGTCGCCGGCTTCTCGATCCTGCACGAGAAATTCGACCTCGACGTCACCAGCGATTTCCGCAATCCCAACGGCACCAACCCGTACATCAACGGGCTGCCGCAGATGAACATCGCGCGTCCGGACCATATCTACAACGGCCCGATCAATCGCACCCTCACCGGCCAGACCGAGGGCGAACTCGACAACCGCGCGCTGTACGTGTTCGACACGCTCAAGTTCAACGAACAGTGGCAGCTGAGCCTGGGCGCGCGCTACGAGCGTAACGAAGGCAAGACCAGCAACGCCGTCGTCGTGCAGGCCCCGACCGTCGTCGGCGGCGCGCTGCCGGCGCAGCCGATCGGCACCATCACCGGTTACGGCGTCCCGTTCAAGAGCAACGACGATCTGTTCTCCTACCGCGCCGGCCTGGTCTACAAGCCGGTCGAGAACGGCAGCATCTACATCGCCTACGGCAACTCCAAGACCCCGTCGAAGGCGTCGGTCAACGGCTCGTGCACCGCGCAGACCTGCTCGGTCGATCCGGAAACCGCGGTCAATTACGAAATCGGCACCAAGTGGGACTTCGCCGACGGCCGCATCGCGCTGACCGGCTCGGTGTTCCGCAACGACCGCAAGAACTACAAGGTCTCCGACCTCGACAATCCGGCCAACCTGTCGGGCCTGCAGCAGCTCGACGGCCAGGCGCGCGTCGACGGCGTCATGCTCGGCGTGTCCGGCCTGATCACCGACCAGTGGGCGGTCTACGCCAACTATGCCTTCCTCGACAGCGAAGTGCTGCAGGGCGTGTCGAACCGCCAGGCCGGCCTGGGCCTGGACTACACCAAGGGCGACCGCCTGACCAACGTGCCGGAGCATTCCTTCAGCGTGTGGACCACCTACGATCTGAACTCGCGCTGGCAGGTCGGCTTGGGCTCGACCTACCAGGGCAAGATCTGGCTGACCCAGCACAGCGCGACCAACGTCAACGGCCCGCTGACCACCTACGGCAGCTACTGGACCCACCGCGCGATGGTCAACTTCAAGATCAACCGCGCCGCCTCGCTGCAGCTCAACGTCAACAATCTGACCGATGAGGAGTACTTCACCCGCATCCGCAACAACGGTTGGGCGACCCCGGGCGACGGCCGCCAGTTCGTGCTGAGCGCCAACTTCGCCTTCTAAGCGCTCGCATCGGTGCGGCGCGCCGCCAGTGGCACGCCGCATCGGGTCACGTTCTAATCGGACTTCCATCGTCCACGCGCGCCGCCCGGGCCCTCCCGGGCGGCCGCATTGAGGAAAACCATGCTGCTGCACGTTCCCAAGGTCCTCACCGCCGAACAGGTCGCCCATTGCCGGGCGCGCCTGGATCAAGCCGGCTGGGCCGATGGACGCATCACCGCCGGCCATCAGTCGGCCAGGGCCAAGGACAACGCGCAGCTGCCGGAAACCGATCCGGTCGCGCGCGAACTCGGGCCGCTCATTCTCGATGCGCTGGCGAAGAACTCGACCTTCTTCTCCGCCGCGCTGCCGCAGCGGGTCTACCCACCGCTGTTCAACCGCTACGCCGGCGGCCAGTCGTTCGGCTTCCATGTCGACAACGCGATCCGCTACGACCGCAGCCGCGGCGGCATGGACGCGGTGCGCACCGATCTGTCGGCGACCTTGTTCCTGAGCGCACCGGATGAGTACGACGGCGGCGAACTGGTCATCGAAGACACTTACGGCACCCACAACGTCAAGCTCGCCGCCGGCGATCTGGTGCTGTATCCGGGCACCAGCCTGCACAAGGTCACGCCGGTCACCCGCGGCGCGCGCATCGCCTCGTTCTTCTGGATCCAGAGTCTGGTCAGCGAAGACGCGCAACGGCGGCTGATGTTCGAACTCGACATCTCGATCCGCCGCCTCACCGCGGACGTGCCCGATCATCCGGCGCTGGTGCAGTTGACTGGCGTCTATCACAACCTGCTGCGGCGTTGGAGTCAGCCGTGAGTGCGATCGGCGGGGAGGATGGGGCGATCGGGGCTGGTTCGGTCAAGGCCGACTCTGGTAAAGCAGGGCGGATCAAAACCGGACCGGTTCAGGCGGCTTCGGGGGCGGTCGATGTTAATCGTCGTTCCTTTTGGCTCAAGACCCTGCACCGCTGGCACTGGATCAGCGCCGCGCTGAGCCTGGTCGCGCTGCTGCTGTTCTCGATCACCGGCATCACCTTGAATCACGCCGCGCAGATCGAATCCGAGCCGCACGTGGTCAACGTCAAGGAAACCCTGCCGGCGAGCCTGCTGCGCAGCCTCAAGAACGAACCGGCAGCCGATGCGCCGCTGCCCGGCGCGGTCAACGACTGGCTCAATGATGCGTTGGATGTGCGCACCGCCGGGCGCAAGGGCGAGTGGTCCGACGCCGATGTCTACGTGTCGTTGCCGCGCCCCGGCGGCGATGCCTGGATCAGCATCGACCGCGAGAGCGGCGCGATCGAGTACGAACGCACCGACCGCGGCTGGATCGCCTGGCTCAACGACCTGCACAAGGGCCGCAACACCGGCGCCGCGTGGCGCTGGTTCATCGATCTGTTCGCGGTGGCCTGCCTGCTGTTCGCGTTCACCGGCCTGTGGCTGCTGCAATTGCACGCGCGCCAGCGCGGCAAGACCTGGCCGCTGGTCGTGGCCGGCCTTGCGATCCCGCTGCTGGTCATCCTTCTTTTCATGCACTGAACATCCGTCTTCAAGCACTGCAGGAGCGATCCATGAAACTGTCGTCGTTCAAGGTCCTGATTCCCGCGCTGGCGCTGCCGCTGCCGGCGTTCGCGGCCGATCTGGAACTCAACATCGAGATTCCGCGCATCAATGCCGCCGAGTACCACCGTCCCTACGTCGCGGCGTGGATCGAAAAACCCGACAACACCGTCGCCAGCAATCTCGCCGTCTGGTACGACCTGGACATGAAGAACGGCGAAGGCACCAAGTGGCTCAAGGACATGCGCCAGTGGTGGCGCCGCAGCGGCCGCACCCTGAGCATGCCGGTCGACGGCGTCAGCGGCGCGACCCGTCCGGTCGGCAGCCACGCGGTGTCGTTCAAGGGCAACAGCAAGCAACTCGCCGGCCTGAGCCCGGGCAGCTACACCCTGGTGGTCGAAGCCGCGCGCGAAGTCGGCGGCCGCGAAATGCTGACGATTCCGTTCGAATGGCCGGCCAAGGCGCAGACGCTGTCGGCCCAGGGCAAGACGGAGCTGGGCAAGGTCGGGCTGGTGGTGAAGCCCTGAAAGGCCGGGAATCGGGAATGGGGCGTCGGGAATCGTAAAGGCCCGCTCCGACCGCTTCCGATCCCGCGATTGCCGCTCTTACGATTCCCGATTCTCGATTCCCCATTCCCGGACCTATTCTCATGAAAACCAAGCTCACCCTCGTAACCGCGCTCGCCCTCTCCACGCTCGGCCTGGCCACCACCGCGCAGGCGCACAAGGCCTGGCTGCAGCCGTCGCAGACGGTGTTCTCCGACAAGGGCTCGTGGATGACGGTCGATGCGGCCGTGTCCAACGACCTGTTCTATTTCAACCACGTGCCGCTGCCGCTGGAGCGCCTGCAAGTCACCGCGCCGGACGGCAGCAAGGTCGAGCCGCAGAACGCCTCGACCGGCAAGCTGCGCAGCGTGTTCGACCTGCAGCTTCAGCTCGAAGGCACCTACAAGATCGCGATGAACAACGAAGGCATGTTCGCCAGCTACAAGCTCGGCGGCGAAGCCAAGCGCTGGCGCGGCAAGGCCAGCGAGTTCGCCACCGGCATTCCCGCCGGCGCGACCGACGTGGAAGCCTCCGAAAGCCTGGGCCGGGTGGAAACCTTCGCCACCGTCGGCAAGCCGAGCACCACCGTGTTCGCCACCACCGGCAAGGGTATCGAGCTGGTGCCGGTGACCCATCCGAACGATCTGTTCGCCGGCGAGTCGGCGACGTTCCAGTTGCTGGTCGACGGCAAGCCGGCCTCGGGCCTGAAGATCGAGATCGTTCCGGGCGCGACGCGTTACCGCAACGAGCAAAGCGAAATCCACGCCACCACCGGCGCGGACGGTAAGTTCGAAGTGAAGTGGGCGCAGCCGGGCATGTACTGGCTGGAAACCGCCAGCGAAGACAAGAAGACCACGCTGCCGCAGGCCAAACAGCGCCGTCTGAGCTACGTCGCCGTGTTCGAAGTGCTGCCGCAGTAAGTCGATGTCGCAGGCCGTGACGCAACCGATGTGGTCGTGGTCGGGCGCCTGGGGCGCTCCGGCCGCAGCTATGCACGAGCTGCGCGGCGTCAGCATGGGCACGCGGTGGTCGGTCAAGTTGATCGCCGCCACGTCTGCCCTGACCGTGCTCGAACGCGGCATCCAGGCGCGACTGGACGAAGTCGTCGCGCAGATGAGCACCTGGGAAACCGATTCGCACATCAGCCGCTACAACCGCGCGCCGGCCGGCAGCGTGCATGTAGTGCCGTTCGAATTCGCCGAAGTGCTGGACGCCGCGCTGACGCTCGCCGCCGATACCGATGGCGCCTACGACCCGAGCCTCGGCGCGTTGGTCGACTTGTGGGGGTTCGGTCCGTCCGGTCCCGCCACGCACGCGCCCGATGCGCGAGCGCTCGCCGACGCGCGCGAACGCGTGGGCTGGCAACGGCTGCGCTGGGATGCGGCCACGCGCGAACTCACCCAACCCGGCGGTGCGTCTGTCGATCTGTCGTCGATCGCGAAAGGCTACGGCGTCGATCGCGTCGCCGATTGGTTGTTGCAGCAGGGCGTGAGCGATTGCCTGGTCGAAGTCGGCGGCGAACTGCGAGGTCATGGCCGCAAAGCCGACGGCAGCGCCTGGCGGGTCGCGGCCGAACAACCCGGCGGCGGCGACAACGAAGCCGCCGCGGTGATCGCCCTGGATGGTTTGTCGATCGCGACGTCCGGCGATTACCGCCGCTACTTCGACGCCGACGGTCACCGTTACGCGCACACCCTCGATCCACGCAGCGGCCGGCCGATCGCCAACGAAGTCGCCTCGGTCACCGTGGCGCATGCGCAGTGCATGCATGCCGACGCGCTGGCCACCGCGCTGAGCGTGCTCGGTCCGCATGCGGGTCTGGCCTACGCCAACCGCAAGCAACTCGCCGCCTTGTTCGTGGTGCGCGATGGCGATGGCTTCGTCACCCGCGCCACGCCGGCCTTCGTCGCCTTGCAACGCTCCGTATGAACTCAGCGCCGTCATCGTCCCGCCGCCGTATCGATCTGAGCCTGATCGGCAACGCGCTGGTCGTGATCGCGTTGATCGCGCTCGCGCTGTGCCTGTCGCAGTGGCAGGCCGAACCCTTGCAATGGTCGTCGCCGGGACGCGGGCGGTTGTGGCTCGCCGCGGCGCTGGTCGCGGCCTACGCCGGTTTCGTCGCCGCGATCGCCTGGTCGCGTCGTCGCCGCGCGCGCGCCTCCGCGTTGCCGGCCATCGTCGAACAACAGCGCGGCGACTGGCTGGTCGCGTTCGCCAGCCAGACCGGTTTCGCCGAACAACTCGCGCGACGCAGCTGGGACGCGTTGCGCAATGCGGGCCTGCGCGCCGACCTGGCCGTGCTCGGCAACCTGGACGCCGCGCAACTGGCGCAATATTCGCGCGTGCTATTCGTGGTCAGTACGACCGGCGAAGGCGACGCGCCGGATTCCTCGGCGCGCTTCGTGCGCCGAGTCATGGCGCACGGCGCCCATCTCGCGGCGATGCGCTACGGCGTGCTCGCCCTGGGCGATCGCGAATACGCCGAGTACTGCGCGTTCGGCCATCGCCTCGAGCATTGGCTGCGCCACGCCGGCGCGCAGCCGCTGTTCGATCTGGTCGAGGTCGACAACGGCGAAGCCGGCGCGTTGCGGCATTGGCAGCATCACCTGGGGCAACTCGCCGGACGCACCGACCTGCCCGACTGGAGCGCGCCTTCGTATCGCCCGTGGCGCTTGAGCGAACGGCGATTGTCCAATCCCGGCAGCGCCGGCGGCCCGGCGTTCCATATCGCCCTGGTCCCGGCCGACGGCGCGACGCTGGAATGGCGGGCCGGCGATATCGCCGAGATCGGTCCGCGCAACAGCGCCGATGAGGTCGCGCAGTGGTTGCGCGCGGTCGGTCACGACGGCGATACCTCGGTGCGGGTCGACGACACGAGCAAGGCCTTGTCCGAATTGCTGGCGCGTTCGCGCTTGCCGGATGCGGGCGGTTTGGTCGGACGCAGCGCTCAGGCGATCGCCGATGCGCTCAAGGCCTTGCCGCATCGCGAGTATTCGATCGCCTCGGTTCCGGCCGATGGGTCGCTGCAACTGTTGGTCCGGCAGATGCACCGCGACGACGGACGCCTGGGCAGCGGCAGCGGCTGGCTGACGGCGCACGCCGCGCTCGATGCACCGATCGATCTGCGTATTCGCAGCAATCCCTCCTTCCATGCGCCCGTCGACGCGCGGCCGATGATCCTGATCGGCAACGGCACCGGCCTGGCCGGTCTGCGCGCCTTGCTCAAGACCCGTATCGCCGCCGGCCACACCCGCAACTGGCTGCTGTTCGGCGAGCGCAATGCCGGCTGCGATCTGCACTATCGCGATGAACTCGAACAGTGGCATGCGCAGAACGCGATCGAACGCGTCGACTATGCGTTTTCACGCGATGGCGCGGCGCGGGTGTACGTGCAGGACCTGCTGCGCGAACGCATCGACTCGCTGCGCGAGTGGGTCGCGCAGGGCGCGGCGATCTATGTCTGCGGCAGTCTGGAGGGCATGGCTCCGGGGGTCGAAGCGGTGCTGCACGAAGCGCTGGGAGTGGACCTGCTGGAGACTATGGCGGCCGATGGGCGCTATCGCCGCGATGTGTACTGATGCTTGAGCGCGATCCGCTATGACCGCGGCCGATCGGACCTGGAGCGACGCCATGAACCACGACCCAAGCGACGCGCGGTATCGGGAAATCTGGGTTGAAGGTCCGTGGGGACAGCAGTTGTGCGCGCTGATCAACGGCGAGCTCGGCTGGCTGATGTACCTGCGCGAACCCGGCGACGCGGGCATGAGTTCGCGCAACCCGGACTATGCCGGTCCCGAGGCGGCGACCATCGACTACCTGCTGGAAAACGGCCAGCGCGATGAGTATCCGGCGAGTTGGGCGCTGCCGGTCGCGACCCTGCAACGCGCGATCGACGCCTTCCGCGCCGACGGCCTGCCGCCCGCGTTCGTCCTGTGGCATCGGGACGATTGAACGGCTCGCGGCCTAGACCGGCGCAACCCGCACCAGCAGCACCTCGCCACCGCCTTCCAGCACATGCCGCAACCGCTCGCTGCCCGCGGCGAGGATCGCGGTATCGCCGGCCTGCAGCGGCGGCAAGCCCGCGTCAGGGGCAAAGCGGGCCTGTCCGGCCAGCAGATGCACCGCCCAGGTCTGATGCGGCTCGGCGAAGATCACCATCGGACCGACCAGCGGCCGGTGCCAGAGTTCGGTGCGAATCCGGTCGCGCTGCCACATCAGGTTGAAATCGTGGGTCACCCCATCGAGCAATTCGCCGCGCACCCCGCGCTCGCCGGCGAAACGCAGTTTGTCGTGCGGCGGCAGCAGTTCGTGCGACTCGCCGTCGTCGAACCGCAGGCGCAGGCCGTTGCCGCTGAGCAGGACCAGTTCGCGGTCGATCCCGGGAAACGCCGAGAACGGCGCGTCGGCCTCGATCTCGGCGATCGACAGGCGCCAGTCCCAGTCCTCGCCGGTCGCCGGACGGTCCAGGCCGTCGCCGCGGCGCATGCGCACGATCTCGCGGGTCCAGCCGAACTGGTTGCGCCAGCGCTCGCGGCGGTATTCGTTGGCGGGGATGGTCCAGGACAGGCTGTCGGACATGGCGCGGGTCGGATCGCGGCGGGATGCTGAGTCTAGTGGCTGGAGGGGGTCAGGCCCAGGGTGGACGCGGGACGGCGGAGTGGACGGGCTAAAAGCAAATCCCCCTGCCCCCCTTTTTCAAAGGGGGGAATACTTCGGGCGGGATATGGAAGGCCCGGAGCCATTGCCGCTTCGGCAAGATTCCCATCGGTGGCGACGTACGCAGCGCGAAACCCGCGCGATTTCGCAACGCCATTCCCGATTCCCGATTCCCGATTCCCGATTCCCGATTCCCGATTCCCGATTCCCAAAAACAGGTGTGCCCCGCCGCAGATCCTTCTGCGGCGGGGCGACGTACTTCCGTGTCCAGGGACCTCCCCCCGAATCCTACCGGGCCTCCTTGCCCGATCAACTGCCAGCTCCGCGTCCTTACGGTGTCCGGCAGACTTGTTTCAGCGCTTGCTGGCAGAGCGCGGCGCCGCGATGGCCCCGGCCGTATTGGTCGGACGGCCTTGCGGCGCGCCACCGACCACGATGCGATCCCGGTTCTTTTCCACCGTCTTCAGACCGATCCCCTTGACCAAGGCCAGCTGTTCGACGCTGCGGAAGGCCCCGTTGGCCTTGCGATACGCGACGATGGCCTCGGCCTTGGACGCTCCGACGTTGAGCAGCACACGATCCAGTGTGGCCGCGTCGGCGCTGTTGATATTGACCTGTTCAGAGGCGAAGGCACTGCCGGCGAGCATCAGCGACAGGACCAGCGACTTGGCGATAAGGGCAAACGATTTCATGATTGAGCTCCTGAGATTTGGATTCCATTCCGAACCGGCGGCCGTACATCCCTGAGTCCTTGTGTCCGCCGGTGGAGACAGTCTCCATGTCTCGACGGGATCAGGTTATCGCCAAGCCGGCCTCAATGAAGTCGGGCAGAGCCGCAGCGCAGGGTAGGAAAAGTCCTACACGGCCCCGGAGGGGTAAACTGGCGCCTTTCCCGTTTCCAAGGCCCCGCCCCATGGACGCCAGCAAGGTCGATCGCTACGTAAGCCAGAAGTGGGACGACGAAATCGTCCCGCAATTGGTCGAATACATCCGCATTCCCAACAAATCGCCGATGTTCGACGCCGACTGGGTCCAGCACGGCTACATGGACGATGCGGTCAAGCTGATGGAGTCCTGGGCCAAGGCCCAGTCGATCCCCGGCATGCAGGTCGAGGTGGTGCGCCTGGAGGGCCGCACGCCGTTGATCTTCATCGATATTCCCGCGGCCCATGGCGGCAGCGACGAAGATTGCGTGCTGCTGTACGGCCACCTGGACAAGCAGCCGGAGATGACCGGCTGGGACGACGACCTGGGCCCGTGGAAGCCGGTGATCAAGGGCGACAAGCTGTACGGCCGCGGCGGCGCCGACGACGGCTACGCCATCTTCGGCTCGCTGGCGGCGATCCTGGCCCTGCAGGAACAGCAGATCCCGCACTCGCGCTGCGTGATCCTGATCGAGGCCTGCGAGGAATCGGGCAGCTACGACCTGCCGGCTTATGTCGATCACCTGGCCGAGCGCATCGGCAAGCCGTCGCTGGTGGTCTGCCTGGACTCGGGCTGCGGCAACTACGACCAGCTGTGGTGCACCACCTCGCTGCGCGGCCTGGCTGGCGGCAACTTCACCGTCAAGGTGCTCAGCGAAGGCGTGCACTCGGGCGATGCCTCCGGCGTGGTCCCGTCGAGCTTCCGCCTGCTGCGCCAGTTGCTGTCGCGGCTGGAAGACGAAACCAGCGGCAAGATCCTGATCGAAGGCCTGTACGTGGACGTGCCCGAAGAACGCCTGGAGCAGGCGCGCCAGGCCGCCAAGGTGCTCGGCACCGCGATCTACGACAAGTTCCCGTTCCTGCCGGGCATGAAGCCGATGGCCGACGATCTGTCGGAACTGGTGCTAAACCGCACCTGGCGCCCGGCGCTGTCGGTCACCGGCGTGGACGGCATGCCGTCGCTGGCCTCGGCCGGCAACGTGCTGCGCCCGCACACTTCGGTGAAGCTGTCGCTGCGCCTGCCGCCCACGCTCGACGGCAAGCGCGCCGGCGAACTGCTCAAGGAAGTGCTGCTGCGCGATCCGCCCAACGGCGCGCAGGTCACGTTGGACCTTGAGAAATCCTCCAGCGGCTGGAACGCGCCGGCGATGTCGTCGTGGCTGTCGAAGGCGATTGACACCTCCAGCCGAGATTTCTTCGGCCAGCCGGCGATGTACATGGGCGAAGGCGGCTCGATTCCGTTCATGGGCATGCTCGGCGAAAAATTCCCGGGCGCGCAGTTCATGATCACCGGCGTGCTGGGCCCGCATTCCAACGCGCACGGCCCGAACGAGTTCCTGCACATCCCGATGGGCAAGCGGGTCACCGCCTGCGTCGCGCGCGTAGTTGCCGAGCATCATCAGGCCAGTCAGCGCGGTGAAACCACCGGCGTGGGCGCGGTCGCCGACAGCGGCGATCGTCATGGCGGGCACGGTTGCTGCTGAGTTTTCGCACCACCGGTTAACGAAGAAGGCGAGCCCGACGGCTCGCCTTCTTCGTTTCGACACGCCGATCGAAGCGATCAGAAGCGATAGGTCGCGGTCAGACGCAGGCTGCCGAATTCGAAATCGCTGTCGCTGCGGCGGAAATCGGTGCCGTTGGCATTGACCAGCAGGAACGGATTGTTGGCCGGCGCCGCGCCGCGCGATACGCCGACGCGGAAATCGTCGTCGTCGACGCGGCTGTACAGGTATTCCAGGCCGAGCGAGAGGTGATCGAGCACCTTGCGCTCGATGCCGACACCGGCCTGCCAGCCATCGACCTCGTCGTCGCCGCGCAACGCGAACGCATTGGCCGCGTTGCTGGTGCTGAAGCGGTGATCGATCTTGGCCCGGACCGCACCGGCGGTGGCGTAGACCAGATAGTCGCCCTGCCCGCCGAAGGTCCAGCCGACCCGGCCGCGCAAAGCGGTGGTGGTGTCGAGATCGCGGGTCATGGTGTAGAACGCCGGCGTGGTGCTGAACGCCGACACGCTGTCGCGCGAATCGCCCTGGGTGTATTCGGCGACCACGCCGAACACCAGCCGGCCACGCTGCCAGTCGTAACCGGCGCGCAGGCCGTAGTCGGCGCCGCCCTTGTCGTCACGGCAGCCCGAAGCCGGCGTGCGTCCGGCCGCGGCGCCGTCGCAGAAGCCCGGCGAGAACGCATCCGCGCCGGCCGCGGTGCGCACCGTATCGCCGTAGCCGCCGTCGAGGTTGTTGTCGAACGAAATCCGTCCGCCGCTGCCGTTGGGTTCGGACGAGCCGACGTTGCCGCCGAAGTAGAAACCGCTCCAGTCCTGCTCGGCCGACTGCGCGTAGGCCGGTGATGCACTGGCCGCCATCACGGCGACCGCGATCGATGCGAGGTATTCCGCTTTCATGATCACTCTCCATGGGTTGTGGTCTTGCCGCGCGGAATGGGGCGCGGATCGCTTGCGAGGGGGCGCTGTCGCGCGGCGACAGCGTCGATGCATCGACGTGGTTTGCTGGCTATACGCATGGCCGCACCGACGGGATGCAGCGAATGGAAATATTTCGACGGATAAACCGACGGCGTTGGCGTTTTCACCCGTATTGCATTTCCTCCGAGCGATCGACGACAACCGCGGCCAAGCCGCGTTCATGCGGTTCAGTCGAGGCCTGCATCCTTCGCCGTCACGCGAACGTATCCATGCGGACACCGGCCAAAAGGCCGCCAAGGCGAGCATTCATGCGTCCAGGCAGGTTGTTGCGCCCCGGCGGGCCGATCGCGATCGCCACGACGGTCTCGCTGTGGCTGCTCGCAACCATCAACAGCGCTTGCGCGGACGAACGCTACGAAGGCGTGGCCCATGCGCCAAACGGCGAACGGGTGCTGTATCGCGAAACCCATTGGCTGTACGCCCAAGGCGGCATTCGACAACGCCTGGTGCTGTATCGCTGTCCTCGCGGCGAAGCGTTCGCGCGAAAAGTGGTCAGCGATTCGCCCAGCGCCACCGCGCCGGACTTCGACTTCGTCGATGCCCGCGACGGCTACGAGGAAGGCGCGTCGACCCGAAGCGGGCATCGTTATGTCTATACCCGCAAGAACGCCGCGTCCGCGCGCAAGCAGACCGCCCTGCCCGAACGTCGCGGCGCGGTCATCGATGCCGGTTTCGATGCGATGATCCGCGACCGCTGGGATGCGTTGTCGGCGAACAAGCCGATCGCGGCGCCGTTCCTGCTGCCCAGTCGCGCCTCGTTCCTGGATTTCAAGATCGAACCGCTCAGGCGGGCGAACGACGCCGCATCGGTGCGCCATCTGCGCATGGCGCTGGACACCTGGTACGGCTTCGCGATCCCGCCGATCGAACTGCGTTACGCGGTCGCCGACCGCCGGCTTCTGGAATTCCGCGGCATCGCCACCATCCGCGACTCCGCCGGCCGTTACCAGAACGTGCGCATCGAATTCGCCGCCCCCACGAAGTCCGACAGCGCCGAACGCCAGGCCGCGCAAACCCAGCCGCTGGCGAACAGCTGCGCAGATGCAAGCCCCTGAGTTTGTCGTCGGCGACACATCGCGAGTGCATCCATCCGCGCGCATCCACCGTAGACCCCGATAACGCATCGCATCGGAGCACGGCATGTCGCTCGACCCCGGCCATACCTCGACACTCGACGAGGTCATCATGACGTCGACGCCCGCGCCGCGCCCGACGCGCTGGCAACGGGCGACCGCGACCGTGCGCCGCTGGATCGATACCGACACCCAGGCGCCGCTCGACGAAGCCCGCGCCGATCGCATCGACTGGCTGCGCACCTCGCCGTTCATCGCCATGCACCTGGCCTGCATCGCGGTGCTGTGGGTCGGCGTGTCGCCGATCGCGCTGATCGTGGCCGCGGCGATGTACGCGATCCGCATGTTCGCGCTGACCGCGTTCTATCACCGCTACTTCTCGCACAAGACCTTCCGTACCTCGCGCGCGATGCAGTTCGTGTTCGCGCTGATCGGCGCCTCCAGCGTGCAGCGTGGGCCGCTGTGGTGGGCGGCGCATCATCGCAATCATCATCGCCATACCGAGACCGCGCTGGATCCGCATTCGCCTGCGGTGCATGGCTTCCTGCGCAGCCATGTCGGCTGGTTCCTCACCCCGCGCGCGTTCCGCACCGAGCTGGAGCGCGTGCCCGATCTGGCCCGGTTCCCCGAACTTCGCGTGCTCGATCGCTACGATACGCTGGTGCCGGTGCTGCTCGCGGCGGCGTTGTTCGGACTGGGCGCCTTGTTGCAGCGCCTCGCGCCGCAGCTCGGCACCAGCGGTTCCCAGATGCTGGTGTGGGGCTTTTTCGTCTCCACCACGGTGCTGTTCCACGCCACGGTCACGATCAATTCGCTGGCCCACCGCTACGGCAAGCGCCGCTTCGAGACCAAGGACGACAGCCGCAACAACCTCTGGCTGGCGTTGATCACCTTCGGCGAAGGCTGGCACAACAACCATCATTTCTATCCGGGCACGGTACGCCAGGGCTTTCGCTGGTGGGAAATCGATCTGACTTACTACGGCTTGCGGCTGATGGCGCTGCTGGGATTGGTGCGCGATCTCAAGCCGATTCCGGGCTGGGTCGCGGCCAGGGCGAGGGCCTGACATGCGCATCGCCATCGTCGGTTCCGGCATTTCTGGCCTGGCCGCGGCCTGGCTGTTGCAGCGCGAGCATGAGGTGACCTTGTTCGAGGCTGCCGACCGCATCGGCGGCCATACCCATACGCACGACATCCGCCTGCACGGCCGCGACTACCGCGTCGATACCGGTTTCATCGTATTCAATCAGACCCACTATCCGCTGCTGTCGCGCCTGTTCGACGAACTGGACGTGCCCTCGCAGGCGACCACGATGAGTTTCTCGGTCCACAGCGAACTTAGCGGCGTGGAGTACAACGCCGGCAGCCTCGACGGCCTGTTCTGCCAACGGCGCAATCTGTGCTCGCCGCGTTTTCTCGGCATGGTCCGCGACCTGTTGCGTTTCTACCGCGAATCGCCCGAGTTGCTCGACAGCGACGGCGCCGGTCCGACCCTCGGCGAATACCTGCACGCGAACCGTTACGGCGACGCCTTCCGCGACGAACATCTGCTGCCGATGGCCTCGGCGCTGTGGTCGACCCCCTCGCAGCGCGTGCTGTCATTCCCGGCGCGGTATCTGGTCCAGTTCATGGCCAATCACCAGATGCTGCAGGTCGCGGGGCGGCCGCAGTGGCGGGTCGTGCAAGGCGGGTCGGATCGCTATGTGCAGGCGTTGCGCGCGCGCTGGAACGTGCATGAACGCATCGCCTGCCCCGTGCGTGCGCTGCGCCGCGACGACGACGGGGTCAGTGTAGTGAGCGACGCGGGCGAGGAGCGCTTCGATCAGGTCGTGCTCGCCTGCCACAGCGACCAGGCCCTGCGCCTGCTCGAAGACGCCGACGACAGCGAACGCGACATCCTCGGCGCGATGCGCTATCAACTCAACGACACCGTGCTGCACACCGACGCGCGGCTGTTGCCGCGGCGGCGCAAGGCCTGGGCGGCGTGGAACGCGCATATTCCGCGCGAGGCGGCCGCGGCCTGCACGGTCAGCTATTGCATGAACCTGTTGCAGGGGATCGATTCGCCGGAGCCGCTGGTGGTTACCTTGAACCGCAGCGAGGCGATCGATCCCGACAAGATCCTGCGGCGCATGCGCTACGAACATCCGGTCTACGACCTGGCCTGCGTCGCCGCGCAACGGCGCAAACACGAAATCCAGGGCCAGCGCCGCACCTGGTTCGCCGGTGCGTACTGGGGCTGGGGGTTTCATGAGGACGGTATGCGCAGCGCGGTGGAAGTTGCCGCCGCGCTCGGCGCCGCCGGCAGCGCGCGCTACGGCCAGGCCAGCCAGCGCATCGTGCCGCAACGCGCCGAGCGGAGGGCCGCGTGAACGCGTCGCGGACCGATTCTGCGGAGACCCAA
Source organism: Lysobacter capsici (assembly GCF_018732085.1). Taxonomy (NCBI): domain Bacteria; kingdom Pseudomonadati; phylum Pseudomonadota; class Gammaproteobacteria; order Lysobacterales; family Lysobacteraceae; genus Lysobacter; species Lysobacter capsici. The sequence continues at coordinate 1,566,341 of NZ_CP076103.1, read as the reverse complement.
GCGCCGCTGATCAGCGCGATCTACGAAGGCGTGGTCCGCCATCGCCGGCGTTCGCCGCGGGCGCATGCGTTCCAGTACCGGGTCGCGCAGTTGTACCTGGATCTGGACGAGATCGAACGGGTATTCCGCCGCCGCTGGCTGTGGTCGACCCGGCGCGGCGCAATCGGCCGATTCCGTCGCGAGGACTATCTTGGCCCGAACGAACTGCCGCTGGCCGACGCCGTGCGCGAGCGAGTGTTCCAGCACTGCGGACGGCGCACGACCGGGCCGATCCGCCTGCTCACTCATCTGCGCTACTTCGGCTACGTGTTCAACCCGGTCAGCTTCTACTACTGCTATGCGAACGACGGCAGCACGCTGGACTACGTCGTCGCCGAAATCACCAACACGCCCTGGGGCGAACGTCACGCCTACGTAATGTCCGCCGACACGGCGCGGCCGTGCGGCCGCGCGCTGGAGTGGTCGTTCGCCAAGGCCTTCCACGTGTCGCCGTTCATGCCGATGCAGCGCGACTACGCCTGGCGCTTCACCGCGCCCGGCGAGGATCTGCTGGTGCATATGGAGGTGATGCGCGAGGACCACAGCGAGTTTTCCGCCACCTTGAGCCTGCGCCGCCGGCCCTGCGACGGCGCCGGCTTGGCGCGGGTGCTGTGGCGTTATCCGCTGATGACCGTGCAGGTCATGGTCGCGATCCATTGGCAGGCGCTGCGCCTGTGGCTCAAACGCAATCCCGTCCACGACCATCCGCGCAACGCGCGAGGCCTGCCATGATGCCCAGCGCCGACAAACTCGACGCACGATCCGATACCGCCTACCCGTTGCCCGAACGCTGGCTGCGCCAGCGCCTGATCGCGCAGATGGCGCAGTTGCGAGGCGGCTGCCTGTGCTTGCGTGACGCCTGCGGCGAAGTCGTGCTCGGCGACGCGGCCGGTGCCGATCCGATCGACGTGACGATCCGCGTCCACGACGGCGGCTTTTATCGCGCGATCGCCGCCAACGGCAGCGTCGGCGCGGGCGAATCCTATATGGACGCGCAGTGGGATTGCAGCGATCTGGTCGCGCTGATCCGCTTGCTGGTGCGCAATCGCGATCTGCTCGACGGCATGGAAACCGGGCTGGCGCAGCTGGGCGGCTGGGCGATGCGCGGCTGGAACGCGCTGCGCCGCAATACCCGCGGCGGCAGCCGTCGCAACATCGCCGCGCATTACGACCTTGGCAACGAATTCTTCGCCACTTTTTTGTCGCCGGACCTGATGTATTCCTCGGCGGTATTCGCTTCACCGGATGAGTCGTTGGAGGACGCCTCGTTCCGCAAGCTCGAACGGATCTGCCGCAAGCTCGCGCTGCGACCCGGCGACCGCGTGATCGAGATCGGCACCGGCTGGGGCGGTTTTGCCTTGCACGCCGCGACCCATTACGGCTGCCACGTCACCACTACGACCATTTCGCAGGAACAGCATGCATTGGCCAGCGAACGCGTCGCCGCGGCCGGGCTGGGCGATCGGGTCGAATTGCTGTTGCAGGACTATCGCGATCTGCGCGGCCGTTACGACAAACTGGTCTCGATCGAAATGATCGAAGCCATCGGCGCGCCGTACCTCGATACGTACTTCGGCAAGCTCGGCGACTTGCTCAAACCCGACGGGCTGGCGCTGGTGCAGGCGATCACCATCGAAGACCACCGCTACGCGCAGGCGCTGCGCAGCGTGGATTTCATCAAGCGCCATGTGTTCCCCGGCAGTTTCATTCCTTCGGTCAACGCGATGCTCGCGGCTAAGACCCGCAGCAGCGACCTGGCCCTGGTCCAACTCGACGACTTCGGCCCGTCCTACGCGCTGACCTTGCAGGCCTGGCATCGCCGCTTCGACGCCAAGCTGCCCGAAGTCCGCGCGCTCGGCTACGACGAACGTTTCATCCGCATGTGGACGTTCTATCTGGCGTATTGCGAAGGCGGCTTCCGCGAGCGTTCGATCGGCGTGGTGCAGATGCTGATGGCCAAGCCCGGCCATCGCCGCGCGGCGCGTCTACCCGAAGGCGAGCTGTGCGCATGAACGAGTCGCACGCATGAAGGCGTTCGCGAATTTCGCCGGTTACCAACTGGTATGGTTCTGCGCCGTGATCGCAGCGGGGCACGGCTTGGCTTGGCCGGGCACGCTGGCCGCGGCGGTGTTCGTCGTATGGCAACTCGCGGTCTCCGAGCAACGCGACGCGGATGCGCGCCTGCTCGCGGTGGCGTTGCCGGCCGGTGCGTTGATCGATGGCGCGCTCGCTGCGAGCGGCGCGGCCGCGTACGCGGCGCCGTGGCCGTCGACCGCGTTCGCGCCGGTGTGGATTCTCGGCCTGTGGTGCGCGTTCGCGATGACCTTGACCCACACCCTGCGCTTCCTGCACGGGCGCATCGCGCTGGCCGCGATGTTCGGCGCGATCGGCGGGCCGCTGGCCTATCTGGGCGCGTCGCGTGGCTGGAGCGCGGTCGAATTCGCGCCGCCTCGCTGGCATGCGCTGGCGTGGTTGGCTTTAGGTTGGGGCGTGGCGATGCCGGTGCTCGCGCAGTTGGCGCAACGCTGGCTGCACGTAAACGACATGTCGATGCACAGCAACGCACAGGTGCCGCGATGAATGCCTGGGCGATGGTTGCGAGCCTGTGGGCGCTCGCCGCGGTGGCGATGAGCCTGGGCTGGTGGTGGCAACGTCGCCACGACAACGCCGGTATCGTCGATGCGATCTGGGCCGGCGGAGTCGGGTTCGGCGCGGTGTTCTATGCCACGCTCAGTCCGGGCGACGCCATCGTGCGAGTGGTGCTGGCGTTGTGCGGCGGCGTGTGGGGGCTGCGGCTCGCGCTGCACCTGTGGCGACGCGTGCGCGGCGAACCCGAGGATGGCCGCTACCGGCATCTGCGTTCGCACTGGCACGGCCATCAGGGCAAGTTCTTTGTGTTCTTCCAGTTTCAGGCCGCGCTGATCGTGCTGTTCGCATTGCCGTTTCTGGCGCTGGCGTTCAACGGCCGCCTCGCGCCGATGTGGCTTGCGGCGGGCGTGGCGATCTGGCTGCTCAGCGTGGCCGGCGAAAGCCTGGCCGATCGCCAGCTCGCGCGCTTTCGCGCCGATCCGTCGAATCGCGGCCGCACCTGCCGCGAGGGTTTGTGGCGCTATTCGCGGCATCCGAATTATTTCTTCGAGTGGACTCACTGGTTCGCCTACGTCTGCTTCGCGGTGGGCTCGCCGCTGTTCGGCTGGGCCTGGGCAGGGCCGGTGGTGATGTACGTGTTCCTGCGCTGGATCAGCGGCATTCCCTACACCGAGGCGCAAGCCCTGCGCAGCCGCGGCGAGGACTACCGCGACTACCAGCGCAGTACGCCGATGCTGTTTCCCTGGTTTCCACGCTCGCCCTCCCGAACCGAGACTTCGTCATGAACATCGCCATGGACCGTTCCGATCCGTCTCGTTCCGATCAACACCGCACCGATCCGCCCGACCCCACCGCACCCGGCCTGCTCGGCCTGGCCGAACGCGGCTCGCTGCCCGATGCGCTGGTGCGCCTTGGCATTCGCCGCCTGTGCGCGCAGCGCCTGCGCGAAGAACGCGCCGGCGGCCTGCAGGCGCAGTACGAACGCCACCGCCAGCGCATCGAGCAACTGCGCGACAGCCCGGTCGCGATCCACACCGACGCGGCCAACCGCCAGCACTACGAGTTGCCCGCGCGATTCTTCTTCGATTGCCTCGGTGCGCGGCTCAAGTATTCGTGCTGCTACTACCCGCGCGGCGACGAAACGCTGGATCAGGCCGAAGAAGCGATGCTCGCGCTGTACGCGCAGCGCGCCGAGTTGGCCGACGGCCAGTACATCCTCGAACTGGGCTGCGGCTGGGGCTCGCTGACCTTGTGGATGGCCGAGCGCTATCCCAACGCGCAGATCGTCGCGGTGTCCAACTCGCGGCCGCAACGCGAGCATATCCAGGCCCAGTGCGCCCAGCGCGGCCTGCACAACGTGCTGGTGCTGACCGAGGACGTCAATCGCCTGAACCTCGACCCGATGCGCTTCGATCGCTGCGTCTCGGTCGAGATGTTCGAACACATGCGCAACTACGACACCCTGCTGGGCCGCATCGCCGGCTGGTTGCGCCCGGACGGCAAGCTGTTCGTGCATGTGTTCTGCCATCGCGATCTGATGTATCCGTTCGAAGTCGACGGCCAGGACGACTGGATGGGCCGGCATTTCTTCACCGGCGGCCTGATGCCGTCGGCCGACACCCTGCTGTGTTTCCAGCGTCACGTGTCGCTGGAACAGCGCTGGCTGCTGGACGGACGCCACTATCAACGCACCGCCGAGCACTGGCTGGCGCGCCAGGACAGCAACCGCGACGTGGTGATGGACACCCTGGAAACGGCCTACGGCGAGGCCGCTGCGCCGCTGTGGTTCCAGCGCTGGCGCATGTTCTGGATGGCCTGCGCCGAGATGTTCGGTTACGACGACGGCCAGCAATGGGGCGTCGCCCACTATCTGTTTTCGCGTCGCAATCTGCTGGAGAACGGCCATGCTGCTGAAACGTCTGTCGCTGCTGCTCGCGTTGCCCTTGCTTAGCTGCACGGGCAACGCGCGGCCCATCCCGCCGGTGGCGCAGGTCGACCTGCCGCGCTTCATGGGCGACTGGTACGTGATCGCGCACATCCCCTCGCGTCCGGAACGCGAGGCGTTCAATGCGATCGAGTCGTACAAGCTCGACGAGCGCGGCCGCATCCGCACCACGTTCCGCTATCGCGACGGCAGCTTCGACGAGCCGGTCAAGACCATGCACCCGGTCGGCTATGTGCGGCCCGACACCCACAACGCGATCTGGGGCATGCAGTTCGTCTGGCCGATCAAGGCCGAGTACGTGATCGTCTACGTCGACCCGGCGTACCAGCAGACCATCGTCGGACGCAGCAAGCGCGATTATGTGTGGATCATGGCCCGCACGCCGAGCATCCCCCAGGCCGACTACGACGCCCATGTCGAACGCCTGCGCAGCCTGGGTTACGCGCTCGACGGCCTGCGCAAGGTGCCGCAGCAATGGCCGGAAAAAGCATCGCCCTGACGAACGGCGTATCGCCCGCGAAACATTCCGGATCAACGCACCGTCGCACCACGCCTGGATCGGCGACGCGCGCGGCTTAACCGCGGACCGGCGTCCGCAGCCGGCCCTCACGCGGCGCCGACGCCCGCGCTCACATGATCCAGCCGCACCAACACCCCGTCCCTCAGGAGGACAACACCATGCCCGGCGGCATCATCTACACGATCATCATCGGCGCGGTCATCGGCATCCTTGCGCGCTTCTTCAAACCCGGCGCCGACCCGATGGGCTGGATCCTCACGATCCTGCTCGGCATCGCCGGCGCTTACATCGGCAGCCTGTTCTATGCCGGCGGCGGCTTCATGGGGATCATCATCTCGGTGGTCTGCGCCATCGTACTGTTGTTCCTGTACGAGATGATCCGCAGCAAGACGGCGAAGAGTTAGTTTCTTCTTCGCTCGCGGATCGTCCGGATCCGGACGATGGAAAAGCGGACGCCCCGGCCCAGGCCGGGGCGTTTTTGTTTTTGTGGCCCCGCCGCGACCACCATGGCCTACCTGTAGGAGCGGCGCGAGCCGCGACCGCGAATCCTCAACCACCACGCAAACTCGATCGAGCGAACAATCTCGAAAGAGGCCATACGCACTGTCGCAACCCGCATGGCCTACCTGTAGCAGCGGCGCAAGCCACGACCGCGAAGTTTCAACTGCCGCGCAAGCCAGATCGCGGATGATTTCGAAAGACGCGTACGCCAACACCCTGGCCACGTCAGACACAGGCGAACGCGTGGATAAGCGCCGCGAAACAAATGCGGCGCGGCGAGTTCGAGGTTCGCGGTCGCGGCTTGCGCCGCTCCTATAGGTAGGCCATGCGAGTTGCAGACTCAATCGCGCAGGTAATCGATCACCCGCTGCGCCAAGGTCTGCGCGTCTTCGTCCAAGGTCGTCAGGCGCAGCTCCGGCGCCTGCGGCGCTTCGTAGGGCGAATCGATGCCGGTGAAGTTCGGGATCTTGCCGGCGCGCGCCTTCGCGTACAGGCCCTTGACGTCGCGGCGCTCGGCCTCGGCCAGCGGCGTGTCGACGTGGACTTCGACGAATTCGCCGTCTTCGAACAACTCGCGCGCGAGCTGGCGCTCGGCGCGGAACGGCGAGATGAAGCTCACCAGCACGATCAGGCCGGCGTCGGTCATCAGCTTGGCGACTTCGGCGACGCGACGGATGTTCTCGACCCGGTCGCCATCGGTGAAGCCCAGGTCCTTGTTGAGACCGTGGCGCACGTTGTCGCCGTCGAGGATGAAGCTGTGGTGGCCCAGCGCATGCAATTGCGCGTCGACCAGGTTGGCGATGGTCGATTTGCCCGAACCCGACAGGCCGGTGAACCACACGCAACGCGGCCGCTGCTGTTTGCTGCGCGCACGCGCGGCCTTGTCGATGTCGACCGCCTGCCAATGGATGTTGGCGGCGCGGCGCAAGGCGAAGTCGAGGGTGCCGGCGGCGACGGTGGCGTTGGTCTGGCGGTCGATCAGGATGAAGCTGCCCAGTTCGCGGTTGTCGCGATAGGCCTCGAATGCGATCGGTTGGTCCAGGCCGAGATTGCAGTACGCGACTTCGTTGAGTTCGAGCTGCTTGGCCGCCAGCTGCGCCTGGGTGTTGACGTCGATCTTGTGCTTGATCTCGGTGATGCTGGCGCTGACCGTGCGCGCGCCGATCTTCAGCCAATAGAAACGGCCCGGCAGCAGCGGCTTGCTGTCCATCCACAGCAGGTGCGCGGCGAACTGATCGGCCACTTCGGGCGGCTGCGCCGCGCCGGCGATGATGTCGCCGCGGCTGATGTCGAGTTCGTCGTCCAGGGTCAGGGTGATCGCCTGGCCCGCGACCGCCTGGGCCAGATCGCCGTCGGCGCTGACGATGCGCTGCACCCGCGAACGCCGCCCCGAGGGCAGCGCGACGATCTCGTCGCCGGGCCGCACCGATCCGGCGGCGAGGGTGCCGGCGAAACCGCGGAAATCCTGATGCGGGCGGTTCACCCACTGCACCGGCAGGCGCAGGCCGAGCGCGGACGCGTCGCGCGCGACATCCACCGATTCGAGGTGTTCGAGCACGCTCGGCCCGCGATACCACGGCGTCGCGGCCGACGCGGCGATCAGGTTGTCGCCGTTGAGCGCCGACAGCGGGATCGCCTGCACGTGGTCGATGCCGAGTTTTTCGGCGAGTTCGCGGTATTCGCCGACGATGCGCTCGAACACGGCCGGGTCGAAATCGACCAGGTCCATCTTGTTGACCGCCAGCAGCACATGGCGGATGCCGAGCAGCGACACGATGTAGCTGTGCCGGCGGGTCTGTGTCAGCAGGCCCTTGCGCGCATCGACCAGCACCACCGCGAGGTCCGCGGTCGACGCGCCGGTCGCCATGTTGCGGGTGTACTGCTCGTGGCCCGGGCAGTCGGCGACGATGAACTTGCGCTTTTCGGTGCCGAAGAAACGGTAGGCCACGTCGATGGTGATGCCCTGCTCGCGCTCGGCGGCCAGGCCGTCGACCAGCAGCGCGAAATCGACCTCGCCATTGCGGGTGCCGTGACGGCGGCTGTCGGCGTCGAGCGCAGCCAGCTGATCGGCGAACAGCAACTGGGTGTCGTGCAGCAACCGCCCGATCAGCGTGCTCTTGCCGTCGTCGACGCTGCCGCAGGTGATGAAGCGCAGTTGGCTTTTGTGTTCGTGTTGGTGCAGGTAGCTGGCGACGGCCGATGGCCGGGAATCGGGAATCGGGAATGGGGAATCGGCCTTGCTGAAGGCGAGCACGGCACTTGCATTGCCCTTCGAATGACCCACGTCGTCGCGCTCCGCTGTTTCGATTCCCAATTCCCGATTCCCGATTCCCGCTGCACCACTCGCGATTCCCGCGCCCATCAGAAGTACCCTTCCTGCTTCTTGCGTTCCATCGAAGCACCCGGATCGTGATCGATCACCCGCCCCTGGCGTTCGGAGGTGGTGGCGACCAGCATCTCGGCGATGATCGCCTCCAGCGTGTCGGCCTGCGATTCGATCGCGCCGGTCAGCGGGTAGCAGCCCAGGGTGCGGAAGCGGACCTTGCGGGTTTGCGGGGTCTCGCCGTCGCGCAGCGGCAGGCGCTCGTCGTCGACCAGGATCAGGCTGCCCTCGCGTTCGACCACCGGACGATCGGCGGCGAAATACAGCGACGGCACCGGGATCTTCTCGCGGTAGATGTACAGCCACACGTCCAGCTCGGTCCAGTTCGAGATCGGGAACACGCGCACGCTTTCGCCGCCGTGGATGCGGGTGTTGTACAGGCTCCACAGTTCCGGCCGCTGGTTCTTCGGGTCCCAGCGGTGCTGCGGGTTGCGAAACGAAAAGATGCGTTCCTTGGCCCGCGACTTTTCCTCGTCGCGGCGCGCGCCGCCGATCGCGGCATCGAATTTGTTCCAGTCCAGCGCCTGCTTGAGGCCCTGGGTCTTCATCACGTCGGTATGCACCGCGGCGCCGTGAGTGACCGGGCCGATGCCCTGGGCCAGGCCATCGGGGTTGATGTGGACGCGCAGGTCCACGCCGGTCTCTCGCGCGCGCTGGTCGCGGAAGGCGATCATCTCGCCGAACTTCCAGCCGGTGTCGACGTGCAGCAGCGGGATCGGCGGACGCGCCGGGTAGAACGCCTTGAGCAGCAGGTGCAGCAGCACCGAGCTGTCCTTGCCGACCGAATACAGCATCACCGGGTTGGCGAACTCGGCGGCGACCTCGCGCAGGATGTGGATGCTCTCGGCTTCGAGCCGGTCGAGGTGGCTCAACGCCCGCGCCGACAGCGGCCCCACGGATGGCGGCGGCGGTGCATCGGCGGCGGGGTCGAACGGCGGGCTCAGTTCGGGTGACGCACTCATCGGGCAACGGACTCGGTGCAGGGCCGCGTATCCAGGGCAGGCTGGACGACGCGGCGGCGTCCAGTCGGAAGCGGTGAACCCGGTCCTTGCAACGCGGCTGGAGCACCCCGCGGACCCTTCCTGGAAGGCCCCGCGGACGTCCATCGAACCACATCCGGACCGGCCGTTCGATGGGGCCATTAGAAATCCCCCCGGATTCGGGGAGAAATGAGCGCAGGTCATGAACGCATAACCGAGCATCCTTTCCGCGCTGGCCCGGTCGGCTCGTAGCCTGCAGTCTCCCAAGCCAGACGCCGACCGCCGTGCCCGCCGCCGCCACCCCGCTCGCCGCCCCCGCTCTGCTCGCCAGCCCGCTGCCCGCGGACCGGCTCGACTCGCTCGCCCGCCTGACCGACGGCCTCGACAACAACAGTCTGTGGTGGTTGTCGGGCTATGCCGCCGGGCTCGCCCGCTCCGGCGCGGCCCTGGCGCCCGCTGCCACCCCCATCGTCGAGAGCAAGACCGGCGAGCGCCTGAGCATCGTCTACGGCAGCCAGACCGGCAACGCCAAGCGCCTGGCCGAACAGCTCGCCGGGCAGGCCGAGGCGGCCGGCCTGTCGGTGCGGCTGGTCCGCGCCGACGCCTACCCGACCCGCGAACTCAAGACCGAGCGGCTGCTTTATGTCGTCATCAGCACCCAGGGCGACGGCGATCCGCCGGACGACGCGCGCGGCCTGGTCGAGTTCATCGCCGGCAAGCGCGCGCCCGAACTCAAGGGCTTGAGCTTCGCCGTGCTCGGCCTGGGCGATTCGAGCTATCCGCAGTTCTGCGCGATCGGCGCGCGGCTCGACACCCGCCTGGCCGAACTGGGCGCGACCCGCTTGTTCGCGCGCGGCGAAGCCGACCTGGATTTCGAAACCGTGTCCACGCCGTGGCTGCAGCAGGCGCTGGGCCACGCCCGCGACGCGCTCAAGCCGACCACCGCGCATCTGGCCACGGTCACCCCGCTGCGCCCGCTGCAAGCCGCGCCGGCCTTCCACCGCGACGCGCCGTTCGCGGCCGAACTGATCGCCAACCGCCGCCTGATCGCGCGCGGCTCCAGCGCCGCCGGCGCGGTCGGCTTCGACAAGGACATCCGCCATATCGAACTGTCGCTGGAAGGCTCCGGCCTGCATTACCAGCCCGGCGACGCGCTCGGCCTGTGGCCGCGCAATCCGCCCGCGCTGGTGCAGGCGGTGCTCGACACATTGGAACTCGACGGCGATGCCAGCGTCGGCCACGGCGGCCAGACCCTGCCGCTGCGCCAATGGCTCAGCGAGAAGCGCGAACTGACCAAGCTGGCGCGGCCGTTCGTCGCCAGCCATGCCGCGCATGCGCGCAGCGAGGAACTCAACCGCCTGCTGGCGCCCGATCAGAACGTGCAACTGGCCGAGCTGTTGTCGCGCACCCAGGTCATCGACCTGCTGCAACGCTTCGATGGCGATTGGTCGGGTGAGGAACTGGTCGCCGCGTTGCGCCCACTGACCCCGCGGCTGTATTCGATCGCCTCCAGCCAGAAAACCGTCGGCGATGAAGCCCACCTCACCGTCGCCCATCTGGAGTACGCGACCGATGCCGGCCTGCGCTGGGGCGCGGCCTCGCATCTGCTCGCCACCGCCGAAGAAGGCGAGCGCCTGCCGGTGTTCATCGAACACAACGACCGCTTCCGCCTGCCGAGCGATCCCAGCCGCGACATCGTCATGATCGGCCCGGGCACCGGCGTCGCGCCGTTCCGCGGTTTCGTCCAGGACCGCGCCGCCGACGGCGCCGCCGGCCGCAACTGGCTGCTGTTCGGCAACCCGCATTTCCGCAGCGATTTCCTCTATCAAGTGGAATGGCAGGCGGCGTTGAAGGCCGGCCAGTTGCATCGCCTGGACCTGGCGTTCTCGCGCGACCAGGCGCAGAAGATCTACGTCCAGCATCGCCTGCGCGAACACGGCCGCGACCTGTACGACTGGCTGCAAGGCGGCGCGCACCTGTACGTGTGCGGCGACGCCACCCGCATGGCCAAGGACGTGCATGCCGCGTTGCTGGCGGTGATCGCCGAACACGGCGGCAAGAGCCCCGAAGCCGCCGAAGAGTATCTGAACGAATTGCAGCAACAGGGCCGCTACGCCCGGGACGTTTACTGATGCACGCGCAAGGCCATCGCCCTTCGCAACGACACATCAACGAGCGGCACTTCATCGAATCGGGCCGCGCGTCGCAAGTCGCCACCTGCATGTTCGTGTCTACTGATCGCGACGGAACGCCAGTTGCCCCGGCAGTCCGGATGGAACGCGGAAACGACACTGCCCCGAGCGCACGCACCGACAAGAGCGCGGCCTCGTCGGCGGGCCGCGTTCTGTTCGGGCTGCATCCGTTCGCGCCGCATCGCTCGCCGCGCGGAGCGCGCGCATGAGCGCGCACTCGGTCGAGGACATCAAGCACAACAGCGCGCGCCTGCGCGGCACGCTGCTGGAGAGCCTGGCCAATCAGGTCACCGGCGCGCTCAACGACGACGATCAGACCCTGATCAAATACCACGGCAGCTACCAGCAGGACGATCGCGACGTCCGCGAAGAACGCCGCCAGGCGCTGCTGGAACCGGCCTACAGCTTCATGATCCGCACCCGCACGCCGGGCGGCGTGGTGTCGCCGCGCCAGTGGCTCAAGCTCGACGCGATCGCGACGACCTATGCCGAACGCGGCCTGCGCATCACCACCCGCCAGGCGTTCCAGTTCCACGGCGTGATCAAGACCGAGCTCAAGTCGACCATGCAGGCGATCAACGCCGCGCTGATCGACACGCTTGCCGCCTGCGGCGACGTCAACCGCAACGTCGCGGTCGCCGCCAATCCGCAGGTGTCGGCTTCGCACGCGCAGGTGTTCGCCCAGGCCGCGGCACTGTCGGAGCATCTGCTGCCGAACACCCGCGCCTATTACGAGATCTGGCTCGACGAAGAAAGAGTCGACGGCAGTGGCAGCGAGGACGAGCCGATCTACGGCAACGCCTACCTGCCGCGCAAGTTCAAGATCGGTTTCGCGATTCCGCCGTACAACGATGTCGACGTGTTCGCCCAGGACCTGGGCTATATCGCGATCATCGAAGACGGCGAGCTGCTGGGCTACAACGTCACCATCGGCGGCGGCATGGGCGCGACCCACGGCGATGCGGAGACCTATCCGCGGGTCGCCGATGTGATCGGCTTCGTGACCCCCGATCAAGTGATCGACATCGGCGTGGCGGTGGTGACGGCGCAGCGCGATTTCGGCAATCGCGCGGTGCGCAAGCGCGCGCGCCTGAAGTACACCATCGACGATCGCGGCCTGGAGTGGTTCAAGGCGGAAGTCGAACGCCGCGCCGGTTTCCCTCTCCGTCCGGCGCGGCCGTTCGCCTTCCGCCATAACGGCGATCGTTTCGGTTGGGTCGACAGCGACGGCGATGCGGGCCTTGACGATGTCGCCCATCTGACCCTGCGTATCCCGGCCGGCCGCATCGTCGACGGCGCGCTCGATGGCCTGGGCGAAGCGGTCACGCACCTGAGCGGCCTGCGCGAAATCGCGCAGTTGCTCGACGGCCACGATGACGCCGAATTCCGCATGACGCCGAACCAGAACCTGGTCATCGCCGGCGTGCCAGCGGCGCTGCGTGCGCAGGTCGATGCATTGGTCGCGCAGCATGGCCTCGACGGGCATGTGCGGGCCAGCGCGGTGCGGCTCAATGCGCTGGCCTGCGTCGCCCTGCCAACCTGCGGCCTGGCCATGGCCGAAGCCGAACGCTACCTGCCCGATTTCGTCGGCGAAGTCGAAAAGCTGCTGGCCAAGCACGCGATCGCCGATGCCTCGATCAACCTGCGCATCAGCGGTTGCCCGAACGGCTGCTCGCGTCCGTACCTGGGCGAGATCGCCCTGGTCGGCAAGGCGCCGGGCCGCTACAACCTGATGCTCGGCGCCGACCATCGCGGCCAGCGCTTGAACACGCTGTACCGCGAAAACATCGCCGAACCCGAGATCCTCGCCGCGCTCGATCCGCTGTTCGCCGGCTACGCCAGCGACCGCGACGGCGAGGAAGGTTTCGGCGATTACCTGGTCCGCCGCGACGTCGTATCCGTCCCCTATCCCACTCCCACCGGCATTCCGGTGGTCCTGGTCACCGAGGCCCACGCATGAGCGCTCCCACCGATCCCGTCACCGCCGCCGAATCGCCGCGCGCGCTGGCCGAACTCAACGCCTGGCTGGGCACGCAGTCGGCCGAACAGCGCGTCGCCTGGGCGCTGGAAAACACCGCCGGCGAGCACGCGCTGTCGTCGAGTTTCGGCGCGCAGTCGGCGGTGTCGCTGCACATGGTCACGGTGCAGGCGCCGCAAATCCCGGTGATCGTGGTCGATACCGGCTATCTGTTTCCAGAAACCTACCGCTTCATCGACGAACTCGGCGACCGGCTCAAGCTCAACCTCAAGGTGTATCGCCCGCAGATCGGCGTGGCCTGGATGGAAGCGAAGTTCGGCCGCCTGTGGGAACAGGGGCTGGAAGGCATCGAACGCTACAACCGCATGCGCAAGGTCGAGCCGATGCAGCGCGCCTTGAACGAACTGGGCGTGCGCACCTGGATCGCCGGGCTGCGCCGCAGCCAGTCGGGCAGCCGCGCCAACCTGGATTTCCTGCAGATCAAGGACGGCCGCTGGAAACTGCATCCGCTGGCCGACTGGAGCGATCGCGAGGTCTGGCAATACCTGCAGGCGCACGATCTGCCGTATCACCCGTTGTGGCACGACGGTTATGTGTCGATCGGCGACATCCACACCACGCGTCGTCTGGAACCGGGCATGCGCGAGGAGGACACGCGGTTCTTCGGGCTCAAGCGCGAGTGCGGGTTGCATTTCGATAGCGAGCCGGCTGCTGAGAACAAGGCGGCTTGAAGATTTCGCAACGCGAATGACGAGCCCTTCTCCCGCGCAGCGGCGACCGAAGGAAGTGCAGGGCTGAGAAAGTGGCCCGAAGGGCCGGATGAGGGCGCGCGGCCAATCCGATTGTCGTGAAGGCTTGTCGCAGATTCGACTCAAGACCCTGAGACAAAAACAGCGGCCGTGGATTCGCTCGCCCTCTCCCCAGCCCTCTCCCGCAAGCGGGAGAGGGAGCGAAAGCGAACAGCAGTGGCCATGGCAGTAAGCGCGATCAGGAACTGATCGGCTGCGTCAACTCAACCCAGGTCGGCGCCGTCGGCCATTGCGGCTCCAGATTGCCTTCCAGCACCCGGCGCAGATCGCGCCGGTCGATCTGCGGCGCCAGCCCGTGCAACAGTTCCAGCGCGTAGTCGCGCAGCACGCGCGCGCGCGGGATCACCGCCCAGGTGATGCACTCGGGAAACGCGTCAGGCGCGACCAACGCCTTGAGATCTTCGTCGCGCGAAGTCACCGCCATCTCGGCCAGCACGCCCACGCCCAATCCGGCGCGCACATAGGTCTTGATCAGGTCCGCGTCGCGCGCGGTCATCGCCAGCTGCGGCTCGTGCCCGCCGGCGGCGAAGGCGCGGCGCAACGAGGATTCCGGCCGGGTCGAGGATTCGTAACTGATCAACGGTTGCGACGCGAGATCGGCCAGGGTCGGCGCGCGATCGAGCTTGGCCAGCGCATGCGTGCGCGGCACCAGCACCACCCGGCGCCAGCGGAACAACGGCACCGCCAGCCCGCCTTCAGGCGCGGCGCCGGCGGTGCTGATCACCGCCAGATCGGCGTTGCCGTGCGACAGATGCGACAGCACTTCGCCGTCGGCCGCGGCCTGCAGATGCACGCTGACCTGCGGGAAGTCGCGCTTGACCTGGGCGATGATCGGCGGCAGCACATAACGCGCTTGCGTATGCGTGGTCGACAGCACCAGGCGGCCGGCGTGCTGGCCGCGTTCGTTGGCGGCGTAGGCGCGGATGTTGCCGGCTTCTTCGAGAATGCGGCGCGCGTGTTCGAGCACGCGCTCGCCGGCCGGCGCGATCGCTTCCAGGCTGCGGCCCTTGCGCACGAACAACAAGAAGCCCAGTTCGTCCTCGAGCTGCTTGAGCTGCTTGGACAGACCGGGCTGGGTGGCGTGGACGCGCTCGGCGGCCAGGGTGATGTTGAGGCCGGAATCGGCGATGGCGACCAGGTAACGCAGTTGAGTCAGGGTCATGGCGAAACTATCCGTAAAAGAGGACCGCGATGGAGGCGATGGGCAGCGCGCTGTCGGCACGGGCGACAACAACCCGCGTCGTTCCGTTTCCGGACGACCGGGGCCGAAGCCGGTGCGCGGGACATTCGCTGACGGGTCGCGTCCACGTATCTATCGCTCTATTCGGATAAAAGGATTTATAGGCTAGCCGGCGTATGGTGGCTTTGTCCAGTATCCGCACCGCAACGCTGCGACTCATTACGTGACGGCATGAGCAAAGGCGGCGGCGTCATTTCCGGTCGCCCGGCGGCGGCCTTAGGGTCGTTCCATCGTCCCCGGATCAACGCCCCGCCGCCATGACCAGCCTCCTGTTCCCGCTGTTTGCCGATCTGCGCGAGCGTCTCGTGCTGGTGGTCGGCGGTGGCGCGGTGGCGCAGCGCAAGGCCGCGGCGCTGCTGGACGCCGGGGCGCGGGTGCGGGTTGGAGCGCCGGAACTGTCGGCCACGCTCGCGGCCTGGGCCGGACAAGGCCGGATCGAACACCTCGCCGGCCCGTTCGTGCCCGAATGGCTCGACGGCGCCTGGCTCGCGATCGCCGCGACCGACGATGCCGCGGTCAACCGCGCCGTCGCCGACGCAGGTTTAGCGCAGCGGGTCTGGGTCAACGTGGTCGACGATGTCGACGCCTCCAGCTTCCACGTCCCGGCGCGGGTCGAACGCGGCCCGGTGCAGATCGCGATCTCCAGCGGCGGCGGCGCGCCGATGCTCGCGCGCCATCTGCGCGAAACCCTGGAAACCCAATTCGACGAATCGCTCGGCGCGCTCGCGAGCCTGCTGACCCGCGAACGCGCGCGCATCCGCAAGCACTACCCCGACATGGGACTGCGCCGTCGTTTCTTCGACCGCGTGCTGTCCGGCCCGATTCCGTCGCTGTTGCGCGAAGGCCGCATCGACGAAGCGCAGCGCGCGTTCGGCGTGGCCTTGATCGACGACAAGCCCGACGCGCCGCAGTCCGGCACGGTCGCGCTGGTCGGCGCGGGACCGGGCGATGCGGGCTTGATGACCTTGCGCGGTTTGCGCGTGCTCAACGAAGCGGACGTAATCCTGCATGATCGGTTAGTCAGCGCCGACGTGCTGCGGCTCGCGCGCCGCGACGCCGAGCTGATCGAAGTCGGCAAGCAGGCCGGCAATCATCACACCACCCAGGATCGCATTCACGAACTGATGCTCGAACACGCCCGCGCCGGCAAGCGCGTGGTGCGGCTCAAGGGCGGCGATCCGTTCGTGTTCGGCCGCGGTGGCGAAGAACTCGAAGTGCTGGCCGATGCCGGCATCGCCTTCGAAGTCGTGCCGGGCATCACTGCCGCATTGGCCTGCGCCGCCTACGCCGGCATTCCGCTGACGCATCGCGAGCATGCTCAATCGCTGCGAGTGGTCACCGCGCACCTGAAAGATTCCACTGACGCACTCGACTGGCAGGCGCTGGCCCAGGAAAAGCAGACGCTCGCGGTGTACATGGGCGTGTCCGGCCTGGACGTGCTGCGCGACAAGCTGATCGAACACGGCCGCGCCGCGAGCACTCCGTTCGCGCTGATCGAAAACGGTTCGCGCCGCGAACAACGCGTGGTCACCGGCACCCTCGCCGATCTGGCCGAGCGCGCGCGTGGACATAAGGTGCAGTCGCCGGCCTTGTTGATCGTCGGCGAGGTCGCCGCGCTCGCCACGCGACTGCACTGGTTCGGCGATGCGCCGTTGACCGATGTTCGTGCTTACGAAATTTCCAGCGACACCGCGTTCGCCGCGGCCGCCTGACCTCATCACCCACGCCACGGGAGACCTTCCAATGCCTTTGTACGACAGCATCCTCGACACCATCGGCAACACCCCGATCGTCAAACTGCACCGCATCGCGCCCAAGCACGTGTCGCTGTACGCGAAAGTCGAATCGTTCAATCCCGGCGGCTCGGTCAAGGACCGTCTGGCCCTGGCGATCGTGCTCGACGCCGAACGCAGCGGCGCGCTCAAGCCCGGCCAGACGATAGTGGAAGCGACCTCGGGCAATACCGGCATCGCGCTGGCCCTGGTCGCCGCCGCGCGCGGCTATCCCTTCGTCGCGGTGATGACCGAAACCTTCTCGATCGAACGGCGCAAGCTGATGCGCGCATACGGCGCGAAAGTGATCCTGACTCCGGCCGCCGAACGCGGCACCGGCATGGTCCGCAAGGCCGCCGAACTGGCGGAAAAACACGGCTGGTTCCTGGCCCAGCAGTTCGAGAACCCGGCCAACCCGGCCTACCACCGCAGCACCACCGGCCCGGAAATCCTGCTCGATTTCGCCGGCAAGCGGCTGGACTTCTTCGTCACCGGCTGGGGCACCGGCGGCACCCTGACCGGCGCAGGCCAGGTGCTCAAAGCCGCGCGTCCGGAGCTGAAGATCATCACCTCCGAACCGGCCGGCGCGTCCCTGCTCAGCGGCGCCAACTGGCAGCCGCACAAGATCCAGGGCTGGACCCCGGACTTCGTGCCCGGCGTGCTCGATCGCGGCGTCGCCGACGAGATCCGCCCGGTCGACGACGTGACCGCGCGCGACACCGCGCGCCGGCTCGCGTCCGAGGAAGGCTTGTTCGTCGGCATCTCCGCTGGCGCGACCGTGGCCGCCGCGCTGCAGGTCGCCGAAAGCGCGCCGGAAGGCTCGGTACTGCTGGCGATGCTGCCCGACACCGGCGAGCGCTATCTGTCGACGTTCCTGTTCGAAGGCGTAGCGGACGGATCGGACGACGAATGGCTGGCGTCCCTGGATAAAACCCAGGAGCCGGTCGCGGCCTAGCAACAGGCGGGGCGAGGCCGTGCGCGACGGTACCGCGTACACGTGCCGCTACGCGCGAACCGGCCCCGCGCCGGCCTCGCCCCGCGCTTTCATTGGATGTGATCGGTTTTTGTATGGTTAGTTGTCCCTAGGTTGTTGGTTGCAAAGCGGTCGATGCTGAAAGACGCAGTTGTTCTCCTTGAGTGTTCTCCTTGAGTTGTTCTCCTAAGTTTTTCTCCTAAGTTTTTCTCCTTGAGCGGTTTTGATTGATGCAGCTGTACCTGTAGGGCGGGGTTCTCGGCGCAGGAAATCCGAAGGCAGCGGTGGCGACTGCGTTGGAGGAACCTGCGGCAAGAGCTCCGCCCTACTTCTATCCGTGAGACCCGGCAGCGCGATGCGAGCGTGTCTGCCCTCACCCAACCCTCTCCCGCAAGCGGGAGAGGGCTTCTCCTGTCCCCCTCTACCGCGCGAGTGGGAGGGCGCGTCTTGTCCCCTGTCCCACCAGAGTGAAAGGGCTTGTCTTGCCCTCTCCCACAAGCATGGAAGGGCTTGTCTTGCTCCCTTCTCCCGCTTGCGGGAGAAGGTGCCCGAAGGGCGGATGAGGGGCCTTCGGCCACCACAACGTTCACCCGTGGCCCACGGACGTTTACCCTGTGCATCCGCGACCGCCCCGGCCGCATGGAGCACGCATGACCCAGCCGCACCCCACCGACCGCGACGACGCCCGCCTGGCCTGGGCGCGCGCCGCGACCGGCGACGCCCGCCTCGCTCTGACCCGCGCCTCGTTCGACGCCGGTTTCCGCAGCTATTGGCGCGGCTTGGCCGACGCCGGCGGCGCGGCCGAGCGCAGCGTCATCGTCATGGACTCCCCGCCCGAGCTCGAAGACGCCCGGCCCTGGCTGCGCATCCGCAAGATGCTGCTGGCCGGCGGCGTGCGGGTCCCGCAGGTGCATGCGCAGGACATGGAACTGGGGTTCCTGCTGCTCGAGGACCTCGGCCAGCAGACCTTCCTGCAGGCCTTCGAGGCAGGCGAAGCCGACGCCGATGCGCTGTTCGACGCCGCCTTCGACCAGTTGCTCAAGATCCAGGCGCTGCCCTGCCCCGACGACCTGCAGCCCTACGACGAAGCCTTCCTGGCGCGCGAACTGCGCCTGTTCGACGAATGGTTCCTCGGCCGTCATCTCGGCCTGAGCTTGGACTGCGGCGACCTGGAAAACCTCGACCTGGCCTATCGCCGCATCCTCGACAACGTGCTCGCCCAGCGCCAGGTGTTCGTGCATCGCGACTACATGCCGCGCAATCTGATGCCGGTCGACGGCGGCGTGGCGGTGATCGATTTCCAGGGCGCGCTGCGCGGGCCGATCGCCTACGACCCGATCAGCCTGTTCCGCGACGCCTTCGTCAGCTGGCCGGAGCCGCGCATCGACGGCTGGCTCGCGCGCTACCACGCGCGCGCGACCGCCGCCGGCATCCCGCTGCCCGACTTCGCCCGTTTCCGCCGCGACGCCGACTACGCCGGCCTGCAACGCCACATCAAGATCCTCGGCCTGTTCGCGCGCCTCAATCACCGTGACGGCAAGCCGAAGTACCTGGCCGATGCATCGCGTTTTCTCGCCTACCTCGACGTGGTGCTGCCGCGTTACCCCGAACTCGCTCCGCTGGCGCAGATCGTCGAGCGCTACGTGCGCCCGGCGCTGGCCTCCACCACCGCGACGCAGCCGGCATGAAGGCACTGATCTTCGCCGCCGGTCTGGGCGAGCGCATGCGCCCGCTGACCCTGCACACGCCCAAGCCCCTGCTCGCGGTCGGCGGCAAGCGCCTGATCGAATGGCATCTGGAAAAACTCGCCGCGCTCGGCGTGCGCGAGGTGATCGTCAACACCTCGTGGCTCGCGCCGCAGTTCGCCGACACCCTCGGCGACGGCGCGCACTGGGGCCTGCGCCTGCGCTATTCCTACGAAGGCACCACCCCGCTGGAAACCGGCGGCGGCCTGCTGCACGCCTTGCCGCTGCTGCTCGACGGCGCCGATCCGCGGGCGCCGTTCCTCGTCGCCAACGGCGATATCTGGACCGATTACGACTTCGCCGCGCTGCCGCGCGAATTCAACGGCGACGCGCATCTGGTGCTGGTGGACAATCCTTCGCAGCATCCGCGCGGCGATTTCCAACTCGATGACGGCGGCCTGCTGCACAACGACGGCCCGTCGCGGCTCACCTACTCCGGCATCGGCCTGTACCGCGCGAGCCTGTTCGATGCCTGGCGCGACATACTCGGCGACGCACCCGGCGCGCAGTTGCAACCGCCGCGCTTCAGCACCGTACCGCTGCTGCGCGCCGCTGCTGCGCGCGGCCGCATCAGCGGCGAACACCATCGCGGCCGCTGGACCGATGTCGGCACCCCGGAACGATTGCAGCAGCTCGACGCGGCGCTGGCCGCCGCGGCGAACGGCTGAGCATCGCCTTACTTCTTCCTTCGCGCGACGCGACCGGCGACACCGCCCGATCGCGCCGCCGCCCTTGCCAAATTGGAACCGCCATGAGCTCCGTCAACCTCACCAAGACCAGCAAATTCCTCAGCCTCGTGCTGCGCCACGAACCCGAAGCGATCGGCCTGACTCTCGACGCGAACGGCTGGGCCGACCTCGACGAACTGGTCCGCCTGGCCAACGCCGACGGCAAGCCGATAACCCGCGAACTGATCGAACAGGTCGTGCGCGACAGCGACAAGCAGCGCTTCGCAATCAGCGAAGACGGCGCGCGCATCCGCGCCAACCAGGGCCATTCGATCGAAGTCGACCTGGAACTGGCGCCGCTGCCGCCGCCGACCACGCTGTACCACGGCACCGCGACCCGCTTCGCCAAATCGATCCGCAACCTCGGCCTGGTCAAGCAAAGCCGCCAGCACGTGCATCTGTCCTCCGACGAAGCCACCGCGACCAAGGTCGGCAGCCGCCACGGCAAGGCCCTGGTGCTGACCATCCGTGCCGGCGACATGCATGCGCGCGGATTGAATTTCTATCAATCGGCCAACGGCGTATGGCTGACCGACGCCGTCGCGGCCGAATTCATCGATTGGCCCGAACAACCCTGAGCCGCGGCGCCCGCACGCGGCGCTTGCGAGCATTCACGGAAGATCATGAGCGACAAACTCAAAAGCAAAAGCAAGTTCCTCAGCCTCATCCTGCGCCATGAACCCCAGGCCATCGGTCTGAAACTCGACGACAACGGTTGGGCGCTCATCGACGATCTGATCCGTCAGGCCGGCATGCACGGCAAGCCGATGTCGCGACGGATGATCGAGGAGATCGTGCGCGACAACGACAAGCAGCGCTTCAAGATCAGCGACGACGGTCGACGCATCCGCGCCAGCCAGGGGCATTCGATCCAGATCGACCTGGCCTTGACGCCGTTGCAACCGCCCGCGTCGCTGTACCACGGTACCGCGACGCGCTTCGCCGACTCGATCCGTGCGCAGGGCCTGACCCGGCAAAGCCGCCAGCACGTGCATCTGTCCTTGGACAAGGGCACCGCGGTCAAGGTCGGCAGCCGTCACGGCAAACCCGCTGGTCCTGCACATTCGCGCCGGCGCGATGCACGAGCGCGGGATGGCATTCTTCCGAGCCGACAATGGCGTGTGGCTGACCGACGCCGTCGCGCCCGAATTCATCGATTGGCCGGAACACGACTGATACAGGACGGATCCATGCAATTGCGCGCGATACAAGGCGACATCACCCGGCTGGCCCTGGATGCGATCGTCAACGCGGCGAACTCTTCGCTGCTCGGCGGCGGCGGCGTGGACGGCGCGATCCATCGCGCGGCCGGGCCGGACCTGGTCTCCGAATGCCGCTTGCTCGGCGGCTGCAAGACCGGCGAGGCCAAGCTGACGCGCGGCTATCGCCTGCCGGCGCAGTACGTGATCCACACCGTCGGCCCGGTGTGGCGTGGTGGCGATCAGGGCGAGCCGGCGTTGTTGGCTTCGTGTTATCGGCAGTGTTTGCAGATCGCCGCGAAACGCGGGCTCAGGCGTATCGCGTTTCCTTGCATCAGCACGGGTATTTTCGGCTATCCGCCGCAGGCGGCGGCCGAAGTCGCGGTTGGAACGGTGCGCGATTTCGCCGCGCATGACGCGTCGATCGACGAAGTAGTTTTCTGTTGTTTTTCTGGGGCGGATCTGGCGATTTATCGGAAGTTGCTGGCTTAGTGCGCAATTCCGCTTTAGAACACGCTATCGCGCTCAGCGCGGTCATGGCATGCCGCATCGGCTTTTCAACCGCGGAGTCATTTGATCCAAGCCCCGTTTTCGTTCGCTTGGGCTCCGCCTTTGGCTTTGGCTTTGGCTCAATGATTGAAGTCGCGCAGTTCATCCAGCGCTGCGAATCGACTAACTCGCGTTAGCAAACGCACACCCGGAGGGCGGCGTGCAGGATGCACGCCGTGCGCTACCGGGACATGGATGTCCCGTGTGGCGCATGCCTGCGCAAGCACCGATCGTGCGGCTCTTTATTCGAAACAGGAACGCCTTTTTCTTTGGTGACTTTCTTTTGTGGCTCTGGACAAAAGAAAGTTACCCGCCGCTTTAGTAGCGGAAGCTTTTGATCCTGCTTGCAGCTTTAAAGGCTTCAAATCTTTGAAGCGTTTAAGAGCCTTTGAAGCCGAAGGCAAGATCAACAGCTTTCGTCCGCAAGCGGCCGAGTTACTTTCTTTTGTCAAAAGCGACAAAAGAAAGGTAACCAAAGAAAAACGCTTTTCTTTGAATCAATTGCCCGCACGATCGGTGCCGACGCGGGCATGCGCCACACGAGACATCCTGTCTCGGTGGCGCACGGCGCACATCCATGTGCGCCGCCCTCCGGGTGTGCTTTTGTTCTCGCGAGTTAGAGCCGTCGCAGCGCTGGATGAACTGCGCGACTTCAGACTCAAGCAAAAGTCATATGGCCTACCTGGAGGAGCGGCGCAAACCGCTACATCGTTCGGGCAGATAGCGAAGATCGTCGCGATCGGAACGAAAAGCGTCGGGGCTGAACCCCCTCCCACAAGAAATTCCGTAGCAGCGAGGTCTGTTGTGGGATGGGGTTATAGCGAAGATCGTCGCCATCGGAACGAAAAGCATCGGGGCTAAAGCCCCTCCCACAAAAGATTTCGTCGCTACGAGGTCTTTTGTGGGAGGGGCTTTAGCCCCGATGCACTTGGCTCAGATAGCCACGTAATCCAGGCTCGACATCAACGCGATATCCGCGCTGCGAGACAACCAAACGACCGTCAGTTATCCAACTCGAGCGTCTGCCGCAAAAACGGCACCGTGATGCGCCGCTGCGCCGCGAGCGAAGCGCGATCGAGCTTGTCGAGCAGCGCGGTCAAGCCGCCCAGATCGCGGTCGACCCGCTTGAGCATCCAGTCCAGCGCCGCCTCTTCCAAGGCCAGACCACGCCGCTGCGCGCGCTGACGCAGCACCTCGCCGCGACCGGCGTCGTTCAGCGGGCTCAGCACGATGCGCGTGCATTGCGACAGGCGCGAGCGCAGGTCGGGCAGCACCAACGCCAGTTCGTCGGGGTTCTCGCGCGCGGCGTAGATGATCGCGATGCCGGCCTGGCGCGCGCGGTTGTGGGTGTCGAACAAGGCGACTTCGTCGTCGCGGTGGCCGGCGATCGCTTCGATGCCATCGAGCGCCAGCAGATCGTTGCCTTCCAGCGCGTGCAGCGCTTCGCGCAAGCGCCCGGCCGCGGCGGCCAGCGGCACGTAGGCGGCGCGGCGTCCGGCCGCTTCGGCCGCGGCGCAGGCGCCGAGCAGCAGGTGGGTCTTGCCGACGCCGGCCGGACCGGCCAGGTACACCCAGTCGGCGCCGGTCGGATCGGCGTAACCGGCGGTTTCGTGGGTGTGCCTCGCCAGCGCGCGCAGTTGCGCGATCGCGCCGGCGGGCGCATCCACATAGGTGTCCAGGCTCTGATCCGGCGGATAACGCAGGGTCAGCGGCAACTGCGGAACGCTCACTGCGGCGCGCGCTCCGTGGACGCGTCGGCGGCGGGTGCCGCGCGGCTGTCGTTGCTCGGCGCCGGTTCGGCGGCGCGCGGCGATACCGGGTTGGCGGCCGGGTCGAGCAGGATGGTCGGATGATCGCCGGCGTACAGGCGGCTGTGGGTGTAGCGCTCCTGCGCGTAGCGCAGCAGCACGTTGGCCACCGCCGCCACCGGCAGCGCCAGCAGCATGCCGAGGAAACCGAACAAGGTGCCGCCGGCGAGCACGGCGAAGATCACCGCGACCGGATGCAGGCCGATGCGGTCGCCGACCAGCTTCGGGGTCAGCCAATAGCTTTCGATCACCTGGCCCACGCCGAACACGGCGAGCACGCCGGCCACGTACTTCCAGTCGCCGTACTGCACCAGCGCGGCGACCACGCCGAGGATGATGCCGCTGGCCGGGCCGAGGTAGGGCACGAAGGTCAGCAGGCCGGCGATGATGCCGATCAGGATGCCCAGGTCCAGGCCGACCGCCCACAGGCCGATGCCGTACATCACGCCGAGCGTGATCATCACCAGGAACTGGCCGCGCAGGAACGCGCCGAGCACGTCGCTGGAGGCCTTCGCCAGGCGGCTCGCGGTGGCCAGGTGATCGCGCGGGATCAGCGAGGCGACCCGGTCGACCAGCACGTCCCAGTCGCGCAGGAAGAAGAACGTCAGCACCGGCAGCAGCGCGATGTTGGCGATCATCGCCATCACCGCGAAGCCCGAACGCGACAGATAGCCCAGCATCGTGGTCGCCACGCCGCCGGCGCGCTCCCAGTTGCTGCGCACCAGTTCGATCAGGTGGTTGAGGTCGAGCCAGGCGCTGATCTCGAAACCGGTGCGCTGCTCCAGCCACGGGATCGCGGTGCCGGTGAACCAGTCGCGGTAGCTCGGCAGCGACACGATCAGGGTGGTGATCTGGCGCTCGATCAACGGCACCAGGATCAGCAGCACCAGCACCACCAGCAGCGCCATCAGGGTGAACACCAGGATCACCGAGGTGTTGCGCGAGCGGCCGGTGCGTTCGAGCCGGTCGACCAGCGGATCGCCGAGCCAGCCGAGCATCGCGGCGACCACGAACGGGGTCAGCACCGGGGCCAGCACCCACAGCAGCCAGCACGCGCCGACGCCGAGCGCCGTCCATTGCAGGCGCCGCAGGAACAGCGCGATGTCTTCCAGAGGGGTGCGGTCCATGGTCAGTGCAACTGGAACACGGGCGGCTGACCTTCCAGGCCGTCCAGCTGCACCAGGGTGTCGCCGGCGTCGGTCATGCGCTTGAGGCCGGGCAGGCCGGACAGCAGTTCCAGGTCGTACTCCAGGGTGTCCGGGGTGGCGCGGATCGGGGTGATCTTGCGGATCACCGCCAGGCCTTGCAGATAGCCGGCCAGGCGGATGTAGTCGTCGGCGCTGCGCACGCCGCTGAACACGACCCGGTAGGTGCCCGGCGGACCGGCCACGCTGCGCTTGGCGTAACGCTTCATCAGCGCATCGGCCGCGCCGTCGGCGCCGCCGCTCATGACCTTGCGCGCGTCGGGATCGCTGTTGGACCAGCTGCCCAGCACCTTGCCGCCGTCGACGAAGCTCCAGTCGCCTTTCCAGCCGCCGCTCTTGACCCGGTAGATTTTGCCGATCAGCTGCATCGGCGGGCTGTAGCGCGCCGAGGCGCGGGCGACCGCGGCGGCGTCGCCGCGCCAGATCGCGCCGACGCTGGCCTGTTCGGCCGCGCTGCCGGTCGGCAGGCCCAGCTTGTAGCCGCGTTCGATCGCGCGATTGAGCGCGGCGCGCGCGGCGTTGGCCTGCGCCAGGCCGACCAGGCGCGGACCGCTGCCGTCGTCGATCGCCATCCACAGCACCGGCTTGGGCCGCGGCTGCGGCCAGATCGGCAGGCCGAGGGTCGAGGCCAGGCCGTCGACCTTGGCCTGGTCGAAATTGACGATCAAGGTGGTCTGGAAGGTCGGCGCCCCGGTGGCCTGGGACACGCCCTCGTCCTGGCGGTAGTCGTAACCGGTGACGTAGTCCTTGGCCCGGCGCAGTTCCTGGCCGACGCCCGGCCGCCCGGCCGCGCCGCGGTCGCCCGACAGCTTGCCCAGCACCTGGGCCAGCGCGCGCGCCATGGCGCCGTTGCGTTCGGCCTCGCCCTGGCCGGCCACCGGCACTTCGGCCGAGTAGGCGCCGTCGGCCTGGGCGCGATCGCCCTCGACCCGCTGGGCGGCCGCGGCGAAACTCGCCAGCAGCAACGTTGCGACCATCAAAACCCGGATTGCCTTGCCCATCGCCATCCCTAACTGTTGTTGAAAAGCGCGCATCCCGCCCGCGTCCCAGGTCGCGGGTCGGCCACGGCGCGGATCGTCCGCGTGCGTTGCCCACCCGTCACCGGATGCGGGGACCGCCGCCATCGCGACCGTCCCCGCCCCGCCGCCGCGTCCTGCGTCGGTCCGGCGGTCGCGCATGCGCGGCGCCGACGGTGCTCAAGGTTCGAAATGGTGCCGCAGTGGCGTCGGCGCGTCCATTCGCACGCCTGAACGGCCGAATGGACGGCGCATGGATGCGGCGATGGGGGCGGGATTGCGCGAAACCGGGGCCACGGACCTGGGCGTCGCTGTGCTGAGCTGTTGAAGCATTTGTGGAATATCGGCGAATTGTGTGCCGGTGCTGGCGTGCCGGGCCGGTCTGCAGGGAGCCCGGATGGGTTCTGGTTTCCAAGACGACCGGGCGGGTGTGACGGCCTGGCTGCGGTTGCCTGCTAAAATCTCCCGTTTCCTTCCGCGACCGCCGGGGCCGCCGTGACCGCATCTTCTTCCGACACCACCCCCAAGCCGCTGACGTACCGCGACGCGGGCGTCGACATCGACGCCGGCAACGAGGTGGTCGAACGCATCAAGCCGCTGGTCAAGCGCAGCTTCCGGCCCGAGGTGATGGGCGGCCTGGGCGGCTTCGGCGCCCTGTTCGACCTGTCCGGCAAGTACCGCGAGCCGGTGCTGGTCTCGGGCACCGACGGCGTCGGCACCAAGCTCAAGCTGGCCCAGCAGCTCAATCGCCACGACAGCATCGGCATCGACCTGGTCGGCATGTGCGTCAACGACGTGCTGGTGCAGGGCGCCGAGCCGCTGTTCTTCCTGGACTACTTCGCCACCGGCAAGCTCGACGTGGACACCACGGTCGCGGTGGTCGGCGGCATCGCGCGCGGTTGCGAACTGGCCGGCTGCGCGCTGATCGGCGGCGAAACCGCGGAAATGCCCGACATGTACCCGCCGGGCGAATACGACCTGGCCGGCTTCACCGTCGGCGCGGTCGAGAAGTCGCAGATCCTCGACGGCTCGCGCGTGAGCAAGGGCGACGTGCTGATCGGCATCGCCTCCAGCGGCCCGCATTCCAACGGCTATTCGCTGATCCGCCGGATCTTCGACCGCGCCGGCCGGCCGGGCGACGTCGCCGTCGGCGGCGTGCGCCTGATCGACGCGCTGATGGAACCGACCGCGCTGTACGTCAAGCCGATCCTGGAACTGCTGCGCGCCAACGGCGGCGAGCACCGCATCCACGCCATGGCCCACATCACCGGCGGCGGCCTGACCGAGAACATCATCCGGGTGATCCCGGCCGGGCTCGGCCTCGACATCCGCACCGCCACCTGGCAACTGCCGCCGGTGTTCGACTGGCTGCAGCGCGAAGGCGCGGTGCCGCGCGAGGAAATGTGGCGCACCTTCAACTGCGGCATCGGCTTCGTGCTGGTGGTGCCCGAGGATGCGGTCGCCGCGACCCAGGCCGACCTCGCCCGCCTGGGCCTGTCGCATTGGCGCATCGGTGAAGTCGTCGCCCACGGCGGCGAAGGCGAGCGCGTCCACATCGGATGACCACCGCCACGCAGGGACGCATGAGTCCGACCAAGAAGGTCGCCCTGGGCATCGTGCTGACGGTATTCGCCGTCAGCTGGATCGCGCCCAAGAGCCCGTTCGAACAGGCCATGCACAGCGTGCTGACCGTGATCGGCCTGCTGTGGCTGTGGCGGCACGACCGCCGCTGGCCGATGCGCGACGGCCATTTCGTCGCGATCTGCGGGTTCATGACCGCGCACTGCATCGCCGCGCGCTGGCTGTATTCGTACGTGCCCTACGATCAGTGGATCCAGTGGCTGACCGGCGGCTGGTCGCTCGACCAGGCGTTCGGCTTCAAGCGCAATCACTTCGACCGGCTGATCCATTTCCTCTACGGCGTGTGCTTCGCGCCGGCGGTGCGCGAGTACTTCCGGCAACGCTGGCCGGCGCTGTCGCCGCGCCAGGCCTTCGTGCTCGCGGTCGCGGCGATCATGTGCACCAGCCTGATCTACGAATGGTTCGAATGGGCCATCGCCCTGACCATGTCGCCGCAGGACGCGGAGTCCTACAACGGCCAGCAGGGCGACGTCTGGGACGCGCACACCGACATGTTCCTGGCCACGCTGGGTTCGCTGGCGGCGTGGCCGCGCGGCCGTCGCTGAACACGCCGGCCGCATCGGCCTGACTCGACGCACGCCGCGGCTTGGCGCAGCATGGCCGCGAGTCGTGCGCGGCCCGGCCACGCCGCCAGGCCGGCGCACCCGCACCGCGCCCCACAGGAGATCCACCGCGTCATGGACCACGCCCCTATTCCACCCGCGCCGTCCGAGCCGCCCGCGCTGTCGGCGCCGGCCACCGTCGCGCCGTCCGGACAGGACCTCGCCCATCTCGACACGATCGGGATTCTCTACTACGTCCTCGCCGGCATCACCGCGGTGTTCGCGCTGTTCCCGGTGATCCACCTGATCGTCGGCATCGGCATGCTCGCGCTCCCGGCGCAGCCTGGACAGCCCGGGCAGGAGGCCGTGCTCGTCGGTTGGCTGTTCATCGGCGTGGCGGTGTCGCTGATTGCCTTCGGCATGACCTTGGCGGTGCTGTTCGCGATGGTCGCGCGCCGGCTGCGGCAGCGTCGCGGCTATATGTTCTGCGTGGTCGCCAGCGCCGTGAGCTGCCTGTCGATGCCGTTCGGCACCGTGCTGGGCGTGTTCGCCCTGATCGTGCTGACCAAGGCGCCGATCAAGGCGCTGTTCGAATCCGCGCCAAGCCGCGCGGCGTGAATCCTGATACCGGCGCTCGACCACGCGTCGCGCGCCTTCCGCGTTTCCATCGACCATCCAATAAAGGGACTCCGTGATGTCCGATTACAGCCCCATCCCCGCGCAGTCGCCGCCGGCCGCCAGTTCCGAGGACGCCTCGCACCTGCAGATCCTGGCCATCTTCTATTACGTGTTCGCCGGGCTCAACGCGCTGTCGGTGGTAATGATCGCGGGCTACGGCCTGCTGATGGGCGTGGTGTTCAGCACCGCGCCGCCGTCGGGATCGAGCGCCGAAATGACCGCCATGCTCCCCATGATCATCGGCATGTTCACTTTGGTCATCGCGCTGAGCCTGCTGTTCGGCGTGCTGCACTTCATGGTCGGCCAGCGCCTGCGCCAGCGCCGCGGCCACAAGTTCTGCCAGATCGTCGCGGTGCTGACCTGCCTGTCGATTCCGTTCGGCACCGCGCTGGGCGTGTTCACCCTGATCGTGCTCAATCGTCCGTCGGTGCGCGCCTTGTTCGGCGAGCGCCGCTGATGAGCGACGGCGCGCCCGTCGCCATCGCATTGTCCGACGGGCAGTTGCGCGCATGGGTGGAGCAGGACAACGCGATCCACATCAAGGCGCTGACCGCGGCGGGCGATCCGGTCGAACTGTCGGATCGCGAGGTCGCCGCGCTGGTCGATTTCCTGCAGGCGTACCTGCGCCATGCCGATTGATGCCGCGCCTCGATCGCGACTCGCCCCTTCAATGAACACTGCGACCTTCATGAACCCCGATCCGATAACGGCGCAAGACCCGCGCGATGCGTCGCAACTGCGGACGCTGAGCGTCCTGTATTACGTTTTCTCCATGTTCTACCTGGTGCCGCTGATGATCGGCGCGCTGTATGCGTTCATGGGCGTCGGCCTGCTCAACGGCGCCTTGCCCGGCAATACCGCGACCCAGGACAGCGCATCGGGCTGGGTGCTGCTGGGCCTGGCCGTGGCGATGTTCTTCATCGCGATCCTTGGCGGCGCGCTGACCTTGCTGGTCGCCCGGCGTTTGAGCCAGCGACGCAGCCTGACCGTGTGCATCATCGTCGCGGCGGTGTCGTGCATGCAGATTCCATTCGGCACCGCGCTGGGCGTATTCACCCTGATCGTGTTAAACCGACCGTCGGTGAAAGCGATGTTCGCAGGGTGGACCTGAGCCCGGGACGATCACCGTTTCATCTTCCGCCGAGGGCGGAATGCATTATTCATAGAGAGGATTACACGATGGGCGCTTGGGGTTTCACCACATTCGACAACGACGACGCGGCCGACTGGCTGGACGAACTGGGCGATCACCAGAGCCTGGCGCTGGTGCGCGAAACCATCGCCGCGGTGCTGGAGGTCGAGGCGGATGAAGAAGTGGACGCGCCCCTGGCGTCCGCGGCGCTGGCCGCGAGCGAACTGATCGCCGCCGCGATCGGCCGGCCTTCGGGCGCGGCGCGCAAGCAGGAAGAACTGATGATCTGGATCTCGAAGATGCGTCCGTCGCCCGATGCGGCGCTGATCGCCGATGCGCTCAGCGCGATCGACCGCATCCTCGGCCCGCACTCGGAACTGCGCGCGCTGTGGGAAGAAAGCGACGACTACGCGGCGTGGACGGACGATGTGACGCAGTTGCGGGCGCGCTTGGCGTTTTGATGCGACGGGCATCGTCGATGCCCGGTTTCGTCGCAATCGCAGGTCCGTGGATTTCCGCGAAGTCGTGGATTTCCGCGAAATAGCCTGAGGTCTTTTGTGGGAGGGGCTTGAGCCCCGACGCTTTTCGATCAGATCGAGTTGCTTTTGCGACGTCCCCTGACCCCGCTACGCGGCGATCGGAGCCGAAAGCGTCGGGGCTCAAGCCCCTCCCACAACAGCCCGGTCGCCGGGCGGCGGCGCAACACGATCGGCACGCCTTTTGCCCGACGCTTCGATCCGAGCATCCGATCTGAGCCAACGGAGACCTCAATGGACTCAGTGATCCTGTACTTCGGCCAGGCCGATTGCGAACAGATCGAAGCGACAGTCCGTGCCTTCGAATTCAACCGCGACGGCTCGAGCGAAACCATCCGCTCGGGTGAACGATATTGCTATTTCTGGCGCTACTCGGAACAAGAACAGCTTGCCGAATACGAACCGGCCGAACGCGAAGCGGTGGTGGCCTTGCTCGGCACTACACCGCGCAGCGCGTTCGGCCTGAGCTCACGTCACGGCCCGAATGCGCGTCTGGCGTTGGAAGTCGCGAGCGACTTGATGCAACGCTTCCAGCCCAGCGTGCTCGACGACGATCACGACGGGCTGTGGCCGGCGTCGACGGTAAGCGCATGCCTGCGGGCCAGCGCCACGTCCGATCTGTTCGACCTGCCGCGGTTCGGCGCCCTGTCGCGCGGCGAGGACTGATTCGGGGTCGTCCGACCGCCTGCCTGGCCGCCCCCGCCCGCTCGCGCCGGCGCCCCAGCGGCGACGATGACTCCGGTTCCGGTTCCGAGGCACTAGACAGGTTCACCCACTTGTCCCCGCGCTGTAATAACCGGGTTGCGCACGCCGCCCATGCTGGACGCCTGTTCCCCAGTGCGTCCCGCCGCGATGACCTTCCGCCTTGCCCTGTTCGATATCGCCGGCACCACCGTGTCGGACCCCGGCTTCGTCGCCCAGGCGTTCGTCGGCGCGATGAGCGCCGCCGGCCATCCGATCGACCACGAGGCCTGCCGGCCGCTGATGGGCTATCCCAAGCCGCTGGCGGTCGCACGCCTGCTCGGTGTGCAGGCCGACGACCCGCGGATCGCCTCGATCCACGCCGACTTCGTCCAGCGCATGCTGGTGTGCTATCGCGAATGGCCCGGCATCGAACCCTTGCCCGGCGCCGAGTCGGTGTTCGCGATGCTGCGCGCCAACGGCATCCAGGTCGCGCTGAACACCGGGTTCTCGCGCGATATCGCCGACGCCATCGTCGAACGCCTGCAATGGTCGCGGCGCATCGATGCGCTGATCGCCAGCGACGAAGTCGCGCAGGGCCGGCCGGCGCCGGACATGATCCACGCGCTGATGCAGCGCCTGCGCATCGACGACCCGGCCCAGGTGGTCAAGATCGGCGACACCGAAGTCGATATCGGCGAAGGCCGCGCGGCCAAGGTCGGCCTGGTGGTGGCGGTCACCACCGGCGCGTTCACCCGCGCCGAACTCGAGCCCTACGCGCCCGACCGCATCATCGATGGCCTGTTCGAACTGCCGGCCCTGCTGGGGCTGGATGGGTCCGACCGCAACGCGCGCCACGCCGCGGCATGAACGCGTCGCGCGCTCCATCCAGCGAACGTGCGCGGCAGTGGCAGGTAACCTTGCTCGCCGGCGGCGCGGCGCTGGTCACCTACGCGTGCATGTATGCGTTCCGCAAACCGTTCGCGGCCGCGTCGTTCGCCGGGCATCCGCTGTTCGGCGTGGACTACAAAGTCTGGCTGGTGGTCGCGCAGATCCTGGGCTACATGTGCAGCAAGTTCGTCGGCATCGGCGTGATCGGCGGGCTGCGCCGCGAACACCGCGCGCGCCTGCTGCTGAGCCTGATCGGCATCGCCTGGCTGGCGCTGCTGGGGTTCGCGCTGACGCCCGCGCCCTGGAACATCCCGTTCCTGTTTCTCAACGGCCTGCCGCTGGGCATGGTCTGGGGCCTGGTGTTCAGTTACCTGGAAGGCCGCCGCACCACCGAAGCGATGGGCGCGATCCTCGCTTCGAGTTTCATCATGGCCTCGGGCGTGGTCAAAAGCGTAGGCAAGTGGTTGCTGCTGTCGGGCGTCAACGAATTCTGGATGCCGTTCGTGACCGGCCTGCTGTTTCTGCCGCTGCTGCTGATCGCCGTGCATTTTCTCGAACGCGTGCCCGAGCCCGATGCCGACGACCGGCGCGAACGCAGCGAGCGCCAGCCGATGAGCCGCGCCGAGCGCCTCGCCTTCGTGCGCAGCTTCCTGCCGGGACTGGTGCTGATGATCGGCTGCTATGTCGCGCTGACCGTGGTGCGCGATTTCCGCGACAACTTCGAAGCCGAATTGTTCGCCGACCTGGGCTACGGCGGCAATGCCGGCGTGTTCGCCTTGATCGAGACGCCTATTGCGCTGGCGGTGCTGGCGTTGACCGCGGGGCTGACGTGGTTCCGCGACAACCTGCGCGGCCTGATGGCCTTGCACGGGCTGATGTTCGCCGGCCTGGCGGTGGCGGGCATCAGCACACTCGCGTTCCGCGCCGGCGCGTTGCCGCCGCTGTGGTGGCTGGCGCTGGTCGGCTTCGGCCTGTACCTGGCCTACGTGCCGTTCAACTGCGTGTTCTACGAGCGCTTGATCGCGACGTTCCGGGTCGCCGGTAACGTCGGTTTCCTGATGTACCTGTCCGACGCCTTCGGCTATCTGGGCAGCGTCGCGGTGCTGCTGACCAAGGAGTTTTCCGGCGTGCAGCTGTCGTGGACCCAGTTCTTCGCCCAGATCGTGCTGGCGCTGGCGCTGATCGGCGGCGCTTGCCTGATCGCTTCGGCGCTGTACTTCCATCATCGCGTCACCCGTCGCGTCGCCGCGGCGGCGCTCGCGCCTGTCTGAGTCTTTCGAATCCATCGCATGAATGCTCCTTCCGCTCTCGTCATCGGCGCCGGCATCGTCGGCCTGTCCATCGCCCGCGCGCTCGCCGTGCGCGGCCACCGCGTCACCGTGCTGGAGCGCTTCGATCGCGCGGTCGGCGCGTCGGTGCGCAACTTCGGCATGATCTGGCCGATCGGCGTGCCCAACGGCGCGGCCTACGAACGCGCGCTGCGTTCACGCGCGATCTGGCGGGAGCTGATCGAGGACGCGCGGCTGTGGCACGACCCCTGCGGTTCGCTGCACCTGGCCTATGCGCAGGACGAATGGGAAGTGCTGGAACAGTACGAACATGCCAATCGCGCGATGCGGCCATGCAGCCTGCTCGATCGCGAGGCGGCCCTGGCGCGTTCGCCGGCCTTGGTCGGAGAGGGTCTACGCGGCGCGTTGTTCAACCGCGACGAGATGATCGTCGATCCGCGCGAAGCGCTGCGCACGATCCCGGCGTATCTGCACGAACGCCACGGCGTCGAATTCCATTGGCGCACGCCGGTGACCGCGGTCGACACCGGCCGCGCCTGGTCGGGCACGCGGCGTTTCGACGCCGATCAAGTGTTCGTGTGCAGTGGCCCGGAATTCGAACAGCTCTATCCGCAGTTGTATGCCGCCGCGCCCCTGACCCGCTGCAAGCTGCAGATGATGCGACTGGCGCCGCAGCCCGACGGCTTCCGCCTGGGCGCGGCGCTGTGCGGCGGCCTGTCGCTGGTGCATTACGCCGGTTTCCAGCAGGCCGCCGACGTGGCGCCGCTGCGCGCGCGCTACGAAGCGCAATTCGGCGACCTGATCGAACTGGGCATCCACGTGATGGCGGCGCAGAACGGCCGCGGCGAGATCACCGTGGGCGATTCGCACGCCTACGCCCACACCCACGACCCGTTCGACGAACACGCGATCAACACCAAGGTGCTCGATTACCTTGCCCGCTTCGCGCGCCTGCCCGACCCGCGCGTGATCCAGACCTGGCACGGCATCTACCCCAAGCTGACCGACGGCAGCAGCGAATTCGTCGCCCAGGCCGCGCCCGGCGTGACCATCGTCAACGCGATCGGCGGCGGCGGGCTGGGGATGACGTTGAGTTTCGGTCTGGCCGAGGAGATCGTCGAGGGCCGCTATGGCGGGTTGCGTCGGGCTGCTTGAGGTCGCGAGTGGCGGCCCGGGAATCGGGAATCGGGAATAGGGAATGGGGAATCGGAAGAGCGGTTCGCCGTCGACCGGGAGGAAGCATCGGAATCCAGGCACGTCGGCTCCGGCTTCAACCGATTCCCGACTCCCGATTCCCCATTCCCGTCCCCAACCATCCAAACGCGGGCTATGGCGTCCTGATCCGCCATAGCCCGCTGCGCCCGATCCGCTGGCTCCCCCAACCGGACCAGCCGCTCCCCGCCAGCGGCCGCGCGTGGCGCGGCGCTACCGACCGCCTCGACATCCGTATCGAAGCGGGGCGGGCGGCATTTCCCTATGCCTTTACCGGTCCGTTGCGCTGGCGCCCGGCCTCCGTCCGTGAGGCCCACAGGGGAGCCACGGAACGCCTGCGCCTGGCCCAACGGACCTGAACCTCGTTGCGAACCTCGGCGACAGCGCGCCGCCGGGTCCGCGGATCCACCGCACCGCGCCACGACCGGGAGCGTGCCGTTCGTAGCGCGATGCGGTGGAAATCTCCAGCGGCTCAGCGGCCGCCGGCTTGACCTTCGACGATCGCGCCGGGCATGGCCTCGATGGTCTTGATCAGCAATTCCTGTTCGCGGTTGAACTCTTCGATCCGGTAGCGCTCGCGCAATTCGCGCACGCCGACTTCGTAGTTGCGCACCGCTTCGGTCGACCAGTTCTGGTTGACCCCGGTGCCGGCGCCGCCCGGGTTGGCGATGGCGTGGCCGTAGAAGCCCGCATGCGGCTGGCACAGGCCGATGCCGGGATTGGGATTGAACTGCCAGCCCTGGCCCTGCAGGCCCATGTACATGCGCATGCAGTCGGCCTGGCTGTAGGCGATGATGAAATGGAAGTCCCACTGGCCGGTGGTCGAATTCCAGCGGCGCAGATAAGCGCTGTAGCCGTAATAGCCGCCCCAGGGACCGGGCGAGGTCACCGGCGGGCTGGAGGTGTCGATGGTGACGCCCCCGAGCATGCGCGCCGAAGCGGGCGCGGTGGGAATCGCGAACAGCGCGGTGACCAGCGCGGCGGACAGCAACCAGTGGCGAATCATCGGAATGGCGACCTCGTGAGATGGATCGACCGCGCCGGCCGGCGCAGGTGCTCAAGGCCCCTGCGCGCCGACGCGCCCCTGTCGACGATGCCCGCCGCCCGGTCCGTCGCGGCGGCCGGGAGGGGCCGAGGGCGGCGAACGATGCAGCGGGGACGCATTCCATTTACCGCCCTGGCGCGCGGATTTGCGAGGAACGATCCGGGACGGAACCGGGACACGGCGGGAACATTTCGCCGCGCCGCGGCCCGGCCATCGCGGTCGACCGCCAAGTCGATCACAACTCAATCGGGCCTGCGTCTGATTCGGGCCGAAACGTTCCCGCTTTGTGCCCGTGAATTGCTTGGACCGCGTGCCGCGCGATTCGTAGGCTGGCCGCTCCTGATGCACTCGCCACAGGGGGCGATCATGCGTACGACACTCAAGACTTTGGTTCTGGCCGCGGCATTGGCCTGCGGCAGCGCGGCCGCGCACAACACCGACGGCACCTGCGGCGTGGAAGGCGCGCAGATGGTGGTGGTCGGATCGTTCAAGTTCACCTCGCGCGAACTGATCGCCTACGCCGAGCAAAGCCAGGCCGGCGGCGGCGTGTGTACGCCCAAGAGCTGCGGCATCGTCGACGATCACTGGTCGGTCGCGACCAAGCGCGCGTTCGACTACTGCGAGCAGATCATGCCGGGCAGCGTCGCGCAGGTGACCTCGCCGGCCAGCTACAACGACCCGCTGCTGCACCACACCGCCTACAGCTTCGGCCCGGGCCAGCCCGATCTGCAGGGCGTGTGCGTGATCTGCAAGCTGCCGCCGCGCAGCACGCCGATCAAGCTGCCGGCCCGCAGCCCGTAACGAGCGGCCCGCGAGACGGGCCGCCACCGAGCAAACCGCGCCGCCACCCGCTGGTGGGTCAACCGCTGTCGGGGCAGGGAACGCTCACACCAGCGCGTGGCGTCGCGTATAGGCCAGCACGGCGTCGACATGGCGCTGCAACTCGCCGCGCACCGATTCGTCCAGGGTGCATTCGGCCAGCACGTAGTAGCCCGAACGCAGCACGTCGCGCCAACGTGGTTGCCGCGGCAGCTTGGACAGGCTCAGATAGCGTTCCATCGCACGCGCGCGCAGGCGGCCGTCGTCGACGGTGACCCGCCAGATCCGGCTTTTCTCGGCCAGTTCCAGCCGGCCCTGGCCGGTGCTGCGTTCCCAGGCTTCGACCACCGCGAGCATCAGCTCGACCAGCGCGCGCCGGAACGACTGGCGCAGCTCGTCGTCGTCGGCCAGCGCCGGCGTTTCCACGCTCAGCGGTTCGTGCTCGGCGCCGTCGGCCACGGCCGAGGCGACGCCGGTGGCCGAGGCCGCCGGCTTGAGGCCGAGCACGATCAGGCCTTCGCCCTGCCCGCTTTCGCTGAGCTGAGCGCTCAGGGCATCGCGCCGGGCGCCGAGGCGGAAGTCGAAGCGCTGCGAGGCCGAGGATTCGTCCAGCCGTTCCAGCGCCTGGGCGAAGCGGTGCGCGCCCGATTCGTCGAGCAGTTCGCCGAACGCGCGTCCCGACAATGCGCTGGCGCCGGGGTGCTGGAGCAATTCGCCGGCGCTGCGGTTGGCCGCGAGCACATGCCCGGCGACGTCCAGGATCAGCACCGCGTCGTCGCGGCTGTCCAACGCGGCCTGCAGGCGGGCGCGATCGACGCCCAGATCGGCGGCGGCGCGGCGGTAGTACTCGACCTCCTCGGCCAGGCGCGCGCGCCGCGCCGCTTCGGCCACCCGCACCCGATGCTGGCGGCGCAGGAAGAACACGGTCAGCCCGAGCAGCGCGGCCAATGCCGAGACCACGGTCAGCCACAGCGCCAGGGTGCGCTGCTTCAGGCTCAGCGCGCGGACCTGGTTCTCGGTGGCCAGCGCGGCGATGGTGCGGTCGCGCTCGGCGGTTTCGAAGCGCAGTTGCAGCCACTTCATCTCGCGGTCGTAACGCGCTTCGCGCAGGCCGCGCGCGGTGGCTTCGGAATCGCGCAGCGCGGCCAGCGCGCGCGGCCATTCGCCCTGGGCCTCGAAGTCGTCGGCCAGTTCGGCCAGCAAGGCCGGACGGTCGCTGTCCTGCGGCGCCAGCGCGGCCAAGGCGGTCTGCACCCGCGCCTGCGCGGCGTGCGCCTGCCCGCGCAGGCGGTCGCCGCGCGCGGCCTGCAACTGCAGCGGCGCCGGCACCGCGGTGCCGGCCTGTGCGGCGATCGCCAGGCCGCTGTCGGTCCAGCGCTTGGCCTGGGCCAGGTCGCCGCGGGCGATCGCGGCGCGGCCGAGTTCGGCGTGTACGCGCAGCAGGTAGGTGCGATCGCCGGCCTTGTCGAGTTCGCCGCGCGCCTGTTCCAGCAGGGTCTGGCCGCGGCCGATCTGGCCGGCGTCGAGCGCCAGCACGCCCTGGCTGGCGAGCACGTGCGCCGCTTCGGTGGTGTTGCCGGCGCGCAGGAACTCGGCGCGCGCCTGATCGTAGTGACGCACCGCGGCGTCGGTGTCGCCGAAGTCGCGGTATAGATCGGCGATGTTGTTCAAGGCCGGGCCCGAATCGCGTTCGGGCAGGCTGCGCTGCAGTTCCAGGCTCGACATCAGCGCCTGCAGCGCGCCACGGTAATCGCCGAGCCGGCGCAGGGTCGAGCCGATGTTGTTCCAGATCTTCGACTGCGCCGGGCGGTCTTCGCTGTGCTGGGCCAGTTGCAGCGCCTGCTTGAACTTGGCCAGCGCCTCGACCTGGCATTCGTTGCGGTAATCGATCACCCCGCGACGCCGCAGCAGCTCGTATTCGAGCGCGCCGCCGGCGCGGCCGCCGGCGCTGGCCTGGGCGCAGTCCAGCGCCGCGGAGGCCTGGACGAAATCGCTGCGATGCTGGAATTCGATGCTGCGCGCGTACAGCGTTTCCAGCACCGACGCGTCGCCGGTGCCGGGCTGGATGCCGAAACGGCGCTGACATTGCGCCGGCGCGGGCAGCGCCGCGGCGGGCGCGGGCAGGCAGCGCGACGACGAATCGACGGGCGCGGCGGCACCGGCGCCGGACGCCGCTACGTCCGCACTCGCCGCGGGCCCCATCGCCGCCACCGCCAACGACCAACTCCCTGCCCACACCGCAACCACCCAACGCTTCGCCCTGTGTTCGCCCACGCCCCGCTCCCGGCTGCCGCAGAGCGCAGCTTTGCCGATCCTGGCGCGGAGCGAAAGCGAGGGTTGCGCTTGTTCACATTCGACCGCCGATCCCGACCGACCAATCCGCGCAGGCCGTCACAATGCGACGGCCTGCGCGAGCGGTCCGGACCGGGCCGATCCGGACCCGTTGCGGCTTCAGCGCTCCAGGCTCAGACGCACCCGATCGGCGTACGCGTCGCCGTTCGCATTGGCGTGTTCGAAACGGATTTCGACCTGCGCCCATTGCGCGTCCTTCGGCACCGCGCCGGTGAGTTCGTAGTTGCGCAGCGCGCCGCTGCCGCCGGCCGGCGCGAGTTCGAACGCGCTGCCGGCGTACAGCGCCTGCAGGCCCGGCCAGTTCGATGCGTTGATCGCGGCCGGATAACCGGCGTCGGCGCGATCGAGCACGCGGTCGTAACGCAGATACTCGCCCGGCTTGAACAGATACGACTTGCCGCTGGCGAAATTCAACGCGCCCGACCAGTACGCCGGCCAGTAACCCGTGCCCGGCCAGGTGCTTTCCGACAGATACGCCGGGTAATAGGCATCGGCGCGATCGCTGTCGAGGTTGTAGCGGATGTACTGATCGCCCTTGAAGAAATACAGCTTGCTGCGGCTGACGAACATCGCCGCATCGAGATCGCGCGCGCCGCCGGCGAATTTCTCCAGGCCCGGCCAGTTGCCGGCGATCGGCAAGGGATAGCCCGGATCGGCGGCGCCCGCGGCGAGGTCGTAACGCAGGTATTGCGCGTCCTTGAAGAAATACACCTTGCCGTTGCCGGCCTCGAACGCCGCGTCGAGATCGCGCGCGCCGCCGGCAAAGCGATCCAGCCCCGGCCACTGCGTCGCGATCGGCTGCGGGTAACCGCTGGCGACGCGATCGGCGGCGATGTCGTACTTGTAGTAATCGCCACCGCGGAACACATGCCCGGTGCCGCCGGCGCCGAAACTCGCCATCCCGCGCAGATCGTAGAAACGCAGCAGCACCCGCGCCTTATGACCGCTGGCGGCGCCGAGGTCGGCCGACAGCTTGAAGCGCGCCTGAGTCAGATCCAGGCCACGCAGATCCACGCGCTGGCTCAGCGTATTGCTGTTGCCGGTATCGCGGCCGATGAACACATTGCGACCGCCGCCGGCCAGCGGCGCCGGCAGCCACGTGTAGCGCGCGTACTCGACCACCTGCCCACCGCGGCCCTTGCGCCAGCCCGGAACATCGCTGTCGTAGCTGCGATCTTGGCGGCCGACGGAGTACTCCGCATCGCCGTTGGCGAGCAGATCGACGCCGAACGCCGGCGCGGCCTCGCGCGCGGGACGCTGCATCGGCCGGCCGTCCAGGCCGGCGGGAATCGCCAATCCCAGATGCGCGAGGATGCTCGGCGCGACATCGACCTGGCGCGGCGCCAAGCGCAGCGGCTCCAGACCGAGCTTGGGCACCGACTCGCCGCTGAAGGCGATCAGCGTCTTGCGGTCTTCCGGCGTGTTGTGGCCGTGGTGGATCGAACCGCCGTGATCGGTGCCGACGATGATCAGCCAGTCTTCGTTGGCATAGTTGGGTCGCGCGCGCAGCGCGGCCATCAGCTTGCCGATCGAAGCATCGATGCCGCGGATCGCATTGGTGTAGCCGCTCGCATCGCGATTGAAATAGGTGCCGGCATGGCCGGCGCCGTCGGGTTCGTTGAAGTCGAGCAACAGCACGTCCGGACCGGCGGCCTGGCCGAGCAGTTGCAGCGCCTTGCTCAGCACATTGGCGTCGCTGCCGGCATCGTAGACCGTGTCCACGCCGGTCCACGGCAGTTGCGTCGCCAGCGGCGACCACGCCAGCGCGACCGCGGTGTTCTTGTTCGGCGCGACGCACTCGATGCGGCTGAGCACGTCCGGCCAGTCGGTGTAGTTCTTGCCGCTGAAACTGTTGTCGTACACGCCGTGCTT
Source organism: Lysobacter capsici (assembly GCF_018732085.1). Taxonomy (NCBI): domain Bacteria; kingdom Pseudomonadati; phylum Pseudomonadota; class Gammaproteobacteria; order Lysobacterales; family Lysobacteraceae; genus Lysobacter; species Lysobacter capsici. The sequence continues at coordinate 1,525,480 of NZ_CP076103.1, read as the reverse complement.
GTCGCGCTCCACGCCGGTGAACAGCGACGACCAACCGGTGCCGCTGATCGCGGTGTCGGCGGTGAGGCCTTCGCGGCCGAGATAGCCGTCGGCGACCAGCGCATCGAGATTCGGCGTGGCGACCGTGCCGTAGACATCGCCGCGAAAACCGTCGGTGCCGATGAACAACACCTTGGGCGTCTTCGCCAGGGCCGGCGCCGCCAGCGCGCAGGCCAGGGCCAAGGTGGTGAAACGCAAACTGCGACGGGACATGGGAACGCTCCTGCGGTGAAAGGAGCCGCGAGCCTAGGCCACGTCTGCGCGCACGCATGTGACCCAAACCGCGCAACGCGCGCGGCCGGGCCGCTACCTGTCACGTTTCGGTCATCACCATCAACTGCACCCAATCGCCGGCGAACGAGGTCACCCCGAACTGCACCGGCACGCCCTGCGCATCGACATTGAGCGAATGCACGCACAGCACCGGCCGCCGGGTCGATTGGCCGAGCACGCGCGCGACTTCCGCGCCGGGCAGACGCGCCATCACCGAAGTGTGCTTGCGCAGATAATCGTGAACGCCGAACTCGGCCAGAGTACGCGTCACCGACAACTGTTCGGCGAACACGCGATCCAGACCGGGAAAGCGCGAGGCCGGAAACCACGCTTCGCTGTGATCGACGGTGCGTCCCTCGACTTCGCTGGAATAGACCACGCGATGCACGCGTTCGCCCGAGATCAATCCCAGCGAACGCGCGACCTGGCGCGGCGGCGTCTGCAGGCCGGTTTCGATCAGGCGGTAACGGCTTTCGACGTTAAGATCGTGCATCGCCTTGCCGAAGCGCGTGCGGCGGCCGATCGGGTAGTGATACGGGTGTTCCTGGACGAAACTGCCGCGTCCGGTTTCGGTGCGCAGGAAGCCGCGTTCCTCCAGCGCTTCGATCGCGCGCCGCACGGTGTGGCGGTTGACGCCGAAACGCTTGGCCAGATCGAACGCCGACGGCAGCCGGTCGCCTTCGCTGAGCGCGCCGGAGCGGATCTGCTTGAGCAAGGCGGTTTCGATCTGCTGCCACAGCGGTTGCGCGGCGTCGCGTTGGGTCAGGCTCTCGATCGGGCCGGTGGGCGTCGCGTCGGCATCGGATGGATCGACCGACGCAGTCGCAGCGTTGCCTGCCTTGTCCGGGCGCGCCTGCTTGAGGCCGGCCTGCTTCGACCCAGTGTGTTTGAACCCAGTGGCTGTCACACAACCTCCATCTGCGCTTGCTTGACTAGACAGGTCGAGTACCGCACCCGTGGCCATGAGAGCGCGTGCGCGTTGCACGGCCATGACAAATCCCGCCCTTCCGCTACCGGATACCTGCCGCGATGCCCGACCTGTTGCTGGACAACGCTCGCCTAGTCCTTCCCGACGCGGTCGTGCATGGCCATCTGCGCATCGCCGACGGTGCGATCGCGCAGATCGGCGAAGGCCGGATCGCCCGCGCCGCGGCGATCGACTGCGACGGCGATTACCTGCTGCCCGGCCTGGTCGAGCTGCACACCGACAATCTGGAAAAGCACCTGCTGCCGCGTCCCGGCGCACATTGGCCACCGGCCGCCGCGCTGCGCGCGCACGATGCGCAACTGCTCGCCGCCGGCATCACCACCGCGCTCAACGCGATCTCGGTCGGCGAAGAGGACGCCGAGGAAGCGGTCGATCCGCGGCAAGTGCTGACCGCACTCGCCGATGCGCGCGCCGCGGACAGCCTGCGCATCGAACACGCGGTGCATCTGCGCTGCGAACTGCCCTGCCCCGATCTGGCGGAGCGTCTGCAACCCTTGCTCGCAACGCCGGCGCTGCGGCTGTTGTCGCTGATGGATCACACCCCGGGCCAGCGCCAGTTCCACGATCTGGAGCGCTATCGCGCCTACAGCGCGCGTCACGGCAACGCGCGCGACGACGAGCAGTTCGATGCGCGCGTGCGTCATCTGCAGGAGCTGCAACGCCGTCACGCCGACAGCAACCGGCAGCGGGTGATCGCCCTGGCGCTCGAACTCGGACTGCCGCTGGCGAGCCACGACGATTCGGAGTTGATCCACATCGCCGAAGCGGTCGAGGCGAATGCCCGCATCGCCGAATTCCCGGTCAACCTCGCCACCGCGGTCGCCGCACACGCGGCCGGGTTGCAGGTGTTGGCCGGCGCACCGAACCTGGTCCGCGGCGGTTCGCACAGCGGCAACGTCGCCGCGGCCGACCTCGCCCGCGCCGGCGTGCTCGATGCGCTGTCGTCGGATTACGTCCCCGGCAGCTTGTTGCTGGCGGCGTTCCAGCTTGGCGGCTGGGAATCGATCGGCCTGGCGCGCGCGGTGGCGATGGTGACGCGTACGCCGGCGCGGGCGATCGGTTATCGCGATCGCGGTGAGTTGGCTGCGGGGCAGCGTGCGGATTTGCTGCGCGTACGCGTGGTTGATGGGTTGCCGCAGGTCGAGGCGGTCTGGGTGCGGGGCGAGCGGCGGTACTGAGTTCCCACCATCTGCACCGCCCCGCTTGTCTCCCTCTCCCGCTTGCGGCGACCGAAGGAAGTGCAGAGCTGAGAGGGCCGGGGTGAGGGCACGAAAGCTGCCGATGCCCCAACCGCAACTCGCACACCCTCACCCTAACCCTCTCCCGCAAGCGGGAGAGGGAACTGGTCGGAGACGTTCGAACCAAGCTGACGAAACAACCTGAACCCGCCTCCCCGAACGAGCCACTAGACAGGTACGCCGCGCGGTCCGTCCCGCGCGCGCAAGCCTTCATCTGCGGCCGTTGTAATGCCGCCATCACGCCGCACCGTGGCGCGCACTGCACGAGACCCCGATGAATACCCCGATCCGCACGCCCCTGGCGCTGGCCCTGCTCGCCGCGCTGTCGATGACGACGCTCGCGCCGATCGCGCAAGCCGAAACCTCGCCGGCCGCCGATGCCGCCGCGCCCCACGCCAGCGATACCCCCACCTCCGCCAGCCTCGCCGCCAGCGGCGCGCCGCTCGACAGCGGCGCAGGCGACCCGGCCACCCTCGACACGATCTCGGTCGTCGGCCATCGCGAAACCCGTCAGGTGCAGCGCATCGGCAAGGCCGAACTGCAGGCCGTCGCGCTCGGCACCAACCCGGTCAAGGTGCTGGAAAAACTGCCCGGCGTGCATTTCGTATCGTCCGATCCGTGGGGCAGCTACGAATGGTCCAATCGCATCGCGATCCGCGGCTTCGCCCAGAACCAACTCGGTTACGCGCTCGACGACATCCCACTGGGCGACAACAGCTACGCCAACAACAACGGCCTGTCGCCCAATCGCGCGATCCTGCCGGAGAACATCGCCGAACTCGAACTCGCCCAGGGCGCCGGCGCGCTGCGCATTCCCTCGACCAGCAATCTCGGCGGCGCGCTGTTGCTGCATTCGTCCGATCCGCAAAGCCAGTTCGGCGCGCGCACCAACTTCGCCTACGGCGACAACGCGACGATGCGCGCCTTCGTCCGCGTCGACACCGGCGAGCACAACGGCTTCAGTGCCTACGTGTCGGGCATGAACAGTCAGGCCGACCGCTGGAAAGGCGCCGGCGTGCAGGAACAGCGGCAGTTCAACGGCAAGGCCGTGTATCAATGGGACAGCGGCCGCATCGCGGCGTGGCTGTCGACCTCGCGCCGCAACGAAACCGACGATCCGGATCTGTCGCTCGACCTGATCCGCCGCTGCGGCTACGACTGGGACAACTACGCGCCCAACTGGCAGCGCGCGCTGGCCGCCGCCAACGGCAAGTTCAGCGGCTGCGTGACCACCAAGGACGACGCGTATTACCTCGCGCGCGGCTTGCGCAACGACGATCTGGCCAGCCTCTCGGGCGAATTCGATCTCAGCGAAAAACTGCGCGTGGATGCGACCGCCTACTACCACCGCAACGAAGGCCAGGGCCACTGGTTCACCCCGTACATCAGTTCGCCGACGATTCCGATGGCGCTGCGCATCACCAGTTACGACATCGAACGCAGCGGCGTGAACGCGCGCGCGACCTATCAGTTGGAACACCACACCCTCGAAGGCGGCGTGTGGTTCGAAGACAGCGTGCACGGCGCCGGCCGCAGTTTCGTCAACATCGACGGGCCGATCGACGATGAGCGTTTCTTCGATCGGTCCGAATTCGCCCAGCGCCTGTTCCGCCAACGCTTCGACACCCGCACCCGCCAGTGGTTCGTGCAGGACACGATGCGCTGGTTCGACGAACGCCTGACCGTCAGCGCCGGCTTCAAGGGCCAGGACGTGGTCACCGACGGCACCGTCGTGGTCCCCGGGCGCGCCGGGGGCAGGTTGAGCGCACGCGACAGTTTCCTGCCGCAGCTCGGCGTGGCCTGGAGCTTGAACGAACACAGCGACGTGTTCGCCAACTACGCCGAAAACCAGGCCGCGTTCCGGCCCGGCGTCAACGGCGCGTGGTCGCTGACCCAGGCGTCGTTCGACCTCAGCCGCGCCAGCGCCAAGCCCGAACAGTCCAAGACCCTGGAGCTGGGCTGGCGTTACGGCGACGACCATTACCAGGTGTCGAGCACGTTGTACGGCGTCAATTTCGACAATCGCCAACTGGTGATCGTGCCCTGCCCCGGCGTGGTCAGCTGCCCGAACCAGTTCGCCAACGTCGGCAAGGCGCGCACGCTCGGCGGCGAATTCGCCTTCGTGTGGACGCCGACCGCGCAGTTCCGCTGGCTCGCCAGCTACGCCTACAACGATTCGCAGTACCGCTCGAATTATCTGAGCAGCGGCAAGCTGGTCGAGGTGCGCGGCAAGCAGATGGTGGATACGCCGAAGCAGTTGTTCGCGACCGAAGTGAGCTACGGCGTGGGCGAGGTCGAGTTGCGCCTGGGCGGCAAGTACACCGGCCAGCGTTACTACACCTACAGCAACGACGCCGGCACCGACGCGTTCTGGCTGTGGGACGCGGGAGTGAGTTGGCAGCGCAAGGACGTCGGCCAGATCCAATCGCTGCGGGTGGGGCTCAATGTCTACAACCTGCTCGACAAGACCTACATCGCCACGCTCGGCAGCAACGGGTTTCGCGATTACGATCCGAAAGGGACGTTCCAGACCTTGCTGACCGGCGCGCCGCGGCAGTGGTTCGTTTCGGTGGAGGCGAAGTTCTGACGACGAGTTCGGGTTGAACGAGTTTGGGAGAAACGCTTGCGCCAGCCTGCCGCTTGCCCTCACCCCAACCCTCTCCCACAAGCGGGAGAGGGAGAAAAGCCAAAACCCGATCGCCCGGCTTAAGCCCCTCTCCCGCTTGCGGGAGAGGGGTTGGGGTGAGGGCCGGCATCCGCGCGACCCAGATCGCCTAAAATGCAGCTCCGCCCCATCGTCCGGCCCGCATGCCCCAGCCGCTCCCCCGCATCGCCGTCCTCGCATCGGGCCGCGGCAGCAACCTGCAGGCCGTGCTCGACGCCATCGCCGCCGGCACCCTCGCGGCCGAAGTGGTCGGCGTGTTCTCCGACAAACCCGGCGCGGCCGCCCTGCAACGGGTCGCGCCGCCGCTACGCTGGTCGGCCAGCCCCAAGGCCTACCCCAACCGCGAGGCCTTCGACGCCGATCTCGCGCAAGCGGTCGCGGCCGTGCGTCCGGACTGGATTTTGTGTGCCGGCTACCTGCGCATCCTCGGCACCGCGTTCGTCGAACGCTTCCGCGGCCGCACGATCAACATCCACCCCTCGCTGCTGCCCAAGTTCCGCGGCCTGCACACCCATGCGCGGGCGATCGAGGAAGGCGAGCGCGAACACGGCGCAAGCGTGCATTTCGTGATCCCCGAGCTCGATGCCGGCGGCGTGATCGCACACGCCGTGGTCACGATCGATGCCGGCGATACCGCCGAATCCTTGTCGGCGCGTGTACTGGGTGTGGAGCATCCCTTGTTGCTGGCGGTGATGAGACTGGCCGTCGGCGGCCGCCTGGCTGAACACGGCGCAACCGTGGCCCTCGACGGTCATCCGCTATTTACGCCGCTGCGTTTAGATTTCGCCGGCCGATTGACCCATCCGGCGACCGGCATCGCGGCCTGAACGCCGCGGCCCGTGCGCCGAATACGTCGGGTTCCACACCGCATTCCTACCCTTGCGCCTAGCGCGCCCCAGGACTCGCCCGCGTCGTCATGAAGTCCCTCCTGCCCCTGTTCCTGGCCACGCTGACCGGCGCGGCCCTTCCCGGCAGCGCGTTCGCGCTCGAGCCGTTCGTGGCCAACTACCAAGTCTTCAACGGCGGCAAGGCGCTCGGCGACGCGACCATGCAGGTCAAGCCCGAAGGCGGCCACTGGCGCATCGACCTCGACATCCGCGCCGAGCACGGCATGATGGGCCTGACCGGCGCGGCCGCGCAGCAGAGCACGCTGTTCGACCTGGTCGGCGAGACCTACCGGCCGCTAAGCCAGACCATGGTGCGCAAGGTGTTGTTCTCCAAGCGGATCATCACCGGCAACTACGACTGGACCCAGCATGCGGCGCAATGGACCGGCGACATCAAGGAGCACCGGCGCAAGCCGATCGCGCTGCAGGACGGCGACATGAGCGGCCTGCTGATCAACCTGGCGGTGGTCCGCGACGCCCAGCCCGGCAAGACCTTGAATTACCGGTTCGTGGATTCCGGCCGCCTGCGCCCCCATCAATACCTGGTGAGCCAGGACCTGGAAGGCGTCAAGGTCGACGATATGAGCTTCAACGCGATGCGCGTCAACCGCGTGCAGAGCGGCAACGAGGAAACATCCATTTGGGTGGTCGACGGCGTTCCCACCCCCGTGCGCATCCTGCAGCGCGAAGATGGCCAGGACACCTACGATTTGCGCCTGGTCGAATACAAAGGAGTCAACGGATCATGAGCCACACCACCGACCGCACCGTAAAGGCCCGCACCTTCAAGACCGGCCTGGCCGTGCTCGCCGCGGCCCTGGCCGTCGTCAGCGCGCCCGCGCTCGCGGTCAAGCCGTTCAGCGCCGACTACTCGGCCAGCTACATGGGCATGCAGGGCAACGGCCGCATGACCGTCGCCGCCGAGGGCAACCGCTGGAAGTACAGCCTGTCGATCACCAGCCCGCTGGCCGACCTGCAGCAGTCGACCGTGTTCGAGGACAGCAACGGCCAGTTGCGCCCGGTCAGCGGCAGCGATTCGAGCAAGGTGCTGACCAAGAAGAAGGCCATCAACGCCAGCTACGACTGGTCGCGCAGCGTGGCGACCTGGACCGGCGACATCAAGCCCGAGCGCGCCGGCCCGATCAAATTGCAGAGCGGCGACCTCGACGCGCTGCTGATCAACCTGGCCCTGGTGCGCGACGCCAACGCCGGCAAGCCGATGAGCTACCGCATGGTCGAGGACGGCCGGGTCAAGGAACTGAGCTACACGGTGGTCGGCAAGGAAGCGATCACGGTCGGCGGCAAGTCGCAGCAGGCGACCAAGGTCTCGAGCAAGAACGGCGACAAGGAAACCATCGCCTGGGTCGTGCCAGGCATGCCGGTGCCGGCGCGCATCCTGCAGCGCGAGAACGGCAGCGATGCGATCGATCTGCGGGTGCAGGCGGTGCGTTGATCGGCGCTTGTCGCCGCAGATAGTCGATGCTTGCCGTCGATGCACGCTGGAAACAAAAAGCCCCGCAGTCGCGGGGCTTTTTTATTGGCGCAAACGCAGGTCCGCTCAATCACATCAGCGCTCACCCAAGCAAGCGAGCTACAGGCTCCCTCTACCGTTTGCGGCGACCGAATGAAGTGCAGAGCTGAGAGGGTCGGGGTGAGGGAATGAGCGCCGCAGGCACGAATGCTGTCGCCGTTTCTAAAGCAAGAGCGCCCTCACCCTAGCCCTCTCCCGCAAGCGGGAGAGGGAAGATTACGCACAAGGGTGGTTGTCGCGCGTGTCGCGCGGCATCAACCCACGCGCCGAATCTTCGCACCCAACCCCGACAGCTTCTCCTCGATGTTCTCGTAACCGCGATCGAGGTGGTAGATGCGATCAATCGTGGTCTCGCCCTGCGCCACCAGGCCGGCCAAAATCAGCGAGGCCGAAGCGCGCAGGTCGGTCGCCATCACCGGCGCGCCGCTGAGCCTGGCGGCGCCGCGGATCACCGCGGTATGACCGTCGACGCGGATGTCGGCGCCCAGGCGCAGCAGTTCGTTGACGTGCATGAAACGGTTTTCGAAGATCGTCTCGTTGATCACGCCCACGCCCTCGGCGATGCAGTTGAGCGCCATGAATTGCGCCTGCATGTCGGTCGGGAACGCCGGGTACGGCGCGGTCACCAGGTCCACCGCGCGCACGCGGCGGCCGCCCATGTCCAGGGTGATGCGATCGCCGTCGACTTCGATCGTAGCGCCGGCGTCGCGCAGTTTGTCCAGCACCGAATCGAGCGTGTCGGCGCGGCTGCGGGTGGTGGTGACGCGGCCGCCGGTCATCGCCGCGGCGACCAGGAAGGTGCCGGTTTCGATGCGGTCGGGCAGCACGTCGTGGCTGCCGCCGTGCAATTTTTCCACGCCGTGAACGATGATCCGGCCGCTGCCGGCGTGCTCGATGTTGGCGCCGAGCGCGTTGAGGCAATCGGCCAGATCGACGACTTCCGGCTCCATCGCCGCGTTCTCGATCACGCTGGTGCCCTCGGCCAGCGCCGCGGCCATGAGCACGTTCTCGGTGCCGGTCACGCTCACCACGTCGAAGACGAAGCGCGCGCCCTTCAGGCGGCCGTTGCGATGAGCCTTGATGTAGCCGTTCTCGACCGAGATCTCGGCGCCGAGCGCCTGCAGGCCCTTGATGTGCTGGTCGACCGGACGCGAACCGATCGCGCAGCCGCCGGGCAGCGACACTTCGGCCTGGCCGTACTTGGCCAGCAACGGGCCGAGCACCAGCACCGAGGCGCGCATGGTCTTGACCAGTTCGTACGGGGCGACATGGCTGTTGACCGTGGTCGGATCGACCGTGATCGTCGCGCCCTCGCTGGTCACGCCGGCGCCGAGTTCGCCCAGCAGCTTGGCCGTGGTCAGCACGTCGTGCAGGCGCGGCACGTTGCGGATCGTCACCGGCGCGTCGGCCAGCAAGGTCGCGCACAGAATCGGCAGGACGGCGTTCTTGGCACCGGAAATCTGGACTTCGCCGTTGAGCGGCTGGCCGCCTTCGACCACGATTTTTTGCATTGTTTGGGAGCCGGGAATGGGGAATGGAGAATCGGGAATGGTAAAAGCGGATCGATCAGGTTGAATGAGGTCGCGGTGAAGTCGGAGAAGCGACGAAGCCGATTCCCGATTCCCTATTCCCGATTCCCGGCTTCTTCCGGCGTCAACGTCTTCAACGCCAAAGCATGAATCTCGCCGCCCATGCGCTCGCCCAGGGTCGCGTAGACCAGGCGGTGGCGGGCCAGCGGCAGCTTGCCGCGGAAGGCTTCGGCCACGACCGTGGCCTCGAAATGGACGCCGTCGTCGCCCTGGACCCGCGCTTGCGCGCCGGGCAGGCCGTTTTCGATCAGGGTGCGGATGGTTTCGGCGTTCACGTATCGGGAGCCTTTGTACTGACGTACCGGCGGGGCCGGACGGTGGGCGGAGCGGCGAGCCGGCCGGCACAGACGCGCTGGACGGGACGGAAGCCGGCTGAATGGGCGATGCCCCGGTCCGGCGCGGATCTGCCGTGGGGCACGGCGCTGGACGGGCGAACCGCTTAGAATTGACGGATTAGCCTAGCGGAAAGCCCTCCGGTCCGAAATGGCGACCTTCGAAACGGCGATTTCTATGATCAGTCCCGCACCGTCCCTGCTCGATCCCAGCGGCGCCACCGAGGCCGGCCTGGCCGTCAGCGGCCGGCGCGTGTTCGAGATCGAGGGGCAGGCCCTGGCCGCGGTCGCCGCGCGCATCGACGGTGATTTCACTGCTGCCTGCAAGCTGATTCTGCGTGCCAAAGGCCGCGTGGTCTGCACCGGAATGGGCAAGTCGGGCCACATCGCGCGCAAGATCGCCGCGACCCTGGCCTCGACGGGCACGCCCTCGTTCTACGTCCACCCGGGCGAAGCCGGCCACGGCGACCTGGGCATGATCACCGACACCGACGTGGTCCTGGCCCTGTCCTACTCGGGCGAGAGCGACGAAGTGCTGATGCTGCTGCCGGTGCTCAAGCGCCAGGGCAATGCGGTGATCGGCATGACCGGGCGGCCGCAGTCGACCCTGGGCCGCGAATCCGACGTCCATCTCGACGTCAGCGTCCCGGCCGAAGCCTGCCCGCTGGCGCTCGCGCCGACCTCCAGCACCACCGCCTCGCTGGCGATGGGCGACGCGATCGCGGTCGCGCTGCTCGAGGCACGCGGCTTCACCGCCGACGACTTCGCCCGTTCGCACCCCGCCGGCGCGCTCGGCCGGCGCCTGCTGCTGCACATCACCGACGTCATGCACGCCGGCGACGAGGTGCCGACGGTCGGCGCCGACGCCAGCGTCAGCGAGGCCCTGGTCGAGATGAGCCGCAAGCGCCTGGGCATGACCGCGGTGGTCGACGATGCGCGGCGCCTGATCGGCCTGTACACCGACGGCGACTTGCGCCGCACCCTCGACGACCCCGGCGTGGACCTGCGCACGACCCGCATCAATGAGGTCATGACCCGCTCGCCCAAGACCATCGGCGCCGACGCGCTCGCCGCCGAAGCGGCGCAGATCATGGAAACGCACAAGATCAGCGGCCTGCTGGTCGTGGACACTGAACGCCGCGTGGTCGGTGCCCTGAACATTCACGACTTGTTGCGGGCCAGAGTGGTTTAAGGGCCGGGATTGGGGAATCGGGAATCGGACAGCGGTTCCTCGCGATCTCTCCGCTCGCCGGCAAACGCTCTCCGATTCCCTACTCCCCATTCCCTATTCCCGAACCCAGTGCCCTACAGCCACCTAAACGACTACCCCGCCGCCATCCGCGAACGCGCGCAGCGCATCCGGCTGGCCTGCTTCGACGTCGACGGCACCTTGACCGACGGGCGGCTGACCTTCGACAGCACCGGACGCGAATACAAGAGCTTCCACGTCCAGGACGGCCAGGGCCTGGCGCTGCTGCGCAAGGTCGGCATCGCCGTGCATTTCGTGACCGCGCGCGGCGGCGCCATCGCCGCCCACCGCGCCGCCGAACTCGGCGCGACCTCGCACGGCGACGTCAAGGACAAGCTGGTCTGCGTCAAGCTGATCGCCGAAAGCCTGGGGCTCACGCTGGAACAGGTCGCCTTCATGGGCGACGACCTCGCCGACCTGCGGATCCTGCCGCACGTCGGCCTGGCGGTCGCGCCGGCCAACGCGCATGCGTGGGTGCGCGAGCGGGTCCACTGGCGCACGGTGGCGCGCGGCGGTGAAGGCGCGGCGCGCGAACTGTGCGATCTGCTGCTGGCCGCGCAAGGTCACGCCGAAGACGCCCTGGCCGGAGCGCTGGGATGAGCTGGCGCGGCATGCTCACCCTGATCCTGCTCGCCGCCGCCGCGCTCAGCGGCTGGGCGCTGTGGTCGCAACGCGAAAAACCAGTCTCCGGCCCGGCCAGCGCGCGCCCGGACTACGTGCTCAACGATTTCGAAGTGGTCGTGCTCGACAAGCTGGGCAAGGAATCGTTCACCCTGCGCGCGCCGAAGCTGACCCGCGACCCCAACGTCAAGACCATGGACATCACCACGCCGGTGTTCCTGATCCCGGCCAAGCCCGGCGCCAACGGCGGGCCGTGGGAAGTCAAGTCGCAGCGCGGCTGGGTCAGCGCCGAGGCCGACGAAGTGCGCCTGCGCGGCCAGGTCCATGCCGACAGCACCAACGCCGAAGGCAAGCCGATCAACATCACCAGCGAGGAACTGAACGTGTTCCCCGACGCGAACAAGGCCACCTCGGCCGTTCCGGTCAAGATGATCCAGCCGGGCATTATAATGAACGGCTCGGGATTGCAGGCCGATCTCGAAACCAAGAACGTCATCATTCCCAACGTCAAGGTCCGCTATGAAGCGAAAGCTCGCTAATTTGCTGGCGCTGTGCCTGGTCGCCGTAGCACTGGCGCCGGCGGCCGCGCTCGCGCGCTCCTCGGATCGCAATCAGCCCACCGACATCGATGCCGACAGCAGCAACTGCTCGGTCAGCAACGACACCGCGCCGTGCGTGATGACCGGCAACGTCAAGATCGTCCAGGGCACCCTGGTCATCAACGCCGCCAAGGCCGACCTCAAGCGCAGCAACGGCGAGGTCACCTACGTGACCATGACCGGCTCGCAGGTCACCATCAAGCAACAGCTCGACGACGGTTCGCCGTTCGCCGGTCGCGCCAACAAGGTCGACTACGACATGCCCAAGGAGATCATCATCCTGACCGGCAATGCCTTCGTCGACAAAGCCGGCGACACGATCAAGAGCGAACGCATCGTCTACAACTCCAAGACCGGCCAGATCGAGAGCGGCGGCACCGGCGGCCGCGTCAACATGCGCCTGCAGCCCAAGAGCAAGACCGCCGCGCCGGCCAAGGGAGGCGGCTGATGCTGGTCGCTCAAGGCCTGCGCAAGGCCTACCGCCAGCGCGAAGTCGTGCGCGACTTCGGCCTGACCCTCGACGCCGGCGAAGTGGTCGGCCTGCTCGGCCCCAACGGCGCCGGCAAGACCACCTGCTTCTACATGATCGTCGGCCTGGTGCCGGCCGATGCCGGCTCGATCGTGCTCGACGGCAAGGACATCACCGCCGAGCCGATGTACGCGCGCGCCAAGTACGGCGTGGGTTATCTGCCGCAGGAACCCTCCGTGTTCCGCAAGCTCAGCGTCGCCGACAACCTGCGCTTGGTGCTGGAACTGCGCGACGACCTCGACCGCGCCGGCATCGAACGCGAACTGGGCAGCCTGATGGACGAACTGCAGGTGACCCATGTCGCCGACCAGCTCGGCGCCAGCCTGTCCGGCGGCGAACGCCGTCGTGTGGAAATCGCGCGCGCTTTGGCTGCACGCCCGCGCCTGATGCTGCTGGACGAACCCTTCGCCGGTGTCGACCCCATTTCGGTCGGCGAGATCCAGCGAATCGTGCGCCACCTCAAGAATCGTGGGATCGGTGTCCTCATCACCGACCACAACGTGCGCGAAACCTTGGGCATTTGCGATCGTGCGTATATCCTGAACGACGGCGGCGTGCTCGCGCAGGGGGCTCCGGACGCGCTGCTGGCCAATCCCGATGTCCGTCGCGTCTACCTGGGCGAAACGTTCCGCTTGTAACCTGTTGGTTGCCGGGCGCGTAACGACGCCCGCGACGCGCGACTCGGCCGCCGTCTCAGGTCGCCTATTCAGGTCGCGTCTGCAATCGATGATGAAGCCCCGCCTCCAAGCCTCACTCGGACAACAGCTGGTGATGACGCCGCAATTGCGGCAGGCGATCCGCCTGTTGCAATTGTCGGCCGTGGAACTGGAGGCCGAGCTCGCCACCGCCGTGGAAAGCAACCCGCTGCTCGACTGGACCGAGCCGTCCGCGGCCGAGGACGAGCCGCGCGTGGTCGTGCCCAGCGGCGAGGAAGGCGGCGGCAGCGAGGCCGGCAGCAGCACCGAGGCGCCGGTCGCCGAACCCGAGTGGACCCTGGACGACGGCGAGACCTGGTACGAACGGGTCGGCCCGTCCGATCACGACGAAGACTCGCCCGCGGCCGAACAGGTCGCCGACGCCGAGACCCTGCTCGATCACCTGCTGTGGCAATTGCACCTGAGCCCGCTGTCGCAGCGCGACCGCAGCATCGGCGTGGCGCTGATCGAGGCGATCGACGACGACGGTTACCTGCGCGAACCGCTCGACGCGATCGCCGCCTCGCTCGCGCCGGAGCTCAGTGTCGGCGAAGACGAAGTCGCCACCGTGTTGCATCAGGTGCAGCGCTTCGATCCGGTCGGCGTGGCCGCGCGTTCGCTCGGCGAATGCCTCAACCTGCAACTGGGCACCTTGCCCGACGACACGCCGGGCAAGGCGCTGGCCGCGCAGATCGCCAGCGGCCCGCTCGAGCGCCTGCCGCGCGTCGGCGTGGCCGGGCTGGCCAACGAACTCAAGCTCGACACCGCCCAGGTCGACACCGCGGTGCAGTTGCTGCGCTCGCTCGACCCGCGTCCGGGCGCGCAGATGGGCGCGATTTCCACCGACACCTACGTCACGCCCGACGTGGTGATCTGGCGTCAGCAGGGCCTGTGGCGGGTCGCCTTGTCGGATGCGATGCGTCCGCGCATTTCGATCCATCGCGGCTACGAAGGCATGATCCGCCACGCCAGCGCGTCCGACGCGAGTTACCTGCGCGGCCATCTGCAGGAAGCGCGCTGGCTGCTCAAAAGCCTGGAAGCGCGCGGCGATACCTTGCTGAAAGTGGCGCGCTGCCTGCTCAAGCAACAGGCCGCGTTCCTTGAATTCGGCGACAGCGCATTGCGGCCGCTGACCTTGCGCGAAGTCGCCAACGAAGTCGGCCTGCACGAATCCACGGTCTCGCGCGCGATCGCGCGCAAGTACGCGCGCACCCCGCGCGGCACCATGCCGCTGCGCGCGTTCTTCGCCTCGGGCATCGACACCGGGTCCGGCGGCGAAGCGTCCAGCACCGCGATCCAGGCGATGATCCGGCGCCTGATCGAAGCGGAGAATCCGCGCAAGCCGCTGTCCGACGCGCGCCTGGCCGAAACCTTGAAGGCCACCGGCGTGCCGGTCGCGCGCCGCACCGTCGCCAAGTACCGCGAAGCGATGAGCATTCCGTCCTCGCAAGATCGCGTGCGCATGGCCTGAGGCCACCGCGCGCGACCGTTTTCGCGCATCCCTAACGCCAACCCATCGGGATATCCCGCCGAGCGGGCCTTGCGTCTTTCGCGCTTGGCCGTTGTCGCGCGTGCGGCGAAAAACTGCGCAATCTTTATCCGCCAAGGGCTGCAGCGCTCACTCACCCGATCTCACCGGCCCCGCGCAAACCTCCGGCCTTGCCGACTTGAGCCATTGCGAAACTTTTACATCTCGTGGAAATACTTGGCCGATCAAGCATTTCCGCCCGGGATAAGACCAAAGGCCTAACCCAGCCCCTTGCGCCGCAGGCTCAGCATGCGATGCTGGACTCCCTGGTCGGTTATTCGCGGTCAGGGCGTCACCCGGTTCCGTTTCGGTCCGGCAAGACCGGTCGGAACACGTTTCTGCATTCACCCGCGACGTGAAGGAGGTCCCCGATGCGTATCGAAACCCACGGCCAGCAGATTGAAGTCACCGCTCCGCTGCGTGATTACGTTGAAACCAAGCTGGCCCGTCTGCAACGCCACTACGACCAACCCTTCGACGTGCGAATCCAGCTCAGCCTCGACAAGCCCGACCATCGAGCCGAAGCCACCGTCCTGATCGCCGGACGCACCCTGCACTGCGACGCCGCCACCATCGACATGTACGCCGCCATCGATCTGCTCGCCGACAAGCTCGACCGCGCATTGATGAAGCACAAGAGCAAGCAGGTCGATCACCATCGCGGCGAAAGCCTCGCCCGCAGCGGCGAATTCGGCTGACCCTTCCCGTCCTTCCGCGCCCGCTTTCCGCCAGCCACTCAAGCACACCGCCATGCCGCTTTACGAATTGTTGAGCGCACAGCGCGTTGTCATCCTGGAACACCCCGGCGATCGCAATGCAGTGCTTGATACCGCCGCGCATCTGCTTTGCGAAGGCCATCCACGGATGACCGCCGCGCTCAGCCAAGGCTTGCAGGAACGCGAAACACTGGCCAGTACCGCGATAGGCCATGGCGTGGCCATCCCACACGGCCGCACGCCGCTGTTCGAACACAGCCGTGCGGCCTTTTTGCGGCTCGCGCAACCGGTGGACTTCGGCGCGACCGACGGCCAGCCGGTGGACCTGGTGCTGGCGATGGCGGTGCCCGAGCATCACGTGCAGCAGCATCTGCAACTGCTGGCCGAACTGGCCGAACGCTTCGCCGACGAGGCGTTCCGCGACCGACTGCGCGCCGCGCCGGACTTGGCCGAGTTGAGTTATCGGTTGCTCGATTATTGCCGGCGCAGCGCGGCTTGAGTTGCAGGCAGCTCAACGCTCGACAAGATCGCCTCGTCCCCACCTGTCGACCCCCCCTTTGTAAAAGGGGGCCAAGGGGGATTCGCTTTGGGGCTGTCCTAGATAAGGGTTATAGCCCAACCCAGTCCCGCAGCGTGTTGAGCTGCTGACGGGGCGTCCCATAGTTGAAACGGAACTCGCACTCTTTCAGGAACAAGAAGAAATTCTTGCGCGGAATGCCGTTGTACTTGCGCAAGATCCGCTTGGACTGATTCCAGAAGTTCTCGATGCCATTGATGTGGTTCCCACGACGGGTCACGAACTCATGCCGGTGATTCACCCGGCGATGCTTGAAGCCCGACACATCCAGGATGTTGTAGCTGGCCAGGTGATCGGTGTAGACCACCGAATGGGCCAAAACCCGGGTTTTTAAGGCCGTCAGCAAGGTCTGGCTGCGGGTGTCGGCAATCGGCAAGGCATACACCTTGCCGTCGCGCTTGAGGATGCCGAACACGCAGACCTTGCCCGCGGCGCCTCGTCCTCGCTTGCCTTTACGCGCTCCGCCGAAGTAACTCTCGTCGCACTCGAAGACCGCCATTTCCGGCTCGACTTCGGCCATCTGAGCGGCAATGCATTGGCGCAGCTTGTGGAAGTACAGCGCAGCGGAGTTGCGATGAATTCCCACCAGGTCGGCCGCGGTACGGGCGGTCGCTTGGGCCACGAACAACTCGACCAGCCTGAGTTGGTCTTTTTTCCTTATCCGACAGCGACTTATCGCCATTTCTCATCCTAGATCGAATTCTTATCTAGGACAGCCCCTTTGCTTTTGCACTTGCCCGGCGACTGTTCGAAGAGCAAAAGCGAATCCCCCGCGCTGAGGAACCGCTCGACTTCGAACCTGCGCCGGGCGCTCGCCCCCTTTTACAAAGTGGGCATGAGTAGCGCGCACGAGCGGCGAAGCGTTGGCGTGCATCGCAGCGCGAAATGACGTACCGGTTCTTCTTCCTGCCACCAAATCGCTTCGCCCCCGCCTACCGATTCCCCCCTTTGAAAAAGGGGGGCCAGGGGGGATTTGCTTTTGCTTTTGCTTTTGCTTTTGCTTTTGCTTTTGCTTTTGCTTTTGCTCTTGCTTAGCCACTCACCCGAAAGCAAAAGCGAATCCCCCGCGCTGAGGTATCGACTCGACTTCGCCCCCCGGGCGCTCGCCCCCCCCCCTTTTACAAAGTGGGCAGCGCTAACGCATACGGGCAGCGCCCCAGTGCGACACCACCGCCCTTTGCTCGTAAACTTCCCCCATGAGCAAAAGCATCCGTGCAGGCGAACTGTTCGAACAGCAGCGCGACCGCCTGGCGCTGCGCTGGTTGGCCGGCCAACGCGGCGACGGGCGGCTGGTCGAGGCGGTTAATACGGTCGCGCGACGGCCGTCGCTGGCCGGTTATCTCAATGCGATCTACCCGAACAAGGTCCAGATCCTCGGCACCGAGGAGCTGACCTGGCTCGACGGGCTGGATTCGCGGCTGCGCTGGGAAACGATCGAGAAGATCATCCAGTTCCGGCCGCTGGCGCTGGTCATCAGCAAGGACCAGCCCTGCCCCGAGGACCTGCGCATCGCCGCGGAGGAAACCGACACGCCGCTGTGGGTGTCGCCGCGGCGCGGCCACGAGCTGCTCAATCACCTGCAATACCACCTGGCCCGTGCGCTGGCGCCACAGATCACCCTGCATGGCGTGTTCATGGAGATCTATTCGATCGGGGTGCTGATCACCGGCGAATCGGGATCGGGCAAGAGCGAACTGGCGCTGGAATTGGTGACGCGCGGGCATCGCCTCGTCGCCGACGACGCGCCCGAATTCACCCAGATCGCCCCCGACGTGCTCGACGGCACCTGCCCGGACATGCTGCAGGACCTGCTGGAAGTTCGCGGCCTGGGCGTGCTCAATATCCGCCAGATGTTCGGCGACACCGCGGTCAAGAACAACAAGTACCTGCGCCTGATCGTGCACCTGACCAAGCCGATGAGCGAACCGAAACCGGCCGGCATGGAGCGCCTCACCGGCGACAGCGGCCTGCGCCGGGTGCTCGATCTGGATGTGCCGATGATCACCCTGCCGGTCATGCCCGGCCGCAACCTCGCGGTGTTGACCGAAGCGGCCACGCGCCTGCACAGCCTGCGCATGAAAGGGCTCGACCCGGCCGCGGCCTTCATCGCACGGCACAGCAACTTCCTGGAGCGCGGCGAATCGTGAGCACGACCTCATCCCATGGCGCCGGTCCGCACGCGCCGACCGAACCGCAGCAGCGCGAGTCCGACGCGCTCGAACCCAGCCTGCTCGAACCGAGCATGTTCACCCTGGTGATCGTCAGCGGCATGTCCGGCTCGGGCAAGTCGGTGGCGCTCAACACCTTCGAGGACCTGGGCTTCTACTGCGTCGACAATCTGCCCGCCGAGTTGCTGCCGCAGTTCGTGCAGAACGTGATCAAGGCCGAGGACGGCATGCCGACCAAGCTCGCGGTCGGCATCGACGTGCGCAACCGCCACAGCGATCTGGCGAATATTCCCGAGTGGTTGTCGGCGGTCGGCGCGCTCGGCGCGGACCCGAAGCTGGTGTATTTCGAATCCAGCGACGCGGTGCTGCTCAAGCGCTACGCCGACACCCGCCGGCGCCATCCGCTGAGCCAGTTCGGACTGGCCCTGGCCGATGCGATCTCGCTCGAACGCCAGGTGCTCAAGCCGCTGCGACAGATCGCCGATGCGATCGTCGACACCAGCGAGCTCAACATCCATCAGCTGCGCCGCCACGTCATCACCGAATTCGGCCTCGGCGGCGAAGCGGGCATGTCGCTGCTGTTCGAATCCTTCGCCTACCGCCGCGGCGTGCCGGCCGATGCGGACTTCGTGTTCGACGCGCGGGCGTTGCCCAATCCGCACTGGAATCCGGCGCTGCGCCCGCTGTCGGGCCGCGACGGCGGCGTGCGCGACTACATGGAAGCGCAGGCCGACGTGAATCTGTACGTCGAGCAGATCAGCCAGTTCCTCGACACCTGGCTGCCGCGCCTGCAGGCCGACAGCACCCGCAGCTACGCGACCATCGCCTTCGGCTGCACCGGCGGCCGCCATCGCTCGGTGTATCTGGCCGAACGCCTGGCCGAGCACGCGCGCACGCGCGGCTGGAACGAAGTCGCGGTGCATCATCGCGAGCTGGATTGAGGTCAGGCGCAATCGCGCTGCCGCGATCGCGCTGTCTGCCCCATCGAGCGGATCACGCATATCGCCTGCACGGCGATGCGCGTAGTCATGCACGAACACGACGCCGGACTGAACCATCCGTAAGCCGGTTCGCGCATCGCACGGCTCGACTTACGAAATTTTCCCATCGCCATGCCGCGATGCTTGCATCCGTCCACGTAGGGTCGAATCGCACGGAGACCAATCTCCGGCCTTCCACCGCTACGGAGCCGCGACATGAACCCCATGACCCGCAGCCTCAGCCAGACACTGAGACCGCTACTGAGCCCCATGCTGCTCGCCGTTGCGACGCTGAGCCTGAGTGCGACCGCGTTCGCGCAGCACAGCCCGACCACCCCGCCCGGCACGTCGATGCAGCGCACCGAGCCGCCGGTCAACGACCAGCGCGGCGACAGCCGCACCCCGCCGGCGCCCAACGATGCGATCGGCCCGGCCACCTTCGCCGAACTCGACGCCAACGGCGACGGCAAGATCAGCCGCGACGAAGCCGCGCTCGACGCGCGCCTGGCCGCCAATTTCTCGATCCACGATCTCAACGGCGACGGCGCGCTGTCGCAGACCGAGTACCAGGCCGGGCAGAGCAAGCCGACCGAGCGCGGCAAGGTGGTCGACGAAAAATAAACCCGCGTCGTAAACCTGCCGCGACGCCCCGTCTCCCACACAGCGCTGATCCGATCAGCAAAGGATTCCGATGAACATTCCCATGCCCCGTCCACGCCCGCTCGCCGCGATCTTGAGCGCGTTGCTCGCCGCCGGATTGCTGAGCGCCTGCAACAAGCCCGCCGAGCCGACCGCCGCCGGCCCGGCCCCGAGCGACACGACGGCTCCGGCCACCACGCCGCCGGCCGACACCCCGCCGCCGGGCGAACTGCCGCCACCGGCCGACACCCCGCCCAACGACATGCCGCCGGCCAACCCGCAGCCCACCGATCCGAACGCACCGCCGCCGCCGGCCGACAGCCAGACGCCGCCCAAGCAGTAAGCAGCGGTCCGATCCACCCCACGGGCAGCCGCGCGGCTGCCCGTTTTTCGTGCCCGCCCCAACCACTCGCGAAATACCGCATGCGGGAAACCAAGCGGGATCGCGGGGCGCCGTCCCCATTGCGCACCCCATTGCGCATGACTCGCCTATCCAACCCGCGCGCATCCGACACGCTGTTCCAGTGGCGCAACAACGCCATCGGTTCGCCCGGAAATCCCGCAATCGCCACGCGCCACGGCGCATTCACCGGACCGGCGCCCGATCGAGAACGCGGCCGGACGCGCAAACGCCGCACAGGGAGCTTCCGGCCTGTCACCGTGCTCTGCTAAGTTGGAGCCATGTCCGTCGGCGTCCTTCTCATCACTCATTCCGGTATCGGCAGCGCGCTGCTGTCGGTCGCCCAACGCCTGTTGAATCCGCTGCCGCTGCGCACCGAGGCGCTGGAGGTGCCGTTCGACGCCGATCTGGACAGCCTGCTGCCGGCGGCGAGCGCGGCCCTGCGCCGGGTCGACGACGGCGACGGCGTGCTGGTGCTGACCGATCTGTACGGCGCCTCGCCGAGCAACCTGGCCGCGCGGGTCGCGCGCCTGGGCACGCCGGTGCGGCGCGTATCGGCCTTGAATCTGCCGATGCTGCTGCGGGTCATGAACTACGCCGAGCTCGAACTGGACCGATTGCCCGCGGTCGCCGCGGCCGGCGCCCGCAACGGTGTGATACTCGACGATGCCTGAGCGCAAGCCCCCCGATCACCACACCGCTGGAACCCCCTGTTTGGAAGACCTGAAACCGCACGACGCGACCGCGACAACGCACACCCGCACCGCCACGCACGATGCGTTTGACCATTGCCTGAGGACCCCGACATGATCGAACGCGAACTCACCGTTTCCAACCGACTGGGCCTGCACGCCCGCGCCACCGCCAAGCTGGTGCAGGTGCTGTCGGGTTTCCGCAGCAACGCCACGCTCACCGCCAAGGGCCGCGAGGTCAACGCCAAGAGCATCATGGGCGTGATGCTGCTCGCCGCCGGCCAGGGCACCCACGTCAAGCTGCGGGTCGAGGGCGAAGACGAAGCCAACGCCGCCGAGGCGGTCACGGCGCTGTTCGATCGTCGCTTCGACGAAGACAGCTGAGCCGGGGGCGCGCATGCGGCAGCTATTCCAAGGTCACGGCGCATCCAGAGGCAGCGCGCTCGGTCGCGCCCGGGTCCGCCTGCCGCACGCGCTGGAAGTCGCCGAGGAGCGCATCGGCGCCGATCAGGTCGAAACCGAACTCGCGCGCCTGCACACCGCCATCGACATCGTGCGCAGCGAGATGCACGCGCTGCGCGACCGCCTGCACGGCGCGCTCGCCCACGAAGTCGGCGAGTTCCTCGACCTGCACACGCTGCTGCTCGACGACCCCGAACTGCTGCAGGGCCTGGACGAACTGATCCGCACCGGCCACTACGCCGCCGATTACGCCCTGCGCCTGCAGCGCGACCGCATCGCCTCGGTGTTCGAGGCGATGGACGACGCGTATTTCCGCAGCCGCGTGGACGATATCGATCAGGTGATCGGGCGCATCCATGCGGCCTTGCATCGCCGCGATCACGATACCTCGGGGGTTGCCG